>PLDO01000365.1 GCA_003136215.1 Bryobacterales bacterium
AGCGGCGACTTTGCGCGCAGCGAATTCGCGGTTGCGGTGACGAACTGGAGCGTGAGCGGGACGAAGCTGCAATACTCCGTTGCAGGAACGGGGAGCCGTCGCATCGAGGATGACTCGGCGGTCGTGTACGCAGGAAATTGGACGGAGGCTCGGGGGAATTACTCGGGCGGGTCCATCCGGTGGGCGAACACGCCGGGCGCGCAGGTGAGTTGCACATACTCGGCGAATGGCGATCACTGGCTGTATCTGGGGACGCGTCTGGTGGACAACGGCGGGCAGGTCGCGGTGCAGGTGGATGGAGGCACGTTGCTGGCGCTGAATTTAGAGAAAGCGGCAGAAGATGTGCTGGTGCGCATGCCGATCGCAGCGGCGTCCGGCCAGGCACAGCATACAGTGACGGTGACGCACACCGGCGCGGCGGGGACGCTGGTCTATTTCGATTTTCTGGAAATTGCGTATCCGAGTGGCACGCTGCCGGATTTCGACCGGATGGAACAGATGACGCTGGCGACCGACTGGGATACGGACCANNAACCACTACGCCGGGGCGTTGTGGTTTTACGAACTACAGCGGCAGGGACACAGTTATGCCAGCGGCACGATCACATTTTCAGGCGGACCCGAATTCGGCAAGCAGACGCAAGTATTCCTGGGGCCGACGCCGATGGTGCATCTCAACCTGATTGGCGACACGGCGGAGAGCATCGCCAAGTGTTTCGAGTTATCGATCAACGCCGGGTCCACAGGCGTGTGGGCGCGGGCCGACGGCGCGGTGCTGACTATCACGTCGCGGCTGATGGGGTTGGACGGCAACGCGGTGGGAATCAGCGCGAACACCAACAGCACGGCGTTCACGGCAGTGGCGAGCGGCGCCACCCTGGCGGGCGGGGTAGACGGAATCTGGCGGACGGATACCGCGGCGCCGGTGAAACTCAACCGGGCGGCGCGCGATTGGAATGCGGCGTTCCTGCAGGCATTGAAGGGTTATGGAATCCTGGCGACAGTGTCTTTCAGCATGGAATTGCAGCACGGAGACGACACTCCGCAGGCGGGCATTGCGCAGCGCTACCCGAACGGCGACCCGGTTTGGCTGAACACGCCGGCGCTACAGACCAACTTCGGTCCCCAGAGTACGGCATTCTGGCAAGCGGTCTACGGCGAGATGGCGGACTTGATGGCGACTGCCGGGATGCGTCCGTACTTGCAGTTCGGCGAAGTACAGTGGTGGTACTTCGCGGCCGCATCGGGGATGCCTTTTTACGACAGTTACACGACGGCCACTTTTCAGGCGCGCTACGGAAAGCCGATGGCGGCGATCCTCAGCCAAAACACGGACCCCAGCGGTCTTGTCGACGAGTGCGCATTCCTTCCGGAACTGATCGGGGAATTCACCAGCGCGGTGATGACGTTCGTCCGGCAGGCGCACCCCGACGCGCGGTTCGAGGTGCTCTATCCGCCGGATGTGAACGATACCGCGTTGAACCAGCTGATTAACTTCCCGCACACGTATTGGACGCCGGCCAGCCTGGATTCGCTGAAGACCGAAAACTTCACGTACACGGGGGATCGCGATCTCAACAAGGCCCTGGCGTCGATTGAGCTGCCGATGCAACTGGGATTCGGGCGGTCGCAAAGCAGCCACCTGGTGGGAATCGGCGAGTACACGACGCCATGGAGCCAGGAGCAGCGGATGGCAGCGGGCGAACAGTTGGACTCGGTCGTGCTGTTCGCGCTGGATCAGTTCTGCCTGATTGGATACCAGTTGCCGTTGGAACGCGGGGCCCGGCGGTCGGGGTTTATGGGAGGTTAGGCGTCCGAGCTGCGCTCGGATGCACAAGGCGGAGCCTTATGCCACAGGTCCTTTTCCAAGGCCAGGTAGCCGCAGGCCACTACGACCAGGAACATGGTGAGCACTTCGCTGTCGCCCAGATTCAACTCCACACAGCCTTCCGCCATGGTCGCCAGGACCGCGGCGATGCCGCCGTGAAGCAGGAATCTCCGATGGCTGGGACCGGGCGGCAAGGTCTTGAGCCCTCGCCAGAAATCCACCAGGATCTGAATCAGCATCCACATGAGGACCAGCATGGTGGGGATGCCGCGTTCGGCTGCGTAGTGGAGATAGATATTGTGCAGGTGCCCGTACCAACCCGATGGGAGGGGGCGGGGAATATCTGCGGGCACGTATTCGTCGAAGCGCAGCTTCACGTTTTCGGGTCCGAGTCCGAACCAGGGATGGCGCTCCACCATGCGCAGCCCGGTGCGCCAGGTGACGACGCGGAATTGATTGGAATCGGCGCCCCTCGGCTTGAAGATCGACGTGACGCGATCCTTGAGTGCAGGCGGTGAGAGGAAGAACGCCGCCAACACGATCACGGGCGCCACGGCAACCATCCAGCGCCGCCAAAACCAAATGAGATAGAGGAGGGCGATCGCCACGGCGATCCAGATGCCCCGTGTTTCTCCCAGCACGATGGCGAGAGCGATCAGCGCGGCGCAAAGCAGCCACACCCAGAGGCGCTTGCGCGCGGACGGCGCAAAGAAAAGAAAGGATGCCAGCATGATCAAGGCAAACATCTCTTCGGCCGAATAGGTATTCCAGTGGCTGGTGAAGCCGGTGATCCGCTCGCCGACGTAAAACTCGTAGAAGTTACGGCCGAGACGATGGGCCTCCTGCACCTTGCCGGCAAACTGGATGCATCCGCGAATGGCGGTGATCGCGCCGATTCCCGCCCACGTGAGAAAGAGGAGCCGGACCATGGCGAGGCTGCGCAGGAGCGAAAATACGACCAGCAGTTCGAGGAAGACGTAGAACTTGCGAATCTGTGGAAGTCCGGCGGCGGGATCGTCGGACAACAACAGGGAAATTACCGTCCCGAGCAGGAAGAGGGCGAGCGGCAGCCGGATGCGCGGCAAGCGCAACTTCTCGCCAGAGGCCAGCAACCCGGCAAACGCAAGCGCCAGGAGGATCTGCGAGGGCGCGATCCCCAACATAATGGCGGCCGCCGATCCAAACGCCAGCCAGCGGGCGCTGCGCAACAAAAACGGTTCCTGAGGGTTCATGCCAGATCGAACTCTCAGTATGGCAGAGTACTACACGTTCAAAACCGTATCTTGCCGGCGAACTCAAAATCTCTCGGATTGCCCGCGCTCGTGATGGTTCCAAAGGCGGCGCTGCCAAACGAGCCGTTCGGGTCGTTCAGCGGGGGAGTATTGCTGACGTTGAAGACCTCCGCGCGGAATTCGAAACTAACCCGCTCCGAGATGCGAAATGTTTTGCCGATCATCAGGTCGGCATCCTGCAGACCGGGCCCGCGCACCGGATTCCGCGAGCTGTTGCCGATGCTGAACTGTCCGGCGGCGGTAAACGCCGATTTGTCGAACCACGCGGCAGCGCTTCGCGTCGCGAAGGCGTTCGGATTGCCGATGCGATTCGGCCGCTGAACGGCATACCCGAATGCGGACAGAGTATTGGTCGCCTGCGTGACCGGTACCGCGTCTCCGGCCTGGATGCGCACCAGGCCGCCGATCTGCCAGCCGGAGATCCTCCACCATCGCGGAATCTGGTATACCCAGGCACCTGAAAAGACCCGCGGGATATCGCCGCTCGAAACGTCTCTTTCGAGCTTCCGGTTGAAAGCGTCCGCAGCCCCGATTGTGGTGAGTGTGGGTCCGGTGAAGATGGTCTGGGAAAAGTACGTCGAAGCGGTATCGATGAGCTTGGAGAAGGTGTAGGCGAAGGTGAATGTCAAGCCGCGCGAAAAGCGCTTTTCCAGCTTCATCTGCAGCGCTTCGTATTCGGAATCGGCTATATTGTCGCGGAAAAGCGCTACATTCGTGAATGTCGGAAAGGCGCGCAACAACTGCTGCTGTGCGATGGCCGGCTGCCCCAGGGACGACGAGGCCGGAATTTGCCCGTAATAGGGGTTGGCGACTTTCACCGTCAGAGCGGATCCCATGGCCAGGTCGGCGGCCGGCAGTTGGTTGAGGTTGGATTCCGGCAAGCCCAGATGCGTGTTTTTCGACCCCAGATAGCCGATCTCGAAGTTCAGATCGCGGCCGAAGGTCTTCTGCGCGGTAAAATTCCACTGCTGGGAATAGCCCGACCCGACGTTCCGGTCGACGCCGAAAACGCCTTGTCCCAGCCCCGAATTCGGATTCGGCGCGGCCACCTGCACCGTGGGACCGCCAGAGAGCACAAAAGCCGGATTGATGTTGTCCTGCGACTGTTGGCCAACCGTCTGCACGAACGGGAACTGCGGGAGCGTGAACGGCGAGGTGATGCCGGTCTGTTCGAACCAAACCAGTCCGTAGCCCGAGCGAATCACCCAGGACTCCCCGAGCCGGTAAGCCAGACCCAGCCGCGGTCCGAAATCGCAGCACTCCAGTTCCCGGGCGGTACGCGGAAAATCGAGCACCTGGGTCTGCAAATTGAAAACCGCGTCGTGGTTGTGGACTTCGGTCGAAGGGAGATTCAGCGTATAGCGTGTGCCTGCATTCAATGTCAGCCGGTTGGAAAGCCGCCATTCATCCCCGGCAAAGAATTCCGCGATATGGGCGCGCTCCTGAAGCGCCTGATTCTGTATGTCGATGCTGAAAGCGTTGACCTGTCCCAGTAAGAGCGAAGCCAGGGCATTCCCGCCGGTTCCCGCGGAGGAATTCGAACCGGTTGTGGTAAAGGCGTAGGAACCGGTCGGGTTCGCCGGGTTGACGATGTCCAGCGCCTCGCGCCGGAGATCCGTGCCGAACTTGAAGGTGTGCCGTCCGCGGACCATCGAGAACGTGTCCAGAAATTCGGTGACCGACGTCGTGAAGTTGGTGTTGGCGGCGCTGGTGGGTCCGATCTGCTGATAACCCGTGACGGAAAAAATCGGCAGCGTGGAAGGGAAAGCGCTCACTGGCGCGCCCGGGATGGAAATGCCGCCATTTTGCAGCGATGTCTGGTTCACGTTCCGCCGCGTGTACCCGACGCGCGCCTGATTCAGCGTCGACGGCGAAAGCGTCCAGTCGTATTCCGATGCGAGGCCGTCTCCGCGCGTGATGGCATGGCCGGTGACGCCGCTGGTGAGATTGCCGCTGCCGTCGGGAAGGAACGTCACCGGGGTGTCGTCGTCGAGGAGATAGGAGTAGCGCACGAACGCGCGATGCTTTTCGTTGAAGACGTGGTCGATGCGGCCATCGAACTGGTCCTGGCTCTCCGGTTCCACGCCGCTAAGTATGTAGTTGTTTGCCGCGGACGCATTGGGTAGCGGATAATGCTGCAACACCTGTAGTGCCAGCGGGTCGAACCGGGACGCTGGAATCGTGTTGTTGGGGAAGGGGACGCGAGGCGAGCTTGCCGGATCGTAAACCGTCGCTGCGAACACGCCATTGCGTTGGGCCGCCGTGGGAACCACGCTCTGGCGGGTGATTCCGGTTCGCAGGCGGGTGCCCTGCCAGTCGGCGAAGAAAAACGTCCTGTTTTTGCGGAGGGGCCCGCCCACTGCCAGGCCGTACTGGTTCCTGCGAAACTCCGGCCGTCTCCCTGGCTGCGCAAAATAGTTCCGGGCGTTCAGATCCTCATTGCGGAAGAACTCAAAAAGCGTGCCGTGGAACTGGTTGCCGCCGGATTTCCCGATCGCCATAACCGTTCCCCCGTTGGATCTCCCGTACTCCGGCGAGTAGGCATTGATATTCAGCTTGAATTCCTCCATGGCGTCGATGACCGGATAGAAAGCCACCTGGCCGGGTTCGGGTTGCAGCACGCTGATTCCGTCGTAGAGGTATTCGTTGGTACGCGGCCGGCTGCCGTTGATCCGCGGCAGCAGCGACCCGCCGCCGGGCAAGGCGACTCCGGGCGAGAGCGCCACGAGAGGAATGAAATTTCGCCCATCGAGGGGCAGCGTTTCGAGCTGCGGCCGGCTGACGTGATAGCTCACCGATCCACTGGCCGTCTCCAGCAACGATGCCTGCGCGTTCACCTCCACCGATTGCGAGGGCTGCCCCAATTCCAGCTTCACATCCAGCCGGATCTGGTCGCCGATGCGCAGCGCGATGCCCTCCTGGCGGTACGGTCGAAACCCCGGCTTCTCAACCCTGAGCACATATTGTCCGGCGGCCAGCCCGAGCAGGTGATACTCTCCGCGGTCGCCGGTAATGGCTTCGAACCGGGCGCCGGTGGCCTGTTCTTCGCTGGTCACTTTCGCCGCGGCAGCCGCGAGTCCCTGCGGATCCTGAATGGCGCCGAACAATTCGGCTTTTCCCGCCTGCCCGAAGCCACACGGGGAGAGGGCCGCCAGCGTGGCGAGAGCGCAAACGGTCTGGTGCGGGTACATGTCTTGTAAGAATATCAATGTATCGCTTGCAAGACAAGCCGCGATGGCCGGCCCGAATTGCGGATAGAATGGCGATATAGATCATGTCCGAAATCGACACAAGCCTGGGTACGCTTCGCCGGAAGCGCGGCCTCTCCGCCATCCATCTGGCGACGGCGGCGGGCGTGAGCAGGCAGACCATTTATGCCATGGAAGCCGGCACGTACGTCCCCAATACGGCGGTTGCTCTGCGCCTCGCGCGGGTCCTCGATACCACCGTCGAGGAGTTGTTTACTCTGGCCGGCAGCCTTCCCGCGCCGAATCTGCGGTCCGAACGAGCCACCCTTTTGCCCGGATCCGCCACCGTCCAGGAGGGCCAGGCGGTTCAGCTGTGCCGGGTGGAGAAGCGGCTGATGGCCTCCGCCCCTTCCCCGGTTCCGTGGTACTTTCCCACCGCGGACGCAGTGGTTGCGGATCAGTCAGGTCTCCAGGGGAAGACCCGCGTTCAGATTTTTCAGGAGGAAGACGATTTCACCAACCGGATTCTGGTGGCAGGATGCGATCCGGGCATTTCCGTGCTTTCCCGCCATGTTCAATCCGCCGGGATCGAACTCGTTCTGGCGCACCGGAACAGTTCACAGGCCCTGTCCCTTCTGAAAGAAGGTTGTGTTCACGTCGCCGGGACCCACCTGAGAGACGAAGCCAGCGGCGAATCCAATCTGCCCCAGATCGGCCGTCTCTTCCCAAAGAGTTCTGTTGCCGTGATCGCGTTCGCAGTGTGGGAAGAAGGTATCCTGACCGCCAGAGGCAACCCGAAGAGCATCCACGGGATCGAGGACTTTTCCCGCGAGGACGTTTGTATCGTCAATCGGGAAAAAGGGTCGGGCAGCCGGGCTCTGCTGGATTCGCGGCTGCAACGCGCGCGGATCGATTCGCGCAGCGTCCGGGGTTACGGCCAATTGGCGCCGGGGCATCTCCCGGCGGCATGGCAGGTGCAGACCGGCGCGGTGGATTGTTGTCTGGCAACCCGGGCGGTGGCGCGCGTTTTTGGCCTCAACTTCATTCCGCTGGTGAGCGAGCGTTACGATCTGGTGATCCGCAAGCGGCACCTGGAGCTGCCTCGCATACAGAATTTGTTCGATACCCTCAGCCGGAGGGATTTTCGCCGCGAGTTGGAAGGTCTCGGCGGTTACGACACGAGCGTCGCCGGTCGGCGAATGCTCTGATTTTTCCGTTCGCCTGCCTACTCGTGGCGCAAGGCTTCCACCGGGTCCAGACGCGCCGCCCGGCTGGCCGGCCAGATGCCGAAGAACAGGCCGACACCGACCGAAACCGCCACGCCGGACGCCGCCGCCCAAAGCGGCACCGCCGTCGGCAGATTCGGGAAAATCAGGCCCGCGACGCGCGAGATGCTCCAGCCCAGCAGCAGCCCCAGCACGCCGCCCATCACGGTCAGCACCACCGCCTCGGTCAGGAACTGCACGATGATGTCGCTCTTGCGCGCGCCAATCGCCTTGCGCACGCCGATCTCGCGCGTGCGCTCCGTGACGCTCACCAGCATGATGTTCATCACCCCGATGCCCCCCACCAGCAGGCCGATGGAACTAAGGATCACCATCACCAGCGCCACCGTCGCCGTGACACTGTGGAACTGTTCGATCATCTGCTCGGCCGTGGTGATGGAGAAGGTGTCGACGCCGTTGAACGGCACGCGCCGCGAAATCCGCAGCACGGCGCGCACTTCGTCCTGCGCCTGATCGATCATGCCCGGGTAGGCGATCACGATCAGCATGTGCTCCTGCACGTTGGGGAACATCTTGCGCATGGTGAAATAAGGCACCAGGATGCGTGTGTCGTCCTGACCGGGCAGCGATGCCGCGGGCCGGTCCATCACCCCCACCACTTCGAGTTCGTGCCCGTCCACCTCGATTCTCTTGCCGATCGGGTCCGCGTTGGCCAGCAATTGTTTCTGCACGTCCTCGCCGATCACCACGACCGGCATGTGGTGAGAACTCTCCTGGTCGGTGAAGAATCGGCCGGATTTCATGGTGGTGCCGCCCGCGGCGTAACCCTCCTCCGTGCCGCCGGGTTGAATGTTGTACATATCGTTGCCCTTGTACTTGGCGGTATGCATGCCATTCGGGGCAAACAGGTAGGGGCTGACGTGCTGCACTGCCGGGCAGCGTTCGGCGATGGATCGCGCGTTTTCCAGGGTGAGCGGTTTGCGGCGGCGCTCCTCGCGCGTGGCGTTGCCCATGGCCGGATGCCCGAACGACCGGGATCATCCGGCTTCCAACTTGCGCAGCAGGCCGGTGATGGCGCCATCCAGGCCGGCGATGATGGAGCCCACGCCGATCACGGCGCCGGTGCCGATAATCACGCCGAGCACCGTCAGGAACGACCTCATCTTGTGCGCGCGAATGGTCTCCAACGCCAGGCGCGCTCCCGATACCACGGATCCCGGCGTCATTTCTCCGCCCTCAAGGCTTCGATGGGATCCAGTTGCGACGCCGTATGCGCCGGGTAGATGCCGAAGAACAGGCCCACCACCGCCGACAACGTGACGCCCACCACCACAGCCGTCACCGGCACCGCCATGGGAACCGGCGTGAAGGTCCGCACCAGCACCGCCACCACCCACGCAACGATCACGCCGATGATGCCTCCGCTGGCCGACAGCACCGCCGATTCCACCAGAAATTGATTCAGGATGTCGCGCTTGCGAGCGCCCACGGATTTGCGGATGCCGATTTCGTGGGTCCGCTCCGTCACCACCGCCAGCATGATATTCATGATCACCACCCCGCCCACCACCAGGAAAACGGAAACCACGGCCACGGCGGTGGCGGCGATGGCGCCGGTCAACTGGTTCCAGAAATCCAGCAGGGCATCGGAAGTGAGCATGGAGAACGTGTCGTCCTCCTTGGGCCGCAGATGGCGATAGGAACGCAGCAGCATGCGCGCTTCTTCCTGCGCTTGCGACAGATGATCGTGATCCAGCGCCGTCGCGGCGAAGCTCATTCCGTTGCGCGCTCCCCAGATCTTGAAATACGTGTTGATGGGAACGATCAGGAAATTGTCCTGCGACTGGCCGAAGATCGAGCCCTTCGCTTTGGCCACGCCGACGATTTCAAACACCACGCCTTCCGCCGTGATGGTTTGTCCGACAGGACTGGCCCCCGCAAAAAACTTGTCCTTGAGGTCGTGCCCGATGAACGCCACGTTCATGTGGCGATCGTTCTCGATCTCCGAGAGAAAACGTCCCTCTTCCGCCTCGATATTGTTGATCACCGCGATATTGGGCGACGCGCCCTGCAAGCCGACGTTTTCCGCTACCTCCGTGCCGCGGTGCACCGTGACACCGCGTCCCGCACTGATGCCGATCTCTTTGGTCATGGTCAACCGCTGGCGCAGAAATTCGTATTCCTCGCGTTTCAGTTCGGGATTGCGGCGCAGCATTTCCATGTATTTCTTGGGGTCGAAGCCCATCATCACGATGCGCTGCACGCTGTACCCATCGGCGCCCATACTGGAGACATTTTTTGCGATATACACGTCCATGCCCGAAATGACACTCATCACGGCGATCAGCGTGGTGGTCGCCAGAATGATTCCGAGCAGCGTGAGAAAGCTGCGCAG
>PLDO01000172.1 GCA_003136215.1 Bryobacterales bacterium
TTGGCAATCGGTCCATCCGGGCGCAGCCCGGCCGGCACCGCCTCTCCCCTTGGCGGCATTTCACATTGGTTGCGCCCATGTCCATTAAGAGGCTTCAGCCCAATTGCTCCGTGGGGCAGGCGCTTTCGCCTGCCAATCCCGCTTGTGGGTGCCCTGCCTCCGAACCCGAAACCCGCCGCCGCGCCGTCGCCGCCTCCCTCGCCGGCCACAAACTCGACGCCTTCCTCGTCTCCTTCAGCCCCAACCTGCGCTACCTCTCCGGCTTCACCGGCAGCAACGGCGCTCTATTGATTCTGGCGGGGCGGAGCGTCCTGTTCACCGACCCGCGCTACAAGACGCAGGCCTCCCAGGAATCCACCTGTAAGATCCGTATTTCCAAAGGGCCGCTGGTGATGGACCTGCTGGCGACCCTGGCCAAAGCCGGCGTCAAGCGGATTGGCTACGAGCCCGCGCGCATGACCTGCGACACCTTCCAGAGCATCCAGTCGCACCTCCCGATGCGCGCGTCGCTGGAACCCGTCACCGGCTGGATCGAAGAGCTGCGCATGCTGAAATCCGCCGCCGAGATCGCTCTCATCCGCCGCAGCGTGGCCACCAACTCCCGCGCTTTCGAGCAGACCATGACGCGCGTCAAGCCCGGTATGCGGGAATGCGATCTCGCCACTGAGCTGGAATACCGCATGCGCCGGTTGGGCGCCGAAAAGCCCAGCTTTGAGACCATCGTGGCCGCCGGAGTCCGCTCCGCCCTGCCCCACGCGCAACCCACCGCCGCGCGCCTTTCGCCCGGCGACCTGGTGGTGGTCGACATGGGCGCCTTTCAGGAAGGCTACGCCAGCGACATGACGCGCATGCTCTCGGTGGGCGCTCCCAACGCGAAAGTCAAACGCATGTACCGCGCCGTGCTGGAGGCGCAACTCGCCGCTATCGACGCGGTGCGCCCCGGCGTGACTACGGTCAGCGTGGATGCCGCCGCGCGCCGCGTCCTGGCCGGTTATGGCCTCGACCATTGTTTCATCCACTCCACCGGGCACGGACTCGGCCTGGAGATCCACGAACCGCCACGGCTCGGCAAGCGCGACCGCCACCGCTTGCGCCCCGGCATGGCGATCACCATCGAGCCCGGCGCCTACATCGAGGGTTTCGGCGGCGTGCGCATCGAAGATACCGTGCTGGTCACCGAAACTGGCTGCGAGATCCTCACCCCCACGCCGAAAGACCTCCGCGTGGTTTGACCGGGAACCGCTAGAAATCCTTAACCGGCTCCACCCTTCCCATCAAGGCGGTCCCGAACAGGAGCGCGATGGGCATCAGCAGCCCGATTCCGACGAACACCGGCGCGTAGCTGTGGGTGACATCGAGCGTGCGGCCCACGGCCCACGTGCTGATCACGGAGCCGAGCGTGGAACCCGTCCCGCCGATCCCGTACACCGACGCCACGGCGCGCGGCGGAAAGTAATCGCCCGGCAGGCTGTGGATGGTGATGGACCAGAACATCCAGAAGAAAATCGCCACCGAAATCATGGCGATGGTCCAGAACAGGGAGTGCGCGAAAACCGCCAGGATGCCCAGCGGCGAGAGCAGCGCCGCCCCCACCATCAGAGTCTTGCGCGTGCGATTGGCGCTCCAGCCGGCGCGTTGCAGGCGAAGCGTCAGGTAGCCGCCGGTGAAGTTGGCCACGTCGGCAACCAGAAAAGGAATCCACGCGACGGCGGCGATGCCGGCCATGCTCAGGCCGCGTTCGCGAGTCAGAAACTCCGGAATCCAGAAGACGTAAAAGAACCACAAGGGGTCGGCAAAGAAGCGGCAAAAGAAGACCGCCCAAGTCTGCCGGTAGCGCAGTAATTCGACCCAGCGAACACGATCGGCGGCGGAGACAGGCGCGCTTTCGGCGATGGCCATTTCCGGATGGGAACGCCGGAAAAGCTGAAACGCCAGGACCCAGAGGAAGCCGATCGCCCCGGTGGCGAGGAACGCGCCGCGCCAACCGGCGATCGCCGTGACCCCCACCACCAGCGGTGGAGCGATCATCGCGCCCAGGCTGGACCCGCTGTTGCAGACGCCGATGGCTAGCGTGCGGGCCTCGGCCGGCACCCAGGTGGCGGTGGCTTTGGCGAATGCCGGCCACGCCCCCGCCTCGCCCACTGCCAGCAGGCTGCGCAGCATACCCAGGCTGAGGGGCCCCCGGACCAGGGAGGTCAGCATCCCGGCCGCCGACCACCAGCTCACCGATAGCGTGAGCCCGCGGCCCACGCCCAGGCGGTCGAGCACCCATCCGGCGAAGGGAAGGGCGATGGCGTATGTCGCCATGAACGCGTTCACGATGGCCGCGTATTGGCCATTGCTCAAGTGGAACTCGCCGCGCAGCACGGGGGCCAGCACCGACACTACCTGGCGATCGATGAAGTTGACCGTTGTCTCGCCGAGAAGGAGGGCGATCAGGATAAACAGCGCGCCGCGCGTGAAGACGGGCTCGAATTTGGGCGCGGCGGCGGGCGTGCTGGACATGGGTTCACAGTATCATCGTTGAGCGAAGTCGCGCCGGGAGACGAAAGTCAGAACGTGAGGAAAAATAATTGGCCGCGGATGAACGCCGATAAACGCGGATAAGAAGAGCCAGATGCTTATCGGCGTTTATCAGCGTTCATCGGCGGCCCATAATGGTGACTTCATAGCTTCTCAAGCCCCGCGTAATTTACCAGTTCGACGCCGTGGCGCAGCATGGCGGCCCGCACCTCCGGCGCCACCAGCGCGGCCAGTTCCGCTTCCCGGCTCTCCTTCAATCGCGTGGGCGCGGCGCGCAGGGCCGGGCCGCAGCGCCCCGGATGAACCATCAACTCCGTGCTGCCTGGCGGAATCAGCGACATCAATTCCACCAGCTCCGCCGTGCGCAGGCGGCCGGTAATCTGGAACCCCGCGAAGTGGTCCGTGGTGCGGCACCCGTGCCGGTTCAGGACGCGGTGGAATCGCCGCCCGAGCAGGCCCAGCACCCCGCTGGTCAGCCGCTTGAGGCGCGGCACCCCGCCGCGCAGCGCCTGCAGCGGAAAATCGAACGGCCGCCGCACCCAGCGCACGTCGAACGCCTCCCCCAAGCGCGCTACCGCGTCCAGCACCGGGGGCGCCAGGTGGGTGTGCTTGTGAGTATCCAGGTGGGTAGGCGCGAGGCCCGCGTCGACGATGCGCCGCACCTGCGCCGCCAGTTCGTCGTACACCCGGATCCGGCCGGCGGCGAGCGCGGAGACGAGTTGCGCCACCGTCTCCGGGAACGCCTTCCCGGTGACCAGCGAGTGCCCGCCGATGAGCACCAGGTGACAGCCGATGTCCAGCCCCGGCGTCTCGCGCGCTAACCGGACGGCATCCTCGAAGGCGTCGCCGTTGGCCATCAGCGTGGTGGCGGTGAGAATGCCGCCGCGGTGCGCTTCCACGATGCCGGCGTTGACGTCCGGCGTGAAACCGAAATCGTCGGCGTTGACTACGAGTTGTTTCCGCGGGGTCAAAACAGCGCTAACCGGATAGTGAGGAACTTCTTGGGATTGGCCCGCATGTCCTTGGCCAGCGACTGGAACTCGCGCGTGGCGCCGTTGAGCGAGTCGTACAACTGCGGATTGACCACCAACTGGCCCAACGTACCCTGTCCGGAGTTGATCTTGTCGATGGTGCCGTTGAATTTGGCTACCAGTTCTTCCAGCCGCTGGTGCAGCGCGTCATCCTTGAGCAGTTTGCCGGCCGTCCCCTTGCCGGCATTGAGATCGGCCAGCAGCGCGCGAATCTCCCCGAGCGAAGCTTTGGCATCGTCATACAGCGCCGGGTCCTTGAGCAGTTTGCCGGCGCTTCCGTGACCGGCCTGCAAGTCGGCCAGCAGGGCATCGACGCGCTTGATGGGCGAGCGGATCTCCTGGTAGAGGGCGTCGTCGTAGATCAGCTTGCTGATGGTGCCCTGGCCTTTGCGCACGTCGGCCAGCAGATTCTGGCCTTCGCTGGCGATCCCGTTCAACCGGTTGTAGAGCTCGTCGTCCTTCAGTAGTTTGCCGATGTTGCCCTTGCCCGCCTCCACGCCGGCCAATATCGAATCCAGCCGGTTGACGATGGTCTGGAAGGTCTGTAGCAGGTTGGCGCTCTGCGCCATCAGTTCGGGGATGTCCTGGGCCTGCAGGCTCTTGAGTTCGGCGCCATCCTTCACCGTCAGAGCATTGCGCCCCTTGGTGATGTTGATGAACTTGTCGCCCAGCAGGTTGGCGGCGCTGATGCCGGCCACCGAATCCACCGGAATCTGCGGCAGAAACTTCTCCTGCACCTTCATGACGAATTCCACGGCCCGCTTGGGTTCGGAGGATTTGATCAGCTCGATGCGGTCGAGCGAGCCGATGGTGAAGCCGTTGAGCCGCACCGGGGTGCCTTCCGCCATACCGCTGGCGTCGTCCATGAAGGTATGCAAAAGCGCGGTCTTCTGGAAAAATCCCCTGGAACTGGTCAACAGAAAAATCAACACCGCCAGAATCAGGAACGCGGCCAGTCCCACCACCCCGACCTTCAACTGCGACCAGCGTACTTTCTTCGGATCCGCCATGGTCTAGACTCGCTGCTTTACGAACTTGTTGATATACGGGTCTCGCGAGGACTCGATTGCGTCCTGGTCACTCTCGAATATCAGCCGGCCTTCCTTCAGCACCATGAAGGTGGTTTGCGATTTCCGGTTGGCCCCGTTATGTGCGGGCTCCAAAGCTCCTTGCTCCGAATTGTAGCGGAAATTCGCCATCAGGTTCCCGTCCTGAAAACGATGCGTCACCAGCAAGGTGGTGGCCTGGCTCACATCGCGCTCCTTGATCAGCAGCGCCATAATGGTGTGCGCCGTGATCGGGTCCAGCCCGGCGGTGGGTGAATCGTACATTTGCAGCGGCGGCTCCGTGACCACGGCGCGGGCGATGGCCGCGCGCCGCCGCATGCCGCCGGAAAGCTCGCTGGGAAATTTAGCCAGCGTGCCGCCCAGTTCCACGAATTCCAGCGTCCGCGTCACCCGCGGCAGCACATCGGCCTTGGGGCAATGGATCGACGGCTGATTGAGCAGCGGGTACGCCACGTTCTCTTCGATGTTCAAAGAATCGAAAAGCGCGCTTTCCTGGAACAGCATGCCGATCTTGCTGCGCACGTCGAACAGGTGTTTTTCGGACATGGTGGAGATGTCCTGGCCGAACACAAACACCTTGCCGGATTCCGGTTTGACCAACCCCATGGCGGTCTTCAGCAGCACCGTCTTGCCGCTGCCCGCCGCCCCCAGGATGATGCGCGATTCGCCCTCGAACGCCGCAAACGAAATGTCCCGCAACGCTACGTCTCCATCGAAAGAGACGGTGACGTTTTCGAAGCGCAGCACCGCGGTACGGGTTTCCACGGCCATCAGGATCCGCCCTGGCTCACGAAGACATCGGTAATCAGCAGATCCAGCACGAAAATCAGCACCGTCGCCATGACCATGGCCTGCGTGGTCGACCGGCCCACGCCCTGCGTGCCGCCCGTGGTCTTCAACCCCTGGTAGCAACCCATCAGCGAAACCACCAGCGCGAATACCAGCGGTTTGAGCAGCCCCTGGGTTACGTCATTCCACTCCAGCGCGCGCCAAACCGAGCTCCAGTACTGCCGGCTTTCGATGCTGAGAATGAATTTGGCGATCACGAAGCCGCCCACCATGCCCACGAAATCCCCGATGATGGTCAATAGCGGGAGCATGACGCACGTGGCGATCACCCGCGGCGTCACCAGTTTCTGGATGGGGTCCGTGCCCAGCGCGCGCATGGCGTCGATCTGCTCGGTGACTTTCATCGACCCGAGTTCGCTCGCCATCCCCGTGGAATTGCGGCCCGCCACCATGATCGCGGTCAGCACCGGTCCCAGTTCGCGCACCAGGGTTAAGGAAACCAGCGTGCCGGTCTTGCCGACCTGCCCGTATTGCGAGAGCGCGCGCGACATCTGTAGCGCCATCACCGCGCCGCTGAAGGACCCGATCATGACCACAATCGGCAGCGAGCCGACGCCGATGGCGTCCATCTGAAGGGCAATGTCGTCGCCGTAGTGAGGGCGGCGGAAGATGTTTTTCAGGGCCCTTCCTGCGAGCAAGAAAAACTCCTGAACAGCTAGTACAGGCTCTTTCAGCAGATCCAGCAAGTAGATTCGGTCCCCGCATTCCGATGCTACCATATAACCGGAAAACTCACCCATGAAGGGACTTACCGACATTCCGGGAATTCGCGTCGGCCATATCTCGGACTTTGAAGCGATTACCGGATGCACGGCCATCCTCTGCGAGCAGGGCGCCGTGGGCGGGGTCGATATCCGTGGCAGCGCCAGCGGCACGCAGGAAATCGACACCCTCAGCCCCGGTCACGTCACCGATCAGGTGCACGGCATTCTGCTGGCCGGGGGGAGTGCCTTTGGACTGGAAGCCGCGGCCGGTGTGCGGCGCTACCTGGCCGGCCGCAAGGTCGGCTATCCTTTCGGCGGCCAGCACATCCCCATCGTGCCCGGCGCGATTCTCTTCGATCTCGCCATCGGCAAACCCAACGTGCATCCCAACCTCGCCATGGGCGAGGCCGCCGCTGCCGCTGCCACCGCGGACCCCGTGAAGGAAGGTTCCGTGGGCGCGGGGACGGGCGCCACGATCGGCAAACTCCTCGGCATCCGGCAGGCGATGAAAGGCGGTATCGGATCGTACACCTTTGCCCTTCCCGGCGGCGTGCTGGTCTCCGCCCTGGTCGCCGTCAACGCCCTCGGCGACGTGCGCGACCCCTCCACGGGGAAGATTGTCGCCGGTGCGCGCAGGGCAGCCGGCAGTCGCGAATTCATCGATAGCGAAGCCGAAATGAAGCGCGGCGCCGTCATTGGCGCAGCCCCCGGCAACACGACCCTCGCCGTGCTGGCGACCAACGCCAGGCTGAACAAAGTCCAGGCCAACAAGCTCGCCCAATTCGCCTCTCTCGGCATGGCGCGCACCATCTACCCGGTGAATACCATGGCAGATGGCGATATCGCCTTCGCCCTCTCACTGGGGACCCTTCCGGCCGACATCAACAACCTGGGTGTGGCGGCAGCCGAAGCCGTGGCGCAGGCCATTCTGCGCGCGGTGCGGCTAGCGACGACTCTTGGCGGTGTGCCGGGACTCGCCGGATGAGCTGACCACATGCTGAGGGAAAATCGTTATGAGCCGCCGATTAACGCCGATGAACGCCGATAGGCCGTATTCCTTCATCCGCGTTCATCGGCGTTCATCGGCGGCCAGTTGTTTTTTTCTCGCGTCACTTATGGTCGCCGCGCTCGCGGCCCAGCCCGCGCCGACCCGCGCCGATATCCTGCGCGGCGCCTACGGACCGTATCGCGCCAACAACGATCTGCTCTTCTACCACCTGGACGTTCGCGTCGACCCGGAAAAGAAATTCCTCAGCGGCAAGGTCGCCATCCGCTTCAGGATGCTGCAGGACGCCACGCGCATCCAGCTCGATCTGCACGCCGCCCTCCACGTCGATCAGATTCTGCTCGGCGACACCACCCTGAAATACGAGCGCGATTCCGGCGCTGTTTTCGTGGACTTTCCTGAAACCCTGCGCGCCGGCCGCACCTACAGCATCGATTTCCACTACTCCGGCAACCCGGTGGAGACCGGCCGGTTCGGCGCCATCACCTTCAAGAAAGACTCCTCCGGCCATCCCTGGATTAATACGGCCTGCGAAGGTATCGGCGCCAGTGTCTGGTGGCCCAACAAGGATCAGTGGCGCGACGAGGTGGAGAGCATGGAAATCAGCGTCTCGATTCCCAACGACCTGGTGGACGTCTCTAACGGAAAGTTCATGGGAAAGACCGATCTTGGCGATGGGTACACGCGCTGGGACTGGCTGGTGCAATATCCCATCAACAACTACGACGTCTCGCTCAACATCGGCAACTACCAGCACTGGGCCGACCGCCTCGGCGACCTGCCGCTCGATTTCTACGCCCTGCCCGAAGACCTCGAAAAGGCCAAAAAGCAGTTCGTGCAGGCCAAGGGAATGCTGCAAGCCTACCAGCATTACTTCGGCGAGTACCCCTTCCAGAAAGACGGCTACAAGCTGATCGAGGCCCCCTACTCCGGCATGGAGCACCAGACTGCCGTGACGTACGGCAACCATTTCGCCAACGGCTACCTGGAGCGCGACTGGACCGGCGTGGGCATCAGCCCGCGCTTCGATTTCATCATCATCCACGAAAGCGGGCACGAGTGGTTCGGCAACAGCATCACCGCCGCCGACGTGAGCGACATGTGGATCCACGAAGGCTTCACCACCTACCTGGAGTGCCTGTACGTCGAGTACATGTGGGGGCGCGACGACGGCCTGAAGTACACCAACGGGTACAAAGCGAAGGTGCGCAACCTGCAGCCCATCATCGCCCCGCGCGGCATCAACAAGGAACCGCCGCAGGACCAGTACTTCAAGGGAGCGCTCTTCCTCAACACGCTGCGCAGCGTGGTGAATGACGATGCCCGGTGGTGGACGCTGCTGCACGATTTCTACCAGCACTTCAAATATCAGAACATCATGACCGAAGACGTGGTGGGGTACTTCAACCAGCAGACCGGCATGAACCTGACGCCCATCTTCGACCAGTACCTGCGCCACACGGCGCTGCCCGCCCTGGAGCTGAAATTCGACGAGCCCGCGGGCACCGTCAGCTACCGCTGGAAGGCCGATGAGCAGGGGTTCCGGATGCCCATCCGCGCCGGGGACAAGGACCACTGGCAGATGCTCCAACCTACCGCGGAATGGCAGACCATGAAGACACCGCTCGGCAAAGACGAATTCGAAGTCGCCACCGATCTTTACTTTGTGACGGTCAGCAAACTTTAGGGTCGGAAAAGAGGGTGGGGCAGCGCCGTCACTATTAGAGAGCGTAAAGACTGTCGCGGATGAGGACGGCGAGTTTCGATGTGTCGCCCTTGAAGGACGCAATGGATGCTTGCAGCATATCTGTGGGCTTCATGTTCTCCCAAGCGACGTAATAGCCAGCCGCATGGGCCAGATGGCTTACAAATTCGCGTTGCGCCCTGCCGTTTCCCTCGCGGAATGGGTGCAGAGCATTGAGTTCGCCGAGATAATATGCCGCGCGGCCGCTGAACGTGGCGGGGTCGAGTCCGGCAAGGTGCTTTTCCTCCGCAAGTTGCTTGAAGATCGGCGCGGCGGCGCTGCCAATGTGGGCGTGATGGGCGAATAAATGGACGCCCTTGCCGATGTCGATGGTACGCAACTGCCCGGCCCATTCGTAGACATCACCAAGCAGGTAGCGGTGAATAGCCTGCAAGTGGGCGAGGTCGAACTGCCCTGGGAGCGGTGTCTGCGAGAGTTCGTAGGAACGTGTCGCAGCCAGGGCCGCTTCAGTCTGTTCGAGCAGGGCCGCGTCGGTGATGCCGAGACGGTTCTTCAGAACCCCGGATGCCGCATCAAGGTATCGGTCATGACCGGAATATCGGGACATTTTGGAGCCGGCGGTGAATATTCCGAATGACCTCGTCCGTGCGGATCTCGCCCCTGGCGGCGCGGCGCAAGTCGGCAACCGTCGATTCCGGCACCTGCAATCCCTCAAGTTCCTGCTGTGCAATCGCGTGGGCAACGGCACGCGTGTTGCGCTGGACCTCTTGTTCGGTAAGCGTGGTCAAGCGTCCCTCCCGGATATCCACTCATTAGCATACTACTCTCAGCCGGCCCCCCCTGTCCGCCTCCACCCGCGCTAGAATAGGACCAACGCCGTCATGTCTGCCCTACGCCTTTTCGCTACGAGTTCGTTCTGCGGGCTGATTCTCTGCCTGGCCGCGGTGGCCCAGCAAACTACTCCGCCGCCACTGCCGCCGCCGCCCGCCGCGCCGCAACCCGACCCATCGCGGGTACAGTTCAGGGGATCCGCCACCGAAGTCATCGTCCCGGTCACCGTGACCGACGATAAGGGCCGCTTCGTCTCCAACCTGTTGAAGAAGGACTTCCGCATCCTGGACGAAGGCAAGCCGCAGAGTATCGAATTCTTCAGCCACGCAGAGAAGCAGCCTATTGTGGCGGGATTCCTGATCGATCTGAGCAACAATTCGCGCATCCACTGGAAGACGTACCAGGATGCCATTCTGGAACTGGTCTGGAACCTGCTGCCCGGCGATAAGCGCTATACCGGCTACCTGATTTCCTACGCCAATACCGCCGATATCGTGGTCAACACCACGTGGGACTCCGAGAAGCTCGCCGAGAAAATCCGCAAGATGAAGGCCGGCGGCGGCTCGGCGCTGTATGACGCCATCTACCTGGCCTGCACGCGGCGCGAACTGGTCAAAGGCGAGCCCTACGAACCCCGCCGCGTCATTATTGTGGTGGGCGACGGCCACGACAATTCCAGCACTCACAACCTGGAAGAGGTTCTGGAACTGGCGCAGCGCAACCTGGTCACGATCTATGCCGTCAGCACGATGGCGTTCGGCTTCGCCAACGATGCGCAGGACGTGCTGGAGCGCCTCACCCACAAGACCGGCGGGCACGTCGAATACCCCTTGAATTCGCTCTACAAGGACGTGTCCGGCTATCTTTCGAACCCCTCCGACGACGGCAATTACGCGCTCACGGTAGGCACGGGCGGCTACGCGGCGCAAATCTCCAACGGCATCATCAAGGCCGTGGGCGGCATCGGCAGCGAGATCACGACGCAGTACATTCTGCGCTACAAACCGGACTACGATCCCGATGTCAAGCTCAAGA
Source organism: Bryobacterales bacterium (assembly GCA_003136215.1). Taxonomy (GTDB): domain Bacteria; phylum Acidobacteriota; class Terriglobia; order Bryobacterales; family Bryobacteraceae; genus Solibacter. The sequence goes on from PLDO01000172.1 coordinate 10,752, forward strand.
CGTACCGTAAAATCACCGTGGACATTCCGGGATTGACTAATGTGAAGATCAGCGCGCGCGAAGGCTACTTCCCCTATGACGTTCCGGGTGGGGCGGCTGCGGCGACTCCTGCGGCCGAAAAGAAATAAATAGCCACAGATGAACACAGATAAGCAGAATTGGTTTTATCTGTGTTCATCTGTGTTCATCTGTGGCTAATATTAGCCTTCACCTCCATAGCATTCCGGACGATAAGTAGATTAGGATTAAAACGTGCCGTCGAGCGTGCTCCCCATTAGCGGATGCCGGCAGGGTACTTATGTGCTCCTGGAGGCGGTTCTCCCCGCGCGTCCTCCGTGCCCCGTCGGAGTGCTGCTCATCGATCTCGATACCGGCCGGCCCTGGCTCCGTATGCGCCGCGATTTCGCCGGCATCGCCGATCCCGAAGACGCCGAAGTTTTCGCCGGGCTGGAAGATCACATCCGCCAGTGCCTGGCCGAATCCGGCGCGGAAGATTTTCTACGCTCCCTGGAAGACACCCTGTCCAACGCGCTGCGTGTCAGCCAGCGGGAAGCGGTTTCGGTGGATGCCTTCTCGCGCGTGCTCGACCGCCTTTATCGCGACCATGTCGAGGATACCGAAGTGCGGCGCTACGCCACCCATCTGCCCCTGTTCAGCCTGCGCGCCGCGGCCGGCGGCCTCAGCGACGAGATGTTGTCCGAGGCCGAGGACTGGGTCCCCGCTCCCGAGGGTATGCACCTCTCGCCGGAGCTTTTCGTGGCCCACGTGGAAGGCCGGTCCATGGAGCCGCGCATTCCCCATGGCAGCTTGAATCTTTTCCGCCTCCACCCGGCGGGTTCGCGGCAGGGCAAGATCCTGCTCATCGAGCGCTTCGGCGTAGTGGACCAGACCGCGCGCTACACCATCAAGCGCTACACCAGCCGCAAGGTAGCGGCGGGCCAGGACGAGTGGCGGCACGAACAGATCCGCCTGGAGCCGCTCAACCCGGAATTCGAAGCGTGGGACGTCGATCCGGAAGGCTTCGCCGTGGTCGCCGAATGGCTGCGCGTCATCGATTGAACACCGGAGTGAAGGCAATCGGCCGCCTGCTGCTCGCCTGGTACGCCCGCGGACATCGCGAGCTTCCCTGGCGCGATACGCGCGATCCCTACCGCATCTGGGTGAGCGAGATCATGCTCCAGCAGACCCGCGCGCGGACTGTCATCCCGTACTATGGGCGCTTCCTGGAGCGCTTCCCCACCGTGGCGGCTTTGGCCGCCGCCTCCGAAGACGACGTGCTGGCACTGTGGAGCGGCCTCGGCTACTACTCGCGCGCGCGCAATCTGCGACTGGCCGCGCAGCAGATTTCCGCCGCCGGCGGCTTTCCGCCTGACTATGACGCGATCCGCGCCCTCCCCGGCATCGGGGATTACACCGCCGCCGCCGTGGGCAGCATCGCCTTCGACCTGCCCTTCGCCGTCCTCGACGGCAACGTGCTTCGCGTGGTGGCGCGGGTGGAAAACGACGCTTCGGATATCTCCGCCGGCCGCACCCGCGAACGCTTCCGCGAAATCGCGCAGCGGTGGCTGGACCCGCGCCAGCCCGGCCATTTCAACCAGGCGCTCATGGAACTCGGCGCCACCGTCTGCCTGCCGCGCCATCCGCTCTGCCTGGTCTGCCCGCTGGCCGCCGGCTGCCAGGCGCGCCAGGAAGGCACCACCGCGCAACTGCCGGTGAAACTGCGCAAGACCACTCCCGTGCGTCTCACCGGCGTGCTGCTGGTGGTGCGCAATCGCGGCCGCATCCTGCTGCATCAACGCGCCGCCGCCACCAGGCGCATGGCAGGATTTTGGGATCTGCCCGCGCCCGAGGACCTCCCCGCCGCTAAAATCGGCGCGCGAATCGGCGAAATCCGCCATACCATCACCCATCACCATTACCGGCTGGAAGTGCGCAGCGCCACCGCCGGCCTGCCGGGCCGCGACGGCTTCCGCTGGTTCAGCATCGCCCAACTGGCGGAGATTCCGTTTAGCACCACTGCGCGCAAGGCGCTCCATCTGGCGGGATTCGTACAGAAGGTGTGATAGTTTCGTAAAACTCTCACTGCCATCGAGTAGAATGCGCGCCGGCGGTGTTTAGATAGGGTATCGACATGGAACATAAGAGAAAGTTGTACGCCGCCAAAGCCGCCGTGATCATGAGTGCTATTCCAATGCTCCTCTGGGCGTTTGAATACGGACCAAACCCCGGTTATTCAGGGGTGCCGAAAGAGCTGGGAACCTGCACCGCCATTGGGTGCCACGTCGGAACCACCAACAATCCGGCCAACAAAGGCAGCGTGAGCGTCGCCTTTCCAGGTGGCCAAACCTATCTTCCCGGCGTGAAGCAACATCTCGTGGTGACTATCGCGGACCCGGCGCAGCGCGCGTGGGGCTTCCAGTTGACCGCGCGCCTGGCGAGTAACAGCGCCACAACTGCCGGCACATTTGCATCTA
>PLDO01000374.1 GCA_003136215.1 Bryobacterales bacterium
AATTCCTGGACACCGCGCTAGGGTTTTTCGCCTTCCACGTTGCGGGTGGGCTGATTCACCTGTTGCTAATCATAGCGGTGATTTCTTTGGTACTTCACTTCTTTAGGGGTCGCAGCGCCGCCTAAACCAGTGTCCCGTTTGGCCTTTGGCTTGCATCTCGGAGTATAGGCAGGCTGTCCCGGCGATGACCATTTTGCTGCTTCCGGAACATCCTTGGCCGCGCCGAAGAAGAGCAGCGTCAGACGCAGCACGGGGCGAGCGATCCGCGCGTGCACCGTTCTGGTCTCCAGAGGACCGAACACGCCCCTTCGGCGTTAGGGGAGATGTGGTCCGACGCGGCGCGAAGCCGCCAGGGTGCGCGCCGAAGTTGCAGGGGTCGTTTGCGCAACTGCCCACTCCTATGGGCGGGTGTCTTGATCTGTCAGATACCAGGGGATGTTGATCACCATAATCCGCCTGCCGCCCTGGAATAGGAGCAGGGCTTTTAGCGCGGCGGAGCGATGGTTATGCAGCAGATTCAAATACCAACGGAACTCCACCAACTCCGGAGTAAGTACCGCGATCTGCCGTCCGGGATTGTTCTTTTCAAGATCGAGCGCGTAATCCAGAATCGGCCGGATCACGAACCGGTAGGGAGATTTGAGAATCACTAGACGTGGCCCAGCCAACCCGGCGCTGCTCGCCGGTTCTTCCACTAACTGGGCCCACTGGCTCGCAAGGGTATCGGACTCTTGGTCGTAGTCCACGTGCAATGCCAGGACATCGGGTGAAATTGTCATCGCGAAGCGCAGTGCTTTCTGCGTGATGCGGCTCCAACGGTCGATGGTGATCACAACTATTGGCGCGGTTAGGTCTCGGATGTTTAACGGCGCGCCATTATCGGTCTCTCCAGCCACGTAATCGAAGTGGCGCTTTACCAGCCGCATCATGAGAATGAGCCCGGGAATCAAGAGCAGGGTAATCCAGGCGCCTTCGGTGAACTTGGCGATCAGTACGATGATCACCGTGAGTCCGGTCGCGAGCGCTCCCAAGCCGTTCACGAACATGCTTTTGGACGAGCCAGGCCCGCGCACGCGCTTCCAATGCATCACCATGCCGGCCTGGGAGAGTGTGAAGGCCATGAATGCGCCCACGGCATAGAGTGGAATGAGACGGTCGGTAACCCCGCCGAATACGATGAGTAGCGTGCCTGCCAACAGGGCCAGAGCGTATACCCCTTGGGTATAAACCAGTCGGCGCCCGCGGATCGCCAAGCCATGCGGCAGGAAGCCGTTCTGCGCGATAGCCCGGGCAAGTCTGGGAAAATCGGCGAAGGCCGTGTTAGCCGACAGAGCCAAAACTACCAGGATCGACCCAATGCTTACTCCGTAGAAGATGCCCTTGCCGGTGATGGCGACAAGCAACTGCGAGAGCACACTTTGATAGCCCGATTGGCCGGGAGGCGTGGCGGCCACGCCATACGCCCTGCAAAGAAATGCGATGCCGGCCAGCATCACCGCGAGAATTCCGATTACCACGGTAAGGGTGAGGCGTGCGGTGACGGAAGCTGGTTCCTTGAAAGCCATCACCCCATTGCTTACGGCCTCGACCCCTGTCATGGCCGTGCACCCGCTGGCGAATGCCCGGAGCAGCAGCCAAATGCCCAGGGCTTCGGCGGTCCCCATCAAGTGGGGTGGTGCGATCACGGGGACGGGATGACCGCCGGCCGCCAACGTCTTGATGACGCCCAGCGCGATCATGGCCAGCAGGCAGAAGATGAACAGATATGTTGGGACACGGAAAATGGCGCCGGCTTCGCTGACGCCCCGGAGATTCACCAGCGTTACCACAATAAGAATTGCCAGGCACAGAGCTAGCGTATGCTTCTCCAGCGAGGGCATGGCGGAAATCAGGGCACCCACGCCAGCCGAAATGCCGACCGCTGCTGTCAGGACGTAATCCACCATCAGCGAGGCTGCGGCCAACAATCCGGGCCACACGCCAAGGTTTTCACTGGCGACCGTGTACGATCCGCCACCCTGCGGATACGCCATGATGGTCTGGCGGTAGGAGAAGTATACGATGGCGAGGAGGAAGATGATACTGATACTGATGGGGACAATGTAAGCCACCCCGGCCATTCCCAGAGGAATCAAAAGCGTCAGGGCAGCTTCCGGCCCATAGGCGGCGGAGCTGAGCGCATCCAGGCCGAAAATGGGAATCCCTTTGGCGGGTCCTATTCGTTCAGCCTTCTCTTCCTCGGTCGCAAGCGGTCGGCCCAGTAGCAGCTCGATAAGATCCATGGGTCTATTCTCCCCCACGCCTGAACTTCGGACCGATCAACCTGCAAGCAGGCGAGATTTTCAAGATTCGGGTGGGCAAGATCCACGAAATCGAAGCCAACGGGTTCCTGCTGCCTTACAATGCCGCCAGCGGCTGGCAGTAGACACTCCCATCCCCGAGGTGCCGGCCTATACTGGTGGGTTATGAAGCCCTCCACCCTCTTCTGGACCGCTCTCGCCGCTTTCGCGATTGCTGCCGCCGCGCAGACCACCACCGCAGCGAAGCGGCCTCGGATCGTGGGCGTCGCCCACATCGCCCTCTGGACCGATAACCTGGACGCCGCCCGCCAGTTCTACGGCCAGCAACTCGGCTACGAACAGGCGTTCCAGCCAGACCGGCCGGAAGGCGGTTTGGTTTTCAAGGTGAACGATCACCAGTACGTGGAGGTCTTCCCGGGCTGGAAGGGGCCGGAGCAACTCATCCTCGCGCATATTGCTTTCGAGACGGACAATGCTCCGCAGCTTCGCGACTACCTCGCGAGTAATGGCGTGAGGGTACCGGAAACTGTGCCGAAAGGCTCAGATGGGAACTTGAGCTTCATGATCAAAGACCCCGACGGCCACGACGTGGAGTTCGTCCAATATCTGCCCGGTTCGCTGCACTCGCGCAATTTCGGGAAGTTTCTTCCGGCGACACGAGTGTCGGAGCGGATCATCCACGTGGGGACGACGGTGTCCGACCGCGCTGCGTACGATCACCTCTACCGCGATATTCTCGGATTCCGCGAGTTCTGGCACGGCGGCCCGACGGACGAGCAGATCAATTGGGTGGACATGCGGGTGCCCGATGGCACCGATTGGTACGAGTACATGCTGAATGTGAAGAACCCGAGCGCCCGCACGCTCGGCGTCATGAACCACATGGCTCTCGGGGTTCCAGACGTCCAGACCGGCTACAAGGCAGTACAGAGCCGGGGCCTGACACCAGCCGAAGGTCCGAAGATCGGACGGGACGGCAAGTGGCAATTGAATCTTTACGACGCGAACCTGACGCGGACGGAACTGATGGAGCCAAAGCCGGTCCAGAAGCCGTGTTGCTCGCCGATGATCAACTGAACTTCTTTAAGGAAATGGGAAGCGACATGAATCTCAAGACTACCCGGCGCCGTTTCGTCGGCGTAACCGCGCTGGCGGCGGCAGGGCCGCCAGCCTTCAGTGCCGAGGCGAGCGCCGGCCCCAAGTCGATCGATGCCTGGGGACACGTCTCGCTGCCGCGCTTCATGAGCGCTGAAGAGTACCTGGAACTGATGGATGCCAACGGTGTGGAGGCAGCGATTGTCGGCACCGCCGCGACCTGCCCGAACCTGACCGAGTTGTCGCGCACGGCTGTTCGCTACGGCAATCGCTTCCGGGTGATCGGGATGCCATCGGGCCGGACTCCCCAGGAAAGAGCGGACTGCGTGAAGGCGCAGATGGATTGCGGATTCCAGGGCATCCGGCTCCAGACCACAGTGGCGGTCCGGGAGCCGGAGTTGCTCGACATCATTGGTAAGGCCGGCGGTACTCCCTACATCGAGGGCAACGAGGCGTACCGGGTGGCCGCGGACACACTGGTCGGTTTCCTCGAGCGATATCCGGCGTGTGTTGTTTGTGGCACGCACTTCGCCGGCCCGACCGACCCGTCGATCCTTTCCAGGGACGCCGCTGTGGCACGCCTTTTCGGACACCCGCGGTTCCTGGTGATCTTCTCGCGCCAGGGGTATATGGACCCGGTTTCATTGAAGGCGTGGACGCAGGCGGTGGTCAAGGTCGCGGGGTGGGACAGGCTGCTTTACGGCAGCGAGTTCCCCGTCGCTCTGTGGCGCGATGAGACCTTGCGTTCGACCCAGACGTGGATCGACACCGCGGGCCTGGCACCGACCGCTGCCGAACGCAACAAATTCCTTCTGGCAAACGCGCGCCGCGTGTTCTTTTCCTCGCCCCGCCCGGCACGCCAGATTGATGCCATGTGGAACCGCATGAATGAAAAGACCGACGCCCCGGTCTGGCTCTTCCAGAAACTCGGCGTCGACTTACCGGAGGAGGCACACCGCCAGATCCTCAAGGTCTACCTCGCCAAAGGCGGCGATGCCCGAGCCGGCAGCTATCGCGATTTCGTCACCAGGCTGGTGGTGGACATGGCGCAGAAACTCTAGCGGAAGCACGTTCACGCCAGCGCGCGCCGGCAGTATTCGAACGACTTCCTGAACTCGGCCACTCTATCTCCGCCGCGGTCGTGTTCGATGTGCGCGGGGATCTTCCAGCGATTCCTCTTCAGCAGTTGCAGGCATTCCCGGATGGGAGTGTCTCCTTCTCCGAATGGCATGCTGGCGCCCTGACCCCTCTTGCGGTCTTTCAAGTGGATGGAGAGGATCCGGTCGTGGTGCTTCTGGATGAAAGACACGGCATCGAATCCGGCCGCGGTGAAATGGCCGAGATCGAGGTTCACGCCGATGGAGCGCGAGTAACCGAGCGCCCGCTCAAAGCTCTCCGGTCCCGCGAACTCGTTCGGGTCCACCACGTTGGTTCTGCCATGCATGCCGACCGGCATCTTGTGTTTCTCGATGAACGGCGCCATCCGCTTGGCCAGCGATACGGTGGCCGATGAAGTCACCATGCAGTGGGCCCCCAGTTCGCGGCCGATCTCGAGACCGCGCTCGATCTCGTGGTCCGTGAATGTCTCGCGGAACTGGAAGTCGTAGGAGTAAAGCCGTATGCCCTCCGTCCTGAACCTCCTGGCGATCCCATGAAAGTAGCTGGCCGGCGTCTCGTCGCGCCACCGGGACAGTTCGGCATCCTTTCCGCTAGCGGCGCGCGGCTCCACGTGTCCTTGCCACAACTCACATTCGCCGATGCCGATCTCCAGCATCGCGCGGACTGTGCCGTCCAGATCCCGGTCGCTGAAACTGTTGGTCTGCGCCCCGATCTGCACGCCGGCGATGACCGAATTCGGTGGGGTCGAAGCCACGAGGGGCACGGCCGCGGCCGCCGCCAGTTTGCCGAAATCTCGCCTCGAATACACGCGCCTTCACCTCCTTGAGCCTGCCAACTTACCACGCGGCCCAGCGCGCGCGCAATTCTCCTATGGTAATGTTTGGGTTCAGTGCGAACAGGAGCGCGGCTGCAGATGAATCACAGAGCCATGGGATCGACAGGACGCAGGACCTTCATCGGTGCGGCTTTCGCCGGACTGGGGATCACAGGCTTGAACGCCCGTCCACAAAAGCCCCAGGTGGGCGCCACGCCGGTGCGTGAGTTCGGCAAGACGGGTGTGAAGTTGACCGTGGTCGGACAAGGCGGCGCGCGCCTGGCCCTGCTCCGCAACAAGGAGGCCGCACGCCCCCAGGTGCGGCACGCCTACGACCTGGGCCTGAATTACTTTGACTGCGCGCATGCCTACTGGGATGGCCATTCCGAAGAAGTCTACGGCGACGTTTTGTCGGACGTACGCAAACAGGTCTTCATTACGACCAAGTCCACCAAACGGACACGCGTCGAGGCCGAGCAGGACCTGCACGCCTCGCTGAAAAGCCTGAAGAGCGACTACGTGGACCTCTGGCAGATGCACGGAATTGAGGACCAGAAGGACGTGGATCAGATCTTCGCTCCGGGCGGAGCTATCGAGGCGTTCGAAGGCGCGAAAAAGGCGGGCAAGTGCCGCTTCTTCGGCTTCACCGGCCACCATGATCCGAACGCGCACGTGTCCATGCTGAAGGCTTACGACAAGTGGGATTCGATCCTCATGCCGCTCCACGCCGCCGACCCGGCCTATTTGAGCTTCGAGAAAATCACCCTACCCGTGGCCCGGGAGCGAGGCATTGGAGTGCAGGCCATGAAAGTCTTCGGCAACGCGTTCCTGCTTCGGGTCCTGAATGCCGAAGAGTGCCTGAAGTATGCGCTGAGCCTGCCCATCCATTGTGCCGCCGTCGGCTGCAGCACCATCGGCCAATTGGACGACGACGTGCGCTTCGCGCAGAACTTCAAGCCGTACACCGCGGATCAGATGGAAGATCTGCGCAATCGCGCGGTCACGGCCGGGCCCGGCGGTCTGCATGGCCCTGAACTGGAGTATTGGAAGATCGGCGGCGTGTGGAAATAGCCTGGTGGGTGTCCGCCGCCGGCAACATTCGATCTCTCTGGGGGTAACTCCTGGCGCGCGGGATGGCACTCGGCGCGGGGTGCTACAATCCACGCAGGTTGGCGCCATGCGACCGTATCATCCGCCGCGACGGCCTAGAAACTCATGAAAGACATTTCTCGACGTACCCTCTTGAGAACCGCGGGAATGCTCGCCAGCAGTGGCGCCTTGGCGTCTTCATCCAGCCCACGCAGCCTGAAAGCCATCGGCGTACAGCTCTACACGGTCCGCGACGTGATCGCGAATAGCGACCCGGCCGAAGTGCTGAAGACGCTGGATGCGATCGGCTTTCGCGAAGCCGAGGTCATCTGGGCGAGCCTGGATCGAGTCTGGCCCGGCCTCCGGCAGACGAAGATGCGGCCGGTGAGCATACATATGGACTCCGAGCTTTTCAAGGCCGAAAACCGCGCGAAGCTCACCGCTGCTATCGGCACCGTGAAACAGCACGGTTTCGAGTACCTGGTCTATCCAGCCGTCCCGCGTCCCGAGCGGACGGCCGGCATGGATCGCTTCAAAGCGCTCGCCGACACGCTGAATGAGGTGGGCGCGCTGTGCCACAAGAGCGGCCTCAAGCTCTGCTACCACAACCACGCTTTCGAGTTCAGGGCGATTGGCTCATCGACACCCTGGGAACTGATTACGGGGCAGACCGACAAGGGCCTGGTCGGGTTCGAGTTCGACATCTTCTGGCTCAGTGTTGCGGGGCACGATCCGGTTGACATGCTAAAGCGCTACGCCGGCCGAGTGCCGTTGTTGCACGTCAAGAACAAGCCCGACGGGATTCCGGTCCAGTTCAACGAAACGGTACCCGCCGGCGCTTTCCGCGAAGTCGGCAACGGGGTATTGAACATCGCCGGGATTCTTGGCGCCGCCACGGACAACGGCGTGAAACACTTCTTTGTGGAACAGGACCAGACTCCGGGCAATCCCGTCGACAGCCTTCGCCAGAGTTACGATTATTTGCGCAAGCTGACGTTTTAGGTCCCGGGGCGGCATGGAAGGGGCACGATGACGCTATCTCGTTTCCACTCGGCGCTTTTTGGGCTGTCGGCCCTGTGGCCTTCCCGGATCCCCAGGGCTATGGCGACCGCAAGGCGGTTCTGGTGATTCGCCAGAACCTGGATGACGATTCCAAGGAAGCCATGCTCGGCGAGC
>PLDO01000479.1 GCA_003136215.1 Bryobacterales bacterium
TCGTGCGCAAGCCGCGCGGGCTCGATATCTATGCCGCCTGCGGCCAGCTCAAACGTAACTCGCAACCCGCCATCCAACTGGCGCCGCCGGCCCGCCCGGTGCCCTCGTGACGCTCTCCCGCCGCTCTCTCCTCGCCGCTCTCAGTGCCGCGCCTCCGCTTTGGAGCGCTCCGGTGCAAGAAGCGCTCACTCGCGACGGACACCAAAGCTCCCTGCTCATCCAGCGTGCCGATCAGGTGTTTACCGTACGGCTCAAACTGCGCCGCCTCCTATGACTCGAAAGGGCCATCCCCAGCTCCGGAAAAGCGGTGTAACGTTTCGTCCTGTCTGGCCATCAAACAAACAAAGAGGTCTGAGAAACGAGAATGCACTTATTTTGTGGGCGGATGCTGTTGCCGGCGATGCTGGCGGCGACCCTGTTCGCCCAGGAACAGCCTGCCACCACTGGCCTTCCCGGTAGTCCGCAAGTGGAGGATGAATCCTACCCCGCGGCCGCCGCCAGCGTTCAGCCCGCTGAACCGCCCGGAGGCAATCGTGTGTTCGGCGTCCTGCCTAACTACCGGACCGCGGACGCTTCGCAGGAAGGCACGGTGCTGACGAACCGCCAGAAACTCACCATCGCCAGCAAGGATTCGTTCGATTATCCGCTGGTTTTGACGGCGGCGGCGTTCGCGGGGCTAGGGCAGTTGACCAATCAGCAGCCTTCCTTCGGGCAAGGGCTCAAGGGATATGCGCACCGTCTGGTCACCAACTATGCGGACCAGGCCATGGGGAACATGTTCACGGAGGGCGTCTTCCCGGTGCTGCTGCATGAGGATCCGCGCTATTTCCGGCGCGGGACCGGCGGCATAATGTCCCGCGCCGGCTACGCCTTGACGCGGGTGATCGTGACCCAAAAAGATTCCGGGGGCTCGCGCTTCAACTATTCGGAGTGGCTCGGAAACGCCAGCGCGGTGGCTATCTCCAACGCCTACTACCCCGATGGCCGGAATTTCGCCGACAATGGAACCAAACTCCTGACGCAGGTCGGGACCGACGCCTTCTCCCAGGTCTTGAAGGAATTCTGGCCCGACATCAAGCGCAAAATGTTCCATAAAAACTAGATTCCGGCGTTTCCCCAAAGTGTCTCATTTGACCCATTGCCCTTCGTCCAACTAAACTAGTGGGTAGGGAAGTGTTGGTACTCAAGGGTCTATGAGAACGGACGCGCCACTAAATTTCAGGTATCAGGACATTCTGACTTCGATTGTCCGGGCGTATATCGATACCGGGGAACCGGTGGGATCCCGCACGATTTCGAAGCGCCGCCACAACACTCTAAGCCCGGCATCCATTCGCAATGTGATGGCGGACCTCGCCGACGAGGGCTACCTCTCCCAGCCGCATACCTCCGCCGGCCGCGTACCCACCGAAAAGGCTTACCGTTTCTTCGTCGGTTCGCTTGCCACCAGCCGCGTGACCGCCTCCGACTCCGACCGCATGACCAACGAGTTCCGCGCCCTGGACACCGTCGGCGAGCGCGTCGAGCGCTCCTCCTACATCCTGGTGGAACTGACACGCAATGTCGGCATCGCCGCGGCCATCCCCGAACTGGCCCAGGAACTCGATCAGATCCAGCTCGTCCCGCTCTCCGACCGCCGCGTCCTCATGGTGCTCGTCACCCGCGACCACATGGTGCGCAACCGCGTCGTCATGCTCGAAGAGCCCTCCTCCCCCGAGGAATTGGCTTCGATCTGCAATTACGTGAACCGCAACTTCACCGGCTGGCAGCTCGGTGCTGCCCGCCGCGAGCTTCTGCGCCGCATTGAAGATGAACGCGAGATGTATCACGCGGCCATGCACAAGTTGCAGCTGTTGTCCCAGAAGGGGCTGCTGGATGTGGATACCTCGCCCCAGATCCACATGGAAGGCGCCAGCAACCTGCTGGGGCTCGACCTGCACCTGACGCGCGAGAGAATGCGCGAGCTTTTCCATGCCCTGGAAGAGAAGCAGCGCCTCATGGAACTGCTCGACCGCTTCCTGGAACAGCCTCCCGGCGAGTTGGCCGTCCGCGTCGGGCTCGAGGATGCCCACCCGGCGATGAAAGACCTGGCGCTCATTGGGATGACCATCCGCATGGCCAGCGGATTGCCCGCCAAAGTAGCCGTGCTGGGCCCCATGCGGATGAATTACGAGCGTGTCATTGCGGCCGTGCTGCAAACCAGCCGGGCGTTGGAAAGTGCCCAATTTTAGAATCTTAAACCGCCGAAGAATGAAGCTAAGCGAAAAAGCAGTGGAACCACAAAATCCCCAAGAGAATCCCCCGGAAGCGCTACCCGAAGCCGGCCCGTTCGACTCGATTCTGGAAGGCCAGCTCGCCAGTATGGCCGCCGAACGCGAACAGTTCGCGGCGGAAAAGGCGGAGCTCCAGGAGCGCCTGTTGCGTGCCCGCGCCGAGTTCGAGAACGCGCGCCGCCGCTCGGAACAGAAGATCCTGGAGTCCTTCCAGTTCGCCGCCATGAATGTGGTCGGCGACATGCTGCCCATCCTGGACGATTTCGAACGCGCCTTGAAGGTGGAAACCGCCGATCGCGATTACGCCAAGGGTGTCGAGCTGATTTATCAACGCATGGCCGATACCCTTAAGAAGCTCGGCCTGGAACCCATCGAAACCGCCGGACAAAAATTCGACCCCAACCTGCATCAGGCCGTGGAACGGGTGGAAACCGGGGATGCCGAAGACCAGGCCATCCTGGGCGAATTCCAGCGAGGGTATAATTTCAAAGGCAAACTTCTCAGGCCCGCGATGGTTAGGGTCGCGGTCAGGCCATAGCCGCTGTGAATCCCGTGTCGAAGAGAGATTATTACGAAATACTCAGTGTCGGCAGGGAAGCCGGCGATCAGGAGATCAAAGGCGCCTATCGCGAGCTCGCCAAGCGCTATCATCCCGACCGCAATCCGGACGACCCGGCCGCGGAAGAGAAATTCAAGGAAGCCAGCGAGGCCTATAGCGTCCTGAGCGACGCGCAGAAGCGCGCGGCCTACGACCGCTTCGGCCATGCCGGCGTGCAGGGCGCCGGGGGAGCGGCCAACCCCGAAGCCTTCGCCGATTTCAGCGACATCCTGGGCGATTTCTTTGGCTTCGGCGACCTCTTCGGCAATTCCGGCGGACGCAAACGCACCCGCGCGCAGCGCGGCGAAGACGTCCGCTACGATCTGGAGCTCAGCTTCGAGGATGCCATGTTCGGCATGAGCGCCGAAATCCAGGTGCCCCGCATGGAGCGCTGCGAGCGCTGCAAGGGCGCCGGCAGCGAACCCGGCAGCGGGCCCAGCAGCTGCCCCACCTGCCACGGCCGCGGCGAAATCCTCTACCAGCAGAACTTCCTCTCCATTCGCCGCACCTGTAGCACCTGCAACGGAAGCGGCCAGATTATCCGCAACCCCTGCTCGGAATGTCACGGCCACGGCTACCGCCAGGTGCAGCGCAAACTCAAGGTCAACATCCCCGCCGGAGTCGATGACGGCAACCGCCTGCGCCTCGCCGGCGAAGGCCAACCCGGCGCCAACGGCGGCCCTTCCGGCGATCTCTACGTGTTCCTCAAGGTCAGGGAGCACCCCTTCTTCGAACGCCACGAAAACGACCTGCACTGCACCATCCCGCTGAATGTCGCCCAGGCTTCCCTCGGCTGCGAAATCGAAGTGCCGACGCTCGGCCAGCCGCACAAGCTCAAGATCCCCGAAGGCACACAGAACGGCGCGCAGTTCAAGTTGCGCCACCAGGGCGTCGCCATCCTCAACAGCGGCGCGCGCGGCGATCTTTACGTTCACGTCGGCGTCAAAATGCCCACCCGCCTCACGCGCGAACAGCGCAAGCTCCTGGAGCAATTGCGCGACACCCTGCCCGTCGACAACCAGCCCAGCGAAAAGGGCCTCTTCGACAAGGTCAAAAACTACTTCATGTAAACGTAGGACAGGCCTCCCGGCCTGTCCCGCCTTGCCCGTCGCACTCCAAGAAGACAGGCCGGGAGGCCTGTC
>PLDO01000152.1 GCA_003136215.1 Bryobacterales bacterium
GTGAAACTGACGGTCCCGCCGGAGGCCATCGAGAAGCTGAAGACCGTGTCGCTCTCGGCAACCGCCGGGGGCAGCGCCCTTCCCCCCGAGACCTACACCACCGCCGGCGACTACGTTTACGTCCGCGACATTCCGGCGAGCCTGCTCACCGGAGATTCGCTGCGCGTGGATTTCCAGCTGGATAAGGTCATGGCGCCAAGCGGCGCCGATATCCGCGAACTGGGAATCATCGTGTTGTACATCGGCCTGGAAAGCAAGTGAGCCCGGAGCGGGGCCGCGCCCGGATGGCGAGCGCCGCCTTCTGGCTGGCTCCTTCCCTGCTCTGCCTGGCACTTTATTGGCGCGGCTTCACCGCGTGGTTCCGTGCGGACGATTTCGCCTGGCTGGGGACCGGCCTCTACATCCAGAACTTCCACGATTTTCTGCTGGCGATCTTCGCGCCGCAGGCCCAGGGCACTATTCGGCCACTGAGCGAGCGCGCGTTTTTTATGCTGGGCTTCAGCTTGTTCGGGCTGGATGCGCTGCCCTTCAAGATGGTGATCTTCGCCACCCAGTTCGCCAATCTTGCGCTGGTGAACTCCATCGGCGCGCGCCTCACAGGATTGCGCTGGGCGGGGTTTTTCGCTGGGATCTTCTGGGTGCTCAACAGCTCGGGCATCGAGCCACTGGGATGGTGCTGCGTCTACAACCAGGTTCTCTGCGGCTTCTTCCTGCTGCTGGCTTTTCACTTTCTGCTGCGCTATGTGGAGGCCGGCGAGCGGCGCTACAACCTGTTCCAGTGGGCTGCCTTCCTGGCGGGGTTCGGCGCGCTGGAACTGAACGTGGTCTACCCGGCCATCGCGGCGGTGTACACAATCCTCTGCGTGCCGAAGGGCGCCCGCTCCAGGTACTTCCGCTCGACCCTGCCCATGTTTGCCGTATCCATCTTGTACGCGATGGCACACAACGCCGCGGCGCCGGCGTGGAAGACCGGCGGCTACGCCATGCACTTCACCGGCGCCATGTTCCGTACGCTCGGCAAATACTGGACCTGGTCCGTGGGCCCCACTTTCCTGTTCACGCCATATGATCTTCCGAAGTGGCTGCTACCCGCTGGAATCGCCGCGGTCTCCGCGGGACTGCTTGGGTTTCTGGCGTGGAAGCTGCGCTCGGGAGCGCGCGCCGCCTTGTTTTGTCTTGCCTGGTATCTGGCCGTGCTGGCGCCGGTGCTGCCCTTGCGCGACCACCAGACCGAATACTACGTATTCCTGCCGCTGATCGGGCTGTGCTGGCTGGGCGGATGGGCCGCCGTTTCCGGCTGGCGCGCGGGAGCGCGCGGACGCACCGCGGTCGTAACGCTCGCCGCCGTCTATGCCCTGATGGCGGTTCCCACGTTGCTCGCCACCTCACAATGGAATCACGCCATTACCATGCGCGTGCGCACTCTGGTGGAGGGCGTGGCCGGCATCCACGAACGCAATCCCGCCAAGTCCATTCTGCTGGAAGGCGTGGATACCGATCTGTTCTGGAATGGCGTGCTCGACAGGCCCTTCCGCCTCTTCGGCCTGGATCACATTTACCTGGCCCCGGGCAGCGAGAAGCGCATTGCTTCCCATCCCGACCTGGGCAACATCGGCGACTACATCCTCCCCGCCGATGTGGTATCCCAGGCGCTCAAGCGCGAGGAACTGGTGGTCTACGACGTGCGCGGCCCTCGTCTGCGCAACATTACGGCCGTCTATGCCGCCCTGCCGCGGGAAAGCGGCGGCTTGCCCCTGCGTGTGGATGCCGCCAGCCCGCTGACCTCTTATCTGCTCGGCGCCGAGTGGTACGGCAGCGACGGCGATCATCGCTGGATGCCGCGGCGCGCCGGACTGCGCATTGCCGCGCCTTCCGCTCCCGGCCAAAAGCTGTATCTGCGCGGCAGTTGCCCAGACGAACAACTCCGCCTGGGACCGCTTCCCGTGACGGTGACCGTGGATGGCGTGACCCTTCCCGCCACCGTAATCCGGCCGGGAGAGAATGCGTTCGAACTGGCCTTTGCGCTGCCCGATTCGGTGGTGGGTAAGGCGGAGATGCGCGTGACGGTGGAAGTGGGGCGAGTCATCCGCCCGGCCAGCGACCCAAGGGACCTGGGCCTGGTGTTCGGCGTGTTTGAGGTGCGGTAGGACAGTTCACCGCGGGTCCACGGAGTTGCCGGCGATGAGACGCAGCGCCGTCAGGCTGGGCACGAAGAAATAGTCGCCGCCGCGCAGTTCCACGAATTGCGGCAGCCGGGCGCACACGAACGGCGGATTCAGCGGGTCGGTGGAGCCCTGGATCAGGAACCTGCCCTTGCCATCGTGGTTGCCCAGCAGCGCATCTTTGTCGCTGCCCTGGTGCGCGTCGTTGCCGTATTCGATCCACTGCTGGTGCACGAATTCGAACTGGCGGAAGATGCTGGCGTTGAGCACCATGAAGATCACGCCGCGTTCGTCCTCGTCGCGAACCGGAGCGCCCTCCGGCGCGTACTCGCCGTAGGGCAGGCCGCGGCGCGTAATGCGTCGCCGGTTGACCAATTGGCCGTTGAAGCCGGCGGAGTCGCGCGGGTTGGCGCGCCGTATGTGGGCGCCGAGCGGGCAGCGTGCGCCGTCGGGGTCGTGCCCGTAGGTGAACTTCACGTTGCGCTGGGGATCGGCCGCCAATGCCGGGTCCGCGGCGTCCGGCGAGCTTTCGAGCGGTGTGCCGTCCCGCCAGCGGCCCACCATCTTGGCCGCAAACTTCTCCTTGCCGCCGGCGTATTGGCTGCTCTGCTCGTCCACGTAACCCCGAAAAGCAGCCACGTTCTCGTGCAGTTTGCGGTACACCATGAAAGTGCCGTTGTTGGACAGCAGGTGCGGCACCGGCGCCACCGGCAGTTCGCCGGCTTCGTCGGGATATCCCAAAATGAATTCACCGGTAGCCAGCGGTACCCAGTTGCCCTCTTTGGTCAGTTTGCCCTGGCCCGGCTGGCTGTGGCGCTCGGGGCCGTCGAAATCGGGATTGCCGAAGCCATCGGTATATCCGAAGTGTTCCTTGCTGGTGGCCTTGCCATCGATGAAAACGGCCTTGGCGTCCTGCGCCTGTTGCAGGCGCGCACCGCCGGTCTGCTGCAGGATGCGCTCCATTTGCGCGCAGCGGTCATCGAGCGCCGCCGGCGTGAGAGCGTTGACGCCCAGCCAGACATGCACCACGTCCTTGCGCCATACCTCGTCCCAGTTCTCGCACGCATTGCGGCCGGTGTCGCACAGGATTTCCTTGCGACCCTTCATGCCCTGGAAGAACTCCACCGGGAAGCTGAGCAGGGTGGCGTCGGGCAGTCCCAATCGCACCAGCCCTTTGTGCGTGAACCCGATGTTGACGGTGGATTGCGGCTTGCCGTTATCCCAGCGCTGGCCGGTGGTGATGTGAGGGATGACCTGGCCGATGAAATCCCGTCCCGCCTGGGGACCATCCAATTCCAGCAGCAGGTAGCGGGCGAACGGGAAGTTGTAGCCGCGCAGCACGAATCCCTGTATATCGGCGACGTTCAGATTAGCCATTTGGGTGCCCTTCGTCTTCACCAGCCCGCGGTTCCGCGCGCCCCTGCGCTCCGTCACCGCGCGCAGGCATAAGTGGATGCCCTTCGTCAAAGCCCGCCGGCGGTTCCGGCGCCGTGCGGACCTTCTCCAGGAACTGACGAAACGCCGTCTGGATATCGCCCGCGGCCTTTCCCTGGTTGGCTTCGATGAAATGGGCCACCCCGGTCTGAACCTTGAGCGCGCGTAACGTCTGCTGCACGATCTTGTTGTTGACGTCCGCGAAAAAGAAAGTAGTTTCGATCTGACACTTCTTCATATAGGCGATGAATGCCGCCGCGTCTTCCACGCCCGGGTAACCCCCGCAATGCCGCCAGACTGTGTGTACCTCCTCCGCGGCTTCACGCGCCATGCGGGTCAGGTAGGTGTCCAGATCGCCATCAAAGTTGCTTTCGAACACCAGGTACTTCGACTGCAAGTGTTCCTCGCGCGCCGGCGTGCCGACGAACACCACGTCGTCCATCACCACCAGGCGGGCCATGTGAGTGCTGGAGACTCTGGCAAAGGGGCTGCGGTGGTCGCGCGGCAGAAGGGCCAGGTAGTCGCGAATGGCGCACTCGTGCGACACGTCGCCATCGGCGCCGTTGATAATAGGCGAGAGGATCGTCAGCCCGTAAACGTTGCCACTCTGGTTTGGCATGAGTTTTGTCCGTAGCTCAGGCGCCGACTGGGCCGATACCCGTGGCGCCGAGGTCCATTTGCACCTGCGTCACGAAGTTCAGGTACGCGCCGCCGAACTCCGCCGGCGCCATATCTTTGCTGTTGCGCGCAAACTCCGCCAGCGCGGCGTTCACGCGGTGCGCTGCCTTCACGTCGTTGGCCGTGGCGCGCGGATAGGCCACGTAGTAATAGTCGGTGTCGAACTGCACCCGCGCGATGTAGCGTTTGAATTCCGTCACCGGCCGCGCGCCGGGAAATTTCGCGCTCCAGCGCCAGATCAGGTTCAGCCCGCCGGAGAGCACGTCGGCGAAGGCGTCGATATATTGGTTCCACGTCCCGTTGAAGTTACTGAAGAACAGCAGGTAATCGTAATGCAGCTGTTCGGGGGGCTGCTCCCCGGAAAGATGCGGGAACTTGTGCCGCCCTACCACCACCCACCGCGCAAAGTGGATGAAGGAGAGTTGGATCAGGTCGGCCTGCAGTGGCTTGACGTGGCCCAGGATGAAGAAGATCAGTTTGAGAATCGGCGTGTAGAACGCGTTCATCGGAGTGATGGCGTTCATCGCATAAGTCTTGCCGTTAATATTGGTCACAGTCAGCTACCCAGGTTGGCTTACTATACACCAGGCGATCGCTTCTTGGGAAGCGCCGTACACTGGAAAGATGTCCCCCGCCATCCTGGTCCGCGATCTTCGAAAATCGTATGGGCTCAAGGCCGCCGTCGATGGCCTCGATCTCGAAGTCCCGCGCGGATCGTTCTTTGGCTTCCTTGGGCCCAACGGCGCGGGAAAATCGACCACCATCCGCATGCTCACCGGATTGATTCCCGCCGACAGCGGGACCATCGAGATCCTGGGCTTCCAGTTTCCCGACGAGGCACTCGAGATCAAGCAGCGCATCGGCCTGGTGCCCGATGAATCGTTGCTCTTCGACCGTTTGACCGGACTGGAGTTTCTGGAATTCGTGGGCCGCATGTACGGCTTGCCGCGCGCCACGGCGATGGAACGCGCCGGCGAACTGATGGACCTGTTCCAACTCCAGGCCGATCGAAAGATCATCGGCGAATACTCCAAGGGCATGCGCAAGCGCGTCGCCATGGCCGCCTCCCTGATCCATCATCCCGAGCTTTTCCTGCTGGACGAGCCCTTCGAAGGCGTGGATGCGGTGGGCGCGCGCCTGATGAAAGATATCCTGACCGATCAGGTGCGGCGCGGCGCCACCATCTTCCTCACCACGCACGTGCTGGAAGTGGTGGAGCGGCTTTGCGATCGCGTGGCCATCATACACGAGGGACGCATCGTCACCAGCGCGGCGTTGAGTGAATTGCGCGCCGGCGGCGAATCGCTGGAAGACGCTTTCGTCCGCCTGGTGGGAGCGGGCCAACAGACCGGCCGCCTGGAGTGGCTATGATCGGGGCCATCCTGCGGGCCCAATTACTCAGCATGCGGATGGGCGGACGCGGGCGCGCGTTCAGTGTCGTCACCGGGCTCATTTGGTACGGCGTATGGGTGGTGGCAGGGTGCGCCGTGTTCCTCGGCGTATCCGGAGCTTCCGCCGACCGGCTGCGGCTCTGGCTGCCGTTGGGCGCGCTCGGTGTGTGCGTGTACTGGCAGGTCATGCCGATTCTCTCGGCCAGCATGGGCTCGGCGCTCGATATGCGCAAGCTGATGGTCTATCCGGTGCCGCACTCCAAATTATTTCAAGTGGAGGTGCTGCTGCGCCTCACCACCGGAGTCGAGATGCTGATGGTGCTGGTGGGGAGTGTCGCCGGCCTGTTCCACCGGTCGGCCATAGCGGGATGCGTGTCGCTGCCCGCCGTGCTGCTCTATATCGCATTCAACCTGCTGCTGGCCAGCGGCACGCGCAGTCTGTTGGAACGGCTCCTCTCCAGGCGCAAGGTTCGCGAGCTTCTGGTCTTCCTGATTTTCATGGTCTGGATGCTGCCGCGTTTCCTGTTCCTGACCGGCCATCGCCCCCATTTGACAGGCAGCTGGAGCCACCTGATGGAGAGCGCGGCGTGGCCGTGGACCGCCGCCGCCTGGGCTGCGCTGGGACATGGCGAACTCGCCGCATTGCTCTCCCTGGGCGGCTGGACCCTGCTGGCCGGGTGGTTCGGCCGCGCCCAGTTCGAACGCAACCTGCGATTCGACGCCGTGGCGGCACTGGCCACCCCACAGACCAACGGCGCCTCGCCGGTGCAGGCGGCGGCCGAAGCCTTCTACCGTTTTCCCGCGCGATGGCTGCGCGACCCGCTGGCCGCTATCGTGGAAAAGGAACTGCGTTCCCTGGTGCGCACGCCGCGTTACCGCATGGTCTTTGTGATGGGGTTTTCGTTCGGCTTGATGATCTGGCTACCCATGATTCTGGGCGCCCGGGCCGACCGTAACGTCACCCTGTCGCATCATTTTCTCCCCGTCGTCTCCGTGTATTCGCTCACCCTGCTGGGGCAGGTGTCCTTCTGGAACTGTTTCGGCTTCGACCGCTCGGCAGCCCTCATCTACTTCGTCGCGCCGCAACCGCTGGCCAAAACCTTCGCCGGCAAGAACGTGGCGGCGCTCGTATTCATCTACCTGGAAGTGTTCATCCTGGCCGGCGTCACCAGCCTGTTCGGGGTAAATCCGGGAGCCGGCCAGATCCTGGAGACGCTGCTGGTGGTGGGCATCTGTTCGCTCTACATGCTGGCCCTGGGCAATATCTCCAGTGTGCAGTATCCGCGCGGGCTCAACCCCGAACGCGTCTCGCAAGGCGGCGCATCCAGCCGTTTTCAGGCGTTGATCATGCTGTTGTACCCGTTGTCGCTGCTGCCGGTCCTGCTGGCATATGCGGCACGCTACGCGTTCGCCAGCGACGTAGCCTTCTACCTGGTGCTGGCCTTCGCGGCCGCCGTGGGGGGAGCGCTTTACTGGATTGCCATGGAATCGGCGGTCGCTACCGCGTTCCGGCACCGCGAGCGCATCCTGCACGAACTCTCCAACGCCGGCGGCCCCGTGGCCAGCGATTGACGCCGCGAATCGGATGGATTGGTGCGCGACGGGCGTTACAATCGACGTATGCGCCGGTTACTGCTCCTGCTCACTACGTGTGCGATCGTGTTCGCGCAAAAAAAGCCGTTTGATGTGAATGCTCTGATGGCGTTGAAGCGGATCGGCGATCCGCAGATCTCCCCGGACGGCAAGCTGGTGGCGTTCACGGTCCAGACCGTCGACGTGGCGGCAAACAAGAAGCCGGTGCAGGTCTTTACGGTGCCCCTCGAGGGAGGCACGCCGCGGCAGATTACACAGGACGGCGAAAGTAATCAAAGGCCGCGCTGGTCGCCCGATTCCAAGCGCATCGCCTACCTTTCCGACCGCGGGGGATCTTCCCAAATCTGGATGATGGATCCGGATGGCGGCAACGCCAAACAGATCACCGACCTGGCAACCGAGGCCGATGGACACCTCTTCTCGCCGGACGGCAAGAACCTGATTTTCACCAGCGCGGTGTACCCCGAATGCGGCGCCGACGATGCCTGCAACAAGAAGAATCTGGACGCGGAAAAGGCCGGCAAGGTAAAGGCGCGGATCTATACGGAACTGCTCTACCGCCACTGGAACGCCTGGCAGGGCAGGCGCCGCAGCCATTTGCTGGTCATCCCGGCGGCCGGCGGCGCGGCGCGGGATCTCACGCCTGGAGCGCGCGACGTGCCGCCGTTCTCGCTCGGCGGCGGCGACGACTATGACATCTCGCCCGACGGCCAGGAGGTCTGCTTTAGCATGAACGCGGACCCGGTTCCGGCCACCAGCACAGACTCCGATCTCTACGTGGTCGTCGTCAACGGCGGCCAACCGGTGAAGATTACCATCACGCCGGGGGCGGACTCCAACCCGCGCTACTCGCCGGACGGAAAGTACATTGCGTGGCGGGCGCAGTTGCGCGCCGGCTATGAAAGCGACCGCTGGCGGTTGATGACCCTGGAACGCAGCTCAGGCAAGGTCGCCAACCTCACTGAGAATCTGGACCGGTGGGTAAACAGCTTCACCTGGTCGCCCGATTCGGCCAACCTCTTCCTCACCACCAGCGACCGCGGGCGGCAAGCCATCCATGTGATTCCCACCGCCGGGGGCGCCTCCCGCACCGTGGCCAGCGGCGACAGCGAGCTGGACGATATGCAATTGACGCGCAATGGCCGGACCATGGTCTACACGCAGCAATCCGGCGTTTCGCCGGTGGAGATCTATCGCGCGTCTTCCAGCGGCGGGACGGCCTTCCCGCTGACACATTTGAACGACCAGACGCTGGGCGACAGCCAGATGACCCCGCTGGAGGAGTTTTGGGTGGACGGCGCCGACGGCGCCAAGATACACACCTTCATGATCCGGCCGCCGAATTTCACGCCTTCGCGGAAGTATCCGGTGCTCATGCTGATCCATGGCGGACCGCAGGGATTCTGGGGACACGCGTGGACATATCGCTGGAATGCCCAGGTATTCGCCGCCGCCGGGTATCTCGTGGTCATGCCCAATCCGCGCGGTTCCACGGGGTACGGGCAAAAGTTCGTCGACGAGATCAATAACGATTGGGGCGGCCGTGCCTTCGACGACATCATGGCGGTGGCCGACCACATGGTAAGCGATGTTGCCTTCGCCGACGCGAGCAGGATGACCGCCGCCGGCGGAAGCTACGGCGGATACATGATCGACTGGATTCTGGGCCATACGCAACGCTTCAAGGCTCTCATCTCGCACGATGGCGTCTACAACCTGGCCAGCGAGTTCGGCGCCACCGAAGAGTTGTGGTTCCCGCTGTGGGAGTACGGCGGCACGCCGTGGGACAAGCCGGAGAGTTATGCCAAATGGTCGCCAAACAATTACGTGCAGGAGTTCCACACGCCGACCCTGGTGATCCACGGCGAACAGGATTTCCGCGTACCTGTCAATCAGGGACTGGAGTTGTTCACCGCGCTGCAAATGCAAAAAGTGCCTTCCAAACTGCTGCTCTTCCCCGATGAAGGCCACTGGGTTCTGAAGCCGCAGAACAGCATACTCTGGTATAAGACGTTCATCGACTGGATGGATTCCTGGGTCAAGAAGAAATAGAAGCCGAGAAATAGAAAGAGTAAGAGCCAACAGTGAAAGTAATCATAGCCATCGCAGTTCTCGCGGTCATCAGTGTGATCGCGCTTTTCACCATGTCTTCCAACAGCGTGCTGACCATCAATCCCGAGGTCAAGACGGTGGGCGTGACCACTCCGGTCACGGTGAAGATTTCCAATCCTCACGGCGTGCGCCGCATCGGCGCATACATCGAACAGGGCGGCGCGCGTCTTTCCCTAACCGAAGTGAAAACCCCGGCCCACCGGTTCTTCTGGCGCCGTCACCAGGCGCCGCAGACGCTGACTTTTGACGCCGGCAAAAACAAGGCGCCGAACCTGAAGGAAGGCGACGCGCGCATCGTGGTGGAAGCGGATGCCGACGATTTGGCCGGCCATACGGATACCACTTCGCTCGCCGTGAAAGTGATATTGGCGCCGCCGCGCGTGGCTCCCGACGACGCGCAGCACTACATCAATCAAGGCGGCATGGAACTGGCGGTAATGACTCCCGGCGGTTCGTGGAGCGAGGCCGGCGTGAAGGTGGGCCAGTACACCTTCCGCAGTTTCCCGCTGCCGGGGCGTCCCGGGCAGCGCTTCGCCATGTTCGCGTATCCCTGGGACCTGGCGGACAACCTGACACCCCTGGTTTTCGCGCGCAATCTGGCCGGCGCGGAAGCCACGGCGCAGTTCTGGTTCAGACTGTTTCCCAAAAAGTTCCGGACGCGCGATTTTCCCATCGACGATGCGCTGATCTCGAAGTTGGTCAATCAGATCGACCCCGGCGGCACACTGGCGCCCGGCCCCGATATGCTCTCGCGATTCCTCAAGATCAACGGGGAGATGCGGCGCAAGAACAATCAACAACTCGCCGACCTGCGCTTCAAGACCGAAGAGAAGATCCTGTGGAATGGCCCGTTCCTGCACTGGGGCAAGGAAGAGTCCCTGTTCGCCGACGTGCGCAATTACATGTACCAGGGCAAGAAGGTGGACCAGCAGGTACATCTGGGCTTCGACCTCTCCGACACGGCGAACGCTCCGGTGCACGTGGCCAACGATGGCCGCGTGGTCTGGGCCGCCGATCTCGGAATCTACGGCAATTGCGTGGTGGTGGACCACGGGTACGCGCTGCAATCCATTTACGGCCACATGAATCGCATCGACGTGAAGGTGGGCGACATGGTGAAGAAGAATCAGAGCCTCGGCGTCGCCGGGGCCACGGGCCTGGCCGGCGGCGTCCACGTTCACTTCAGCATGCAGATCGATGGCGTACAGGTGAATCCGCGCGAATGGTGGGACGAGCACTGGATCCACGATCGGATCCTGAGTAAATTGGACCCAACCCTGGCGAGCGCTCCGAAAGCGGAGTCGCCCGTCACCAGCCAACCGAGGGCGAAAGCTCACGGGCGGCGGCGGAAGTAGAAGTCGGCCACAGATGAACACAGATGAACACGGATAAGCAGTAGTTTGTATTATCTGCGTTTATCCGCGTTCATCGGCGGCTGAATATGCTTTGCGGCCTTCACCACACCCGGCAGGCGTTCTGGCTGACCATCGGCTGGGGCGCCTTGCACGAAAATGCTTTTTGGAACTCCGGCGAGTTCTGTAGCGTGCCGTTGACGCGGTAGCGGCCGGGCGAGTGCGGGTCAGTGAAGGCGCGGGCGCGGACTTCCTGCGGCGCCGTGTTCTCGCACCAGATCTGGGCGAATCCCAGGAAGAGGCGCTGCTCGGGCGTGAATCCGTCCAACTTCTCCGCTTTGCCCTGGAGCGTGTCCTGAAGCGCCATGAGTGCGATGCGCAGACCGCCGTTATCGGCGGTATTTTCGCCCAGCGTGAGGCGGCCGTTGAGCTTGACGTCGTCCACCGCGGTAAAGCTTCCATATTCGTTGGCGACGCACGCGGCGCGCTTGTCGAACTCGGCGCCGTCGGCCGCGGTCCACCAGTCGCGCAGGTTGCCGTCGCCATCGAATTTGCGGCCCTGGTCGTCGAAGCCGTGAGTCATCTCGTGGCCGATCACCGCTCCCACTCCGCCGTAGTTGAGTGCGATGTCGCGCCGGGGGTCGAAGAACGGCGGCTGCAGAATGCCGGCCGGAAAGTTGATGGAGTTATTCTGCGGGCTGTAGAAGGCGTTGACCGTGGGCGTGGTCATGCTCCATTCGGTTTTGTCCGTCGCCTTGCCGATCTTCTCAATGCGCTGCTGGTAGGCCACCTGGGAGGCGCGCAGGGAGTTGCCAAAGAAATCGTCGCGGGCAATGGTCAGCTTGCCATAATCGCGCCATTTCCGGGGTGCGCCCACATTGTTGGTAATGGCCTTCAGTTTGACCAGCGCGGCCTTCTTGGTCTCTTCGGTCATCCAGGGCAGCGTGCGGATATCCTCGTTCATGGCCTTTTCCAGCGCGTCGACGAGTTGCGTGATCTGCGCCTTGGCGTCCGCGCCGAAGGTGAGCTCGATGTACTTCTGTCCCAGCAGGTCGCCGAGTTGGCGGTCCACCGTGGCCACGCAGCGCGCCGCCCGCGGGCGCTGCTCTTTGGCCCCGGAAAGGTACCGGCTCCAGAAATCGAACGCTTCGTTTTCGAAGGCTTCCGGCAGCGCCGCGGCGCTCTGCCGCAGCAGGTGATAGGCGAAGTAGGCGCGCCATGGTTCGATCGATGCGGTCGGCAGGTCCACCGCGATCCGCTTGAAGTAGTCGGGCTGGCTCACGTTGAGCGTCTCGAAATCCGGGGCACCGGTGGCCTGAAAATACTCCTCCCAGGCGAAGTTGGGCGCTAGCTCAGCCACCTGCCGTTTGGTCAGAATATGATAGGTTTTGTTGGGGTCGCGCATGGAAACGCGGTCCATCGAGGCCTTGGCGAGAGTGGTTTCCATATCGAGCACCATCTGCGCCGACTGCCCCGCGCTTTCGGCGGATTCGCCCGCCAGTTGGAACATCTTCGTCATGTGAGCCACGAAGCGCTGCCGCGTCTCCACGCTCTTGGGGTCCGTCTTCAGGTAATATTCGCGGTCCGGCAGCGAGAGGCCGCCCTGACCCAGGCCCGCGATGGTGCGGCTGGAATCCTTGGCGTCCGGCCGGGCGGCGAAGGTGAACAGCACGCCGATCCCGACACGGTGCAAGCGCCCCACTTCGGCGACCACGTCCGGCATATTCTCCATGGTGCGGATGCGGTCGAGTTCGGCCTTGATGGGCTCGATGCCCCGCTTGTTGATGGTTGCGGTGTCCATGCAGGCGGCGTAAGCATCGCCAATCTTTTGATCGAGCGCGCTGCGATTCTCACGCACCACCGCCGCTCCCTGAAGGACATCCAGCAGGACCTTCTCGTTGTGATCGCTGAGTTCGGTGAAGCGGCCCCAGCGAGCGCGGTCGGCGGGCAGCGGGTTTCTGGCGATCCAGTTTCCGCAGGCGTATTGGTAGAAATCCACGCACGGGTCCACCGCTTTGTTCATGGCGGCCGCATCCAGACCGGAGGCCGTCTTTTCCTGCGCGAACGCGCAAAACGCGCAGAGAGGCGCAATCAAGGCAAATAGGGATCGAAGTTTCATATTCGTACTAGAAGACCCGATTTTAGCGCAGCGCGCGGGTCAACTTCCCGAATAATGCGCCACACTCCTCTACTTTGAGGACGTAGGTGACGGCAAAGTAAATCAGGCCGTACGGCACCAGCACGAAAATCGCACGCGAGACGGGGTCCGCTCCCGCAATGGCGAGTTTGATGCCCCACGCCGCCGCCGCACCGACTGCCGCGGAGCCCCATAGCTTGGCGATGAGTGTTGCCGCCACTCCGGTAGCGCCGATGCGCGCGTTGAGCGTGCGCCGCAGCAGGGTGAACTCCACCCAACCCGCCACGCCCGCCGACGCAGTCAGCCCCGCCGCTCCCCAATGCGGATCGATGCCGAGCCACCGGGGAAGCGGCAGGGCGCACAAGTATCCCAGGCCAACGGTAAGGGCGACGCGCAACGATGCGTAGCGCAGCGGCGTCCGCGTATCGCGCAGCGCATAGTACGTGGAAGCGTAGAGACGGCCGAGCGTCGAGGCCAACAGGCCGACGGCGGATCCCGCAATAATTCCCCAGACGTACACGGCATTCTCGGAAGTGAATTTCCCGGACTGGTAGAGCCCTGCCGCCACCACGTCGCCCAGCGCGAGGAACGCCATTGCCGAAGGCACGATGAAGAACGCAATCTGCCGCAGACCCGCATTCAAGCGTTGCCGCAGGCGCACCTGCACCTCCGCATCCGTGCCGAGCGCGCTCGACATCGCAGGCAACTCCGCGGCCGACACCGCCATTCCAAAGAGACTTACCGGCAGCGTATAGATGGACTGCGCGTTGGTCAGCGCGGCGACCGCGCCCTCGCCGAGTTTGCTGGCAATCACCTGGTCCACGTAGGCGCTGATCTGCACCACGCCGCGGCTGACGAAGACCGGCGCGAAGTTACGCAGCACCTCGCGCACGTTGACCGCGGCGGTGTCCAGCCGCAGCCGGAGCTTTCGCGTCAGCCGCAGCACGGTGGGCAGTTGCACCAAGAACTGGAGCGCGCTTCCCACCACCGAGCCCCAGGCCAG
>PLDO01000517.1 GCA_003136215.1 Bryobacterales bacterium
CCTGGCCTGGACCATCGACACTTTGGGCGGACGAAACACGGAGACCGCCACTCGCTTTGCCAGGATGGATAAACGCGATTGTTTGTCCTGCCACGCCACCCACCCCATCACCGGGCCTGGTCTCCAGTCGAACCGCTCCAAGCCCATGTTTGCCGGACTTTCCGGCGAGATGAATCCGCCGGGCGCGGATTGGACCTACGTGGACCGACTCAAGAAGATGACCCGGATGAAGCTCCTCCTCAAGGGCATCGATACCGGCGAGGACGCCGCACTCGCGCGCGAGCACGGCGTGGATGGCGTGATTGTCTCCAACCACGGCGGGCGCGCCACCGAGACCGGCCGCGGGACGATCGACATCCTGCCGGAAGTGGTGGACGCGGTCGGCGGCCGGATCCCGGTTTTTGTCGATGGCGGATTCCGCCGCGGCGCGGACGTCCTGAAGGCGCTGGCGATCGGCGCCCATGCGGTGGGCATCGGCCGGCCGTACATCTGGGGCCTCGCGTCGTTCGGGCAGGAGGGCGTCGAACGGGTTCTGGAGATCCTGCGCGCCGAATTGGCGCTGACCATGCGCCAGTGCGGTATCCCGTCGATCGCTCGGATTACGCGGTCGGCGGTTCTCAAAGGCGGCGCGAAGCTGTAGTCGCACAAATCTTGCAACCGTTTCGGGGATTCGACAGTCTACTACCATGAGTCAGGCGGTACCGGTGTGCCCCGCGAGGGGTGGTTTGGAATGCCCTGTTTTAACGGGTATGATAGAGGGTAGGGGAAGCTTTTCGCCGCCCGAGGGTAATTCATGAAAATTCGGACTTCTGTTCAGGTGGCCTTGATTGTCGGTGCCTGCACCGTGCTGGCGCCGCTTTACGGCCCCAGTATGCGGGCGCGCGCGGCCACTCCGCAGGACGATCTCGACAAGAGTTTCAAGTCGATTGCCGGCGTCCTCTCCCTGCTGGAGCAGAACTACGCCGACCCCATCTCCTCGGAGAAGGCGATCTACCAGGGCGCGATTCCGGGCATGCTGCGCACGCTCGATCCGCACTCCAACTTCCTCGATCCCACCGAATACCAGGACATGCAGCGCAAGCAGCGCGCGCAGTATTTCGGCATCGGCATGCTGATCTCCATGGACGGCACCAAAGTGATTGCCATGGAGCCCTTCCCCGGTTCGCCCGCCTGGCGCGCCGACCTGCGCCGCGGTGACGTGATTGTCGCGGTGGACGGAAAGGACGTCACCAAGAAGGATTCGGCCGGCGTCGCCGACATGCTGCGCGGCCAGCGCGGCAGCCCGGTGCGCGTCACCGTGATGCGCGAGGGCGCCACCGACCCGGTGACTGTCACCGTGATGCGCGGCGCCATCGAAACCAGCCTGGTGGATGCCTTTTGGTACAAGCCGGGAATCGTCTTCCTCAAAGTGACCAGCTTCGAAGCGCAGAACGTCGCCAGCGACGTGGAAGCCGCGCTGCTCAAACTGGACGAATCGAAGATCAAGGGCCTGATTCTCGACCTGCGGGAGAATCGCGGCGGTCTGGTGACCGAAGCCGTATCGTTGAGCGGGCGCTTCCTGCGCGACGGGCAGGTTGTGGTGTCGCATCGGGGGCGCGCCGAAAAGGAACAGGTGTTTCGCGCCAAGGCGAATCCGCTGGCGCAGAAGTACCCCATCGTGGTGCTGGTGAACGGCAACTCGGCTTCGGCCTCGGAGATCGTCTCCGGCGCGCTGCAGGATCACGACCGCGCCCTCATCATGGGCGAGAATACCTTCGGCAAGGGCTTGGTGCAGGCCCAGTTTCCCCTCTCCGAAGGCGCCGCGCTACTGCTCACCATCGCGCACTACTACACGCCCAGCGGCCGGCTCATCCAGCGCGATTACACCAAGGGCTCGTTCTTCGATTACTACTACGCGCGCAAACCTGTGCAGAACAACGACGATGTCAAGAGCACCGATATCGGCCGCAAGATGTACGGCGGCGGAGGCATCGCGCCGGACGAAAAGTTCGAAGCTCCCAAGCCCACGCTCTTCGAGCGGCGAATCTACAACTCGTCGGTGATCTACCGCTTCGCCTCCACCTACTTCGGACCGGCCAAGCCGCAGCTCCCCGAGGGCTGGCTGCCGGACAACGACCTGATGGCCCGCTTCAAGGACTATCTGCAATCGCGCACCGCTCCGCCGATCCCCTTTACCGACGCGGAGTTCAACCGCGACCGGAAGTGGCTCACCGAACAGCTCCGCGACGAATTCTACCTGCGCGCTTTCGACAAGAAGACCGCCGACCGCGCGCAGTTCCTGGACGATCCGGAAGTGCAGAAGGCAGTGGAAAACCTGCCCAAGGCCGAATCCATGCTCAGCCAGGCCGACAAAGTAATGGCCGCCCGAAGGCAGTAGGACAGGCGATCGGTTTTTGTCGCCTGTCAATCCGCACCGCTTCAACGCGGCGTTGACGAACCACAAAAGTTGACAGACCACAAAAGGCGATGGTCTGTCCCACCAAAGCTTGCCTTCCCCTCCGCCACCGACTAAGATCGCGGTATCCCTTAGTCCGCGGAGGTTTGCATGATTCGAAAAGCGTTCTTCCTGGCCGTAGCGCTGGTCCTGCCCACGCTCTCCCAGGCGCAGGTGAAACTGCTTCGCCACCCCACGTATTCCAACGGCAAAGTGGCCTTCAGCTACCTGGGCGATTTGTGGATCGCCGGCGAGAACGGCTCCGGCGTGCAGCGCCTCACCGATAACCAGGCGCGCGACGTCTTCCCGCGCTTTTCGCCGGACGGCAACTGGATCGCCTTCTCCTCCAATCGCGAGGGCAACTACGACGTCTACGTGATTCCCACCACCGGCGGCAAGCCTCGCCAGCTCACCTTTCACACCGCGGATGACAACGTCGTCAACTGGACCCCGGACGGCAAGAACATCATTTTCACCTCGGCCCGCGGCAACGGCGCCTTCCCCACCGTGACCACATTGTGGGAGGTTCCCGTGGCCGGCGGCATCGAGCGGCCCATCCCCACGGATTGGGGCTCCTGGGCCAGTTACTCGCCCGACGGCGGCAGGATGGCCTTCACGCGGCACCCCGCCACCTGGTCGCGCAAACACTATCGCGGCAGCTATGCGGCCGACCTCTGGGTGATGGACGTGGCCGGCAGGAAGTTCACCAGACTCGGCGGCGAAGACTACAAGGGCAACCGCCTGTGGCCCATGTACGCCCGCAACGGAGAGATCTTTTACGTCTCCAACCAGCTCGACAACGAAAAGAACATCAAGTTCGGCGGGCCGGAAGTCATGAAGAGCGTCAACAACATCTGGAAGATCTCCGATAAGGGCGGTAAGGAGACCCGCGTCACCAGCCACGGCGACGGCAACCTCTTCTTCCCTAGCATCTCCGCCGACGGCAAGACCATCGTCTACGAGGAGAACTTCGGCCTCTGGAAACTCGATACCGCCACCGGCAAGGCCAGCGAAATCGTCATCGATATCAAGGCGGACCCCAAGGAGAACGACGTAGAACTGGTCACCCTCAGCGATGCCCAGGGCTTCCACCTTTCGCCCTCCAACAAGCGCGCCGCCGTGGTGGCGCACGGCGAGATCTTCACCATCGCCACCGACAAAGGCGAGCCGCAGCGCGTCAGCGAAACTCCCTGGAAAGAGCAGGAGCCGCGCTGGTCGAACAACGGGAAGTGGATCGCCTTCGTCAGCGATCNNTGTGGAGCGGCAGCGACCACAAGCTGCGCATGGTGGACGTGGAGAGCGGTAAAACCGACATTGTGGCGCAGAGCGATGCCGGCAACGTCTCCGCCGCCCAGTACTCGCCCGACGGCAAGTTCATC
>PLDO01000687.1 GCA_003136215.1 Bryobacterales bacterium
GCCCGGGGGCGTGCTTGATCCGGGGGGCAGCGCATTCCACGGCTGGCATCGCAGCGACGGCCATCCGTGCGGTGGGCTGCAAAGACGGCGGAATGCGCTCCGCTGTTCCGCCCTACATTGGGACACGCGCGGCCCGCGTCAGTGGTCGAACACTTTGGCCGCCGTTTTGACCAGTTCCGGCGGCAGCGGAATATCCGCGGCCGCGGCCGCTGCCGTATTCAATTGCAGATCGAACGCATGATACGGTACCGGCACAATAGTGCCGGGATCGCGCCCCAGCAGCACCGGCACCGCCAGCGGCGAGACGCGTGACAGTACCATGTGCACGATCCGTCCTTTCACCCGCCGCAGCATCCCCGCGATGCGCCCCAGATCCGTTAGCCCGCCCGCGGCGTCCGCCCGCGTCGCACGCAGCAGGATATGGTCCGGCTGGTGGCGGCGCAGCACGTCATAGAT
Organism: Bryobacterales bacterium; assembly: GCA_003136215.1. Lineage (GTDB taxonomy): Bacteria > Acidobacteriota > Terriglobia > Bryobacterales > Bryobacteraceae > Solibacter. The sequence continues at coordinate 457 of PLDO01000687.1, forward strand.
CAGGTCGGTCGAGAACAGCACCTGGCGCCGGGTCTTTTCCTCGCCGGTGAAGCGCCGCGCGATCAAGCCGGAGATGATCGCGCAGGTGCGGAAGGTGCGTTTCATCAGCGCGGATTCCGCCAGCCACGCTTCGAGGTCGTCGCCCAGCATGTCAGGATCGAACAGTGCGTTGAGATCGAGCCGGCCCTCCCGGATCATCGACGACACGTCGCCAAGTCCCCACACCGCCAGCGCATATTCATTGGCGACAAAGCCGAGCGGCCGGGTGCGCGCGCGTTCGAGCCGCCGCGTCAAAAGCATCCCGAGCGTCTGATGCGCCAGCCGCCCCTCAAAGGGATAACAGACCAGGTAGTGCTTGTCGGCGCGCGGAAACGTCTCCACCACCAATTCGCGCACGCCGGGGACGCGCGACAGATGCGCCTGCAGCGACAGCCAGTCGCGCACCTGATCCGGCAAGGCGTTCCAGGCGCGCTTGTCGGCGAGCAATTTCCGGACCCGCTCGGCGAGATAGGTCGAGAGCGGAAACTTGCCGCCCATATAGGACGGCACCTTGGCGTCCTTGTCATTGGCGCGCGAGACATAGACAACGTCTTCCAAAAGCTGCTCGTAGCGCACGACCTCGCCGCCAAACACAAAGGTATCGCCGACCACCAGCCCTTCGATGAAATACTCTTCGATTTCGCCAAGCATCCGGCCGCCGCGCCCGAGCGCACCGGTCGATCCGGCGTTTCCCTTTGCACCGCGCGAGCGCACCAGCCGCACCTTCAGCATGGTGTCCTCGACGATGGTGCCGACATTGAGGCGATAGCTTTGCCGCACCCGGGGATTGGTGACGCGCCAGCGGCCGGTCTTGTCCTGCTTGATGCGCGCGAACCGCTCGTAGGTTTTCAGCGCATAGCCGCCGGTGGCGACGAAATCGACCACGTCGTCGAAATCGGTTCGGCTCAGGCCCGAATAAGGTGCGGCGGTCAGGACTTCCTCGTAAAGCTGATCGGACAGAAACGGCTCGCCGCAAGCGCAGCCGAGCACATGCTGCGCCAGCACATCCAGCGCGCCGACCCGCAGCGGCGGGGTATCCTGCGCATTCTCGGCCACCGCGTCGATCGCCACCGCGCATTCCAGCACCTCGAAGCGATTGGCCGGCACCAGCACCGCGCGCGAGGCCTCGTCGATGCGGTGATTGGAGCGGCCGATCCGCTGCATCAGCCGTGAGGCGCCCTTCGGCGCGCCGATATTGATGACGAGATCGACATCGCCCCAGTCGACGCCGAGATCGAGCGACGAGGTGCAGACCACGCCGCGCAGTTTGCCGGCCGCCATCGCATCCTCGACCTTGCGGCGCTGCGCGACATCGAGCGAGCCGTGATGCAGCGCGATGGCAAGGCCGTCGTCGTTCATGCGCCACAGATCCTGAAACAGCATCTCGGCCTGGCTGCGGGTGTTGACGAACACCAGCGTGGTCTTGTTGCGCTTGATCAGCTCATAGACCTCGTTGAGCGCATGGCGCGCGGAATGCCCGGCCCAGGGCAGCCTTTCGCGGGTGTCGAGCATCTCGACGATCGGCGCCGCCGCGCCGCCGGCGATCACGATATCGGCGGCGCCGGCGCGGATGCGTTCCGCCGCGAGCGCGATCGCCTGCAATCCGGAACTGCAAAAGCGGTTGACGGTCATCGCCGGAACCGAATCCGGCAAGCCGGCGCGCAATGCCGCCTGGCGCGCCATATTGCTTCCCGCCTCACCCTCCGGCATGGCGCATCCCAGGATGACGTCTTCCACATCCTCCTTCGCCGCCGGATACCGGTCCAGCAGAGCGCGAATCACCACGGCCGCCAGGTCGTCCGGCCGCGAATTGCGCAGCGCGCCGCGCGGCGCTTTGCCCACCGCCGTTCGCAAACAATCGACAATTACCGCTTCGCGCATGGAAATTCCTTCGGGTTCCGGTTGGCAGGCGGAAGCGCCTGCCCCACCACTTTGCAGCCGTGCGGCTTGTGTTGGTGGGGCAGGCGTTTTCGCCTGCCAATTTTCAGTTCCTCAGCGCCTTCCCATTCTTCAGCATGTACTGCATGCGTTGCTGCGTCTTCCCATTCCCGCAGAGGCTCAGAAAGGCTTCGCGCTCCAGATCCAGCAGATACTGTTCGGAGACCTTCTGCGTGCCGGTCAGCCGCCCGCCGCACAGCACGTATGCCAGCTTCTCCCCGACCGCGCAATCGTACTCCGTGCTGTACCCGCCCTCCGCCGCCAGCGTCATTGCCATCTTGAGCGTTGCGTAGCCCGCCTCGCCTTCCACCGCGATGTCCTGCCGCGGCATTCCCGGCGACCAGGCGGCCACACACGCGCGTGCCGCCGCCTTGGCGTCCGCCGTCAGGCGTTCGCGATTCATGGTCATCCCGTCGATGGGGCGCAGAAAACCCAGGTCGCGCGCGTGCGCCGCGCTCTCGCTCACCTTGCCGGATTCGATCAGGTGGAACGCCCGCCCGGCGCTGCCCAGGCGCAGCAGCATTTACTTGCACCCGCCACCCGCCGGAATCAGCCCCACGCCCGTCTCCACCAGGCCCATGTACGTCTCCGCCGACGCCTGCGCGCGGCCGGCGTGCAACGCCACTTCGCAGCCGCCGCCGAGTGCCATGCCGAACACCGCCGCCACCACCGGACGCGAGGCGTACTTCAGCGCCATGCACGCCGCCTGGAAACGCCGGATGGCGGTGTCAAGCGCGTCCCACCGGCCTTCCTGCGCGGCCACGAGCACCGTCATCAGATTGGCGCCGACGCTGAAATTCTCCCCGTCGTTGGCCACCACCAACGCCTCGAACCCGCCGTCCAACTCGTCCAGCGCGCCGGCCACCATTTGCACCATGTCCTCGCCCAGCGCATTCATTTTGCTGTGGAACTCCAGGCAAAGCACGCCGTCTCCCAGGTCCACCAGCGAGGCTCCGGGGCTGGTCTTCACCACGCCGCGCGCGCGCTTGATCTCGCCCAGCGCCATCACGCCCGGACGCTGCTCCAACCCGGCGTACCCACCGGCATTCAGGTCGAAGTAGCGCGTCCCCGGTTCGCCGCCGGCGTCCGCGTCCTCATAGAAGCTCTGCGCGCCGGATGCCAGCATGCGCTCCACGTTTTCCGGGATCGCACACTCCTCGCGCCGCATGCGCTCCACGGTTTCCGGCACGCCCAGGGCGTCCCACAGCTCGAAAGGCCCAAGGGTGAACCCGTATCCCCAACGCATGGCGCGGTCGATCTCCACGATGCGGTCCGAAATCTCCGGTACCATGCGCGCCGCATAGAGCACGAAGCCGCGAAACAGCGTCCACAGAAACTGCCCGGCGCGGTCGTCGCCCGCCACCAGCGCGCGCAGGCGCTGCCCCAGGTCCTCGATTCCGCGCACCGCTTCCACCGCCGGGAACTTCACCTTTTGCGCCAGGCGATACTCCAGCGTGTTGCGGTCCAGCGCCCAGATCTCCTTGTCCGCGCCTTTGCCCACGCGCTTGTAGAAGCCCTGCCCGCGCTTTTCTCCCAGCCAGCCGCGCTCCATCATCTGTTGCATGACGTCTGGAATGCGATACAGTTCGCGCGCCGGGTCGAGCGGCGCCGCCTCATACAGATTGCGCAGCACGTGCACCCACACATCCAGGCCGATGATGTCAATCAGCCGGAAACTGGCGCTTTTGGGAAGCCCGATCAGCGGCCCCGTCAGCGCGTCCACTTCCTCCACGGAGAAATCGCCCGCTTCGGCGAGCAGCCCTACTTTCGCCCCGAAGAAGCACCCCAGGCGGTTGCCGATAAAGTTGGGCGTATCCTTGCACGGCACCACACCCTTGCCGAGGTGCAGGTCACAGAACGACGCCACCCAGGCGAGCACTTCGGGGCGCGTCTCGGCCCCGGGGATAACTTCCGCCAGGTGCAGGTAGCGCGGCGGATTGAAGAAGTGCGTGCCCAGGAAATGCTGCCGGAACTCGCTGTCGAAGCCCTCGGAGATGCGCGCCAGCGGGATCCCGCTGGTATTCGTCGAGACAATCGACCCCGGCGCGCGCAGCGCCGCCACGCGGCGCCACAACGCACGTTTGATTTCGAGATTCTCGGCCACCGCTTCGACAATCCACTCGCATCGCCCCACGCGGCCCAGATCGTCTTCGAAATTCCCCGGCGCGATCAGCGCCCTGGCGGCGTCCGTGAAGAACGCCACGGGCCTCTGCTTCGCGGCGTTTTCGATGCCCGCCAGCGCCGCCGCATTCCGCTTCGGCTGATCCGGCAGCACGATATCCAGCAGGTCCACCGCGAAACCCGCGTTGGCAAATTGGGCCGCGATCCGCGCGCCCATGGTCCCCGCCCCCAAAACCGCGACACGGCGTAATGGCTTCATCACAGTTAGAGTAGCCCAACCAGTGGCACAAGGCGGCCCTCTCAGAACAGGTATTTCAGGGCGAACTGGATGAGGCGCGGGGCCACCGAGTTCTGCGTGATCACGCCAAAGCTGGCGGTGTTGAGAGAGGTCCCGGGATTGGCGAATTGCGGGTGGTTCAGGGCGTTGTAGAATTCCGTTCGGAACGCCAGGACGGCTTCTTCGCGAAGGCCGCCGACGCGGAACGTCTTACCCAGCGAGAAATCGGTGTTGAACTGGCCGGGGCCTTGCATGATGCTCTGGCCGGCGCTGCCGTAGCCGGTGGACCCGTCGGATCCGATGGCCGGGGGCGTGCAGATGGCGCTGCTGTCGATCCATCGGGTCAGCCGGCTGCCCGTGTCCCCCGTCGTGACCAGACTGGAATAGGATGCGCCGGGACACAGGGTGACGGTGGCGGGCGCGGCGTGCGCATAGACGCCGCCGGCGTTGGGATCGGTCAGGGTCATGGGGAGACCGCTCTGTACGATGATGATGCCGGCCACGGTCCAGCCTTTCAGGAGGGCCGGCAACTGGTAATCGAAGTTGGCGGTGAAGCGGTGGGTGCGGTCGAAGCTGGAACGTGCCCAATCCAGGGAAAGATTATTCGGGTCGTTATAAATCGTGGTGTTGCTGGCCGCGCGGGAGTACGTGTACGTGGTCTGAAACGAGAGCGCGTGGGCGGCCTGCTTGCGGAGCGTGACTTGCAGGCTGTGATAGGCGGACGCCCCGGAGAATTCATTGGCGGCGAGCGCGGTGGGAGTTTCCCCGAGGATGGGGACACGGAGCGCGGCGTTCTCCGCCGTGTTCGTGGTGATGCAGTGAGAGGGCACGCCATCGTAGCCGCAGTTGACGCCCGCCGCGGCTGACGCCAGCAGCGGCTGGTTGAGGCCGCGCGCCAGTAGCAGACGGGTGCCCTGGCTTCCCACGTAGCCGATATCGAAAGTAAGGCCGCGGCGCAGGCGAAACTGCGAGCTGATGTTCCATTGGTGAAGCCGCGGGACTACGTAATCGGGACCCGCAATGCGATCGGAAAGCTGCGAAGTGGCTGTGCGCGGTACGAAGCCGAGCGTAGTCGTGGGGAAGGGCTTTTGCAGGCTGGAGAGGTTGTTGCTGGAATCGGCGTTGGTGAAGCCCTGGGCGAAGGGCGCTGCGGTGAACAGGGGCGTCCCCGCGGCGTTGCCGCTGTAGGCAGCGGCCTGGTAGAAGAGTCCGTAGCCACCGCGCACCGAGAGGCGGCCGCCCGCGCCGAGCGGTTGCCACGCGAAGCCGAAGCGCGGGGCAAAGGTATCGAGCGGCGCGCCATTGCGGTAGTAGCTGTTGTTGGATCTCACCAGAACGCCCGTGGGCGCCGCGCCGAAGGGCTGGCCGGTGTACGGGTTGATCTGCTTGGCGTCGTAGTTGGCGGCCACCGTATTGCCCAGCAGCGTGCCCGCGGCGGGCGGAATGGCAGCCTGGCTCAGGAGGTTGGGCCAGGCGTTGCCCATGGAGCCGGTGGTATCGAGCGCCGGGCCGTCGTATTCCCAACGGAGGCCGAAGTTCAGCGTGAGGCGCGAACTGGCTTTGTAATCGTCCTGCAGAAATGCCGCCCCGAAGTAGCTGCGGTAGTTGTACTGAATCTGGCCGCGGGCTCCGACACCCTCGCTGGCCTGCACCGACTGAATGTTGCTGCGCCCGGATGGGCTGAGGTTGTCATTGGCGCTCAGGCCCAGCAGAAAATCGCTGAAAGTCTGGAAGTAGAGTCGGCCCCGCGCGGCGCCGGTGTCGTCGCGCCAGTTGGACTGGACCATAAAGAGGCCGCCGGCGCGGGTTTTATGGCTGCCGTGCACCCAGGCGAGGTTGTCGGTGCCGGAGTAGTAGGTGTTGTCGACGGCGAAATCGTTGCCCAGCGTGCCGAAGACGCGGAAGCTGCCCAGAGGGCCGAGCACGGTCATCTCCGGGGGTTGATCGAAGAAGCGGTCGGCCGGGGTGATGCCGAGAGAGGTCGCCGTGGGCGTGCCGTCGCCGTGTGCGCCTTGCTCGGAACGGGTAAAACTGAAGCGCGCCTCGTTGACGAGTGTCTTGCGCAGGGCGGACGTGAGGTTGAGGCTGGCCACGTAGTCGTGGCCGGCGAGCGCTTGCGGAGTTCCCTGCCCGGGAACCATGGGTGCCCCCGGGTAGCCCTGCGGAGAGCCGAAGGTGCGGTACTGATCGATGGTCGTGATGTAGGCTCGCGCGGCCAGCGTGTTCCTGGACGTGGCCAGATAGTCGCCGTTGATGAGGTACTGGTTCTCGTTGTAAGTGGAAGGCGCGCTGTAGGAGGAGAAGCCGAGACCGGCGTTGCTGCCCGTGGTCATCAGGGTCTGCGGATTGGGGATTAGCCAGTCGCCGGTCTTCGTTTTGAGTTGCAGGATGCCGAGAGCCACAGGGCTGATGGGGGCGGTGGTATCGGTGGTTTGATTGTGGCAATCCAGCTGCTTGCCGCCGGCGTACGTCAGGTAGCGTGAGTCGAGTGGATGATTGGCGGGACAGAACTGCGCGGCCAGGCCGGCGGCCGATCGATCGTTATCCAGGGGCGGAAGAATGGGGTTGGAGGTGGAAGTGGTGTCGAGTCCGTTGATCTGCCGCGTGCCCTGGAAGGAACCGAAAACGAAAAGCTTCCGCCCGTGCACCGGTCCGCCAAGGGTGGCGCCGAACTGGTTCTGCTTGAGATTGGGTTTGGACTGTCCGGTGGAGGCGCGGAAGTAGGAGTTGGCGTTGAAGACGTCATTGCGCACGAATTCCCAGGCATCGCCGTGGAATTCGTGCTCCCCGCTCTTGGTGATGAGGGTGGTGCTGGGGACTTGCGCGCCGTAGACCGCGTCGTATTGCGAAGTCTGGATCTTTAATTCCGAAATCGTGTCGGGGTTGGGGACGGCACTGGGGGCCACCGCGCCATCCAGGGTGTAGGAGCCGGCGCTGGTATTGCCGTTGACGTTGACGTTGCGCGTGCCGCGTCCCAGGGTGCCGGCGTTGTTGACGTCGGCCGCGGAGCCGGAGGCCATCGACAGAATCTGCGTGAAGTTGCGCGTGGTCAGGGGAACAGCGGTAATCGTCCTCGAATTGACGATCGTGCTGGTGGAGGAGGTGGTGACGGTAATGCGGCACCGGCAGGGCACGGGCTCCGCGGCTTCGCCGCGCTCTAGCGCCGCATCGAGCGTGGGGGCTTCGCCCACATTGACGGCCACGCCGGACATGAGGGCGGTCTTGAATCCGGCTGCGGCGAATTGCACCTGGTAGGCCCCGGGAGCAAGCAGCGAAAAAGTGTAGGCGCCACTGGCAGACGTAACCGCGGTCTGCGCCGCCATGGTGGCGGAATTAGCGAGCGTGACGGTCACGTGGGGGAGGGCTGCGCCGGCGGGATCGGTTACGGCGCCGGCCAAAGCGCCGGTCGTGGCGGACTGGCAGTGGGAGGGCGAAGGCCAGGCGGCGAGGAGCAGGGTTGCGGTAAACAGCCTTCGGGGGAGTGGGGCCATAAGGAAACCGCATTGTAACGCGAGGCCGGACCGGGCATGGGTCTCTCCTTTTTGAAAGTTAAAACACATTAATTCACCGGCCTTCGGTCTTTGGGTTGACACCACAAGTAGGTGAGCGCTATCTTGGACTTGGATGGATGTAGCGCTTCTTGCTGCCTTCACCCGATTTGCATGGATCCTCGGTAGGCGAGGCGTCCGCGCGGCAAATAAGCCACTGCCCTCCGGCGTCGAAAGATGTTCGTCAGGGTGTACCAGGGTCTCCCGGGTTAAGGGTTTCTCTAATGTGGCTGAGGTTTTCGGATCTCTCACGGCGCGCGGTGCTGAAGCTTGGACCAGTGGGGGAATCCGTCAGCAATCGCTCGCGATAGTTGGCCATTTCTTCCGCTCGGGGGAAATGGTTTTTTTATTTCCCTCCTGAGCTTCGAACTTGTCTCCAGAAAGGTATATGGAACCGAACGACGATCAACCTCCTAGTACTCCGGAGGATACGGCGTGGAAGTTCCGGCGGTAAACCGGTAGTCCCTCAGGCTATCGTCTTCGCCGCCGCTTCTTCCACTGAAATTACGGTGGTGAAGGCGGAGGGCTGAAGGCCGACGCTCCAATTCCTGGAGCTCGAATTCTTTCCCTTCGACAATCTCCAATAAGTGTTTGTGCCGGTTGGCGGCGTTGATATCGCCTTGCCGGCCGTGATGCCCGCGGTGTTTTCGCGCACGGGTGGAAAGGAGAAGCGTCGATGAGCAACAAATTTGTGATGGATCATCCCGCGGCCGGCCTGGAAATGGAAGTGGTGCCGGTTCGCGGACGCGTAGTGAAGTCCAAGTGGGCGCGCAACCTGCTGACCTTCCTGATGGTCGTCGGACCAGGACTCATCGTCATGGTGGCGGACAACGACGCCGGCGCGGTATCGACTTACAGCCAGGCCGGGGCCCAATACGGCACTCATTTGTTGTGGATTGTTCTGCTCTTATTGCCGGTGACGTACTTCATACAGGAAATGGTTGTCAGGCTGGGCATCGCTACCGGCAAGGGCCACGCCGCCATGATCTATCAGCGCTTCGGCCGGTGGTGGGGACTGTTTTCGCTGATCGACCTGGAGTTGGTGAATTTTCTTACCCTGGTTACCGAGTTCGCCGCCATCGATCTGGCGCTCAACAGAATGGGGGTGGACCCAAGGATCGGCGTACCGCTGGCAGCGGCAGGGCTGGTTCTCATTGCGGTAACAGGGAGCTATCGCCGGTGGGAGCGCATCGTGGTCTTCCTCTGCCTGCTGGACCTGGCGTGGTTTGCCATCGCGTTCCGGTCGCACCCGCCGGTGGCGCAGATTCTGCGCGGGTCCCTGATCCCCGGGATGCCGCCGGGCGGGCTGACGCCGGACTTGATGTTCCTGGTAATCGCCATTGTGGGAACCACGGTGGCGCCGTGGCAACTCTTCTTCCAGCAGAGCTGCATTGCCGACAAGCGCCTGCGATTCGCCGACCTGAAGTGGGCGCGGCTGGACACGTTTCTGGGCGCTTGCATCACCATCACCGTGGCGGGCTGCATGATGATCGCCGGCAATGCCTCGCATGTCCACGGATTCACGTTCACCGATCCGGCCCAAATGGCGGTGGATATCGGCACCTTTACCAGCGGGTTTTTCAAACACGCGATTCTGCTGATGATGATCAACGCGGCGGTGCTGGGCACGACGGCGATCTCGCTATC
>PLDO01000015.1 GCA_003136215.1 Bryobacterales bacterium
CACCCAACGATTCAGGGCATGGATAAAAAGATTGACAAACGTTAGGGACAATCTTGGGTGAACAACTTCCAACAATCTTAGTGTCGGCCCAAGAACCACGTAACCGGCGCTCTCCGGTTCCACCACCAGGTACATCTCGTTCCCGTCGGGTAGCTCTGCGACACCCGCTCCGCACGGGTCTAGATCGGATACCAACCCGACGCCCAAGAAGAGATCCTGATCGATCTCCTGACCACCGTGCGCCTCGATCCTATCTTTCAAGGTCTGCTCGATGAACCGGAACGGGTCCCTGCCAGTTCGGAACCACACGTCCGCCTGAGCAATACCGCTTGTGACAAGCGTTTTCGCCAGCCGGGCAGCGGCATTCAGCCCGCCGNNCTCCGTGGGGACTCCCCGCAGAGCCGGAATACTCCAGTGACACCCCGGGGCAATCAGACCATCGGAGGTAGCCACCCCGGAGGCGGCGTCAAGCAACTGCCCTGTCCTCTTCGATGCCCACTGTCCAGTGCCCGCGAGAGGATCATACTTGCGTTTTGCCAGTCTGGACATTGCCTGTACCTCTCCAAAACTGTTTGTTGTGAAGCGTGGCGCCCTTGAGCAAGCAGTTCCAGTTCGGCCAGAGCTTCTTCTCTGCGGCATTTGTTTTCACGCCGGCTCTTCGCCATCATCGCGGATGTTCTCCGATGCGCGAGAGCGGACGCAACTTGGCCTTTCCGGCGGTTGCTCCGCTCCCTACGTCTTTGTCTTTCAGCCCTTCGCGCCGATCGCGCGCTCGAACGTATACTTCATCGTGNNCCGGCCCACTGATCGCCGCCGTGGCAATCTCCGGGTATTGCATGGAGAGGACGCCCCTGACACCCTCTACGTCTGCAGCGACATCAATGATGGACTCCGGCGGATTCACGCCGACTTCAATGCCATCATCGTTCTCCTCGCGGGACGGAACGCGAACGAGTTCTCCTACGTGGCGCGGACGGCGCTTCGGATGCTTGCGCCGCCGGACGTCGAGCGACAGGATGCGGGGAGTGATCTCGTGCCAAGCGTGCTCCGTATGGAACCCACGAATTACTGCAGCGCACGCTGCCGGATGTGCCCCAACAGGTACATTATTCGCCGGCACGGACGACGGGAGCTTGGACCGGCGGCCCTGAATTGGGAGTTCCTGCGCACCGTCAAGGATACGATATTCCTGCAAAATGGAGAGTTCACCGAAGCCCAGCACCTGCCAGCGTGGTTGCACGCTCTCGGCGGCGGACGGACACGACTGCATGTCACCACGAACGGCATGCGACTCACCCCGATCCTGCTGCAGCAGCTCGTTGCGGCTGGGTTGAGCAGCATCACGTTCTCGATCGATGCTACCGACCCGGCCGTGTTTTGCGACATCCGCATCGGATGCAACCTGGAACGTGTACTCAAGAACCTGGAGCTCGCGCTCGCACTCCCGAGCCGAGCCAACGAGGGTCGCCCGGTGGTGCAGGTGAACATCACGGTCCAGGCACGCAATGTGCGAAGCTTGGCGCAGAGTGTGCACGATTTGGCCGCTCGGGGCGTCGACGCGATTCACCTGCAGTATGCCCGCATTCACCCCGAAAACGTGGAAGCGGGCGATATGCAGCCTGCCGACTCCGTCTTCTTTGCGCAGGATACTGCCGATGAAAGCATTCGTTCCGCGCGTGCGGCGGTGCAGGGGTTTGCCTGTGATCTGAGTGCGCCGCTACCCTTTCGGCGGGGCGCCGTGCCGCACGCCGGACGGCCGGTGACGGATTACTGTTGGCAACCGTTCTCGGACGTCATCGTATGGGCAAACGGGGATGTTACGCCGTGCATTGGCGCGCAATCGCTGATCTTGGGCAACGTCTTTGCTGAACCATTGGAGAAAATCTGGTTCGGCGAGCCGGCCCAACGGTTTCGTTCTCAGATGTTAAGCGCAACGCCTCCGGACGAGTGCACCGAATGTCTCTGTGGTGGCCAATGGAACGGACGAGTTTTTGACCAAGCCTGGCATGTATATTAGCTGTCAAAGCTCACTACGCGATTCCTGGGAAGCCGGCGTTGTTGCGACGAGAGAGTCCGCGGCGTCACTGTCGCCAGTATTCGTAGGAGCGCTTCGCCGAACAATCTCTTGCTGGCGTGGGGGGCAAGAATATTATTCGGTCTGGCGGTACTTCTTTCCCCAGAAGCTGGTCTTCGAGCGCGTCTTGTGCTTCGTCGACGATGTGCCGCCCGCGCTCTCGGTATACGGATTCCCGAAGAAGTCGCTGCGCTCTCGAGAGGTTGATTTGACCGTCCCATCTGGCGCACGGGTCTCGCGGTACTCGTTTCCCCAAAAGTCCGTCCGCTCCCGAGTCATGCCGGTTGTCTCGCCGGTTGCGCTGCGATGCCGGCGCCGTTCGTCTCCCCAAAAGCCGACTTCGTCGCGGGACTCGCTCAGCAATTGTCCTAAGCTGTTGTAGGTCCGAAAGACCGTGTTGCCCCAAAAGCCAGTCTCTCGTTGGGTCTTAAAGGGCTTGTGCCGAAAGAGTTCACGGCATTCTTCGCAGCGCTTCGGGAGATCCCATCCCTGTTCGTCGCGACGGATTTGCGTCGCTGTCGGTATCGTAAAGGTATTGGAGCAATGGTCGCACGTTGCATCTTTGGGCGGATTGCCAACCTGTAACTGTCGCTGAACGAGGCCAATTTCATTCCCTGCTCGATCCCGGCGCGCAGCACCCGAGGGCGCGTGGCGGCGACTATTCATGTGCGAGCGCTGATCATAGACGGCGGTTTTCCGAAAGGTGTACGAGCTGCGGGCACAAATGAACTGATGAACCCGTTGCTAGGCGCTAAACTGCGGTGTACAGCACATGGATCCTGATTCCGCACCGACCGCTGAATATCCTGCGTTTCAAGGGCTGTTCATTCCCTACCGGCTGCAGATGGTCTTGGCCGGCTCATTGGAACATTACACGACCGGACCGACGAACCAAGCAGAAGCAACGTACTGGCACGAAAGCGTTCACTGGTGGCAGACGGCGATGACCGGGTATGGACATAATGCGTGGCATCTATTTCGTCAGCTCACCGGTTTCGTGTTCAACGAATGGCTGAAAGAGACGGCAGTTTCACCAGCTGGTAGGGTGATCTCGCTTGATTCATTGCTGGCGGGTCGCGAACAGCGGAACGCTCAGCTTCATGCCGTAAAGTGGACAGCCGAAAACACGCTACGGATCGCGTCGGCGCGCTTTCGCGTCCGCGATCCCGATAAGGATTTCAAGAGCCTCTTCGTTGTCCCGCCGCCCGGTGCTGGCCCCTGGAAAATCAACCCGGAAATAAGGATCGGGGGAGAACCGTACTGGCTGCAGGGGATGGATGTCGCCGAAGCCCATGCACGTTGGAGCGAGGTGATGTTCCGTCGCATGTTCCATGAGGTTTCATTCGATCAAATCCTGCAGAGGGAGGTCTCACCCAAGTACCGCATTGCGTTCGAGTGGTTCGCCTCGGAAGTGGGAGGGGACCGCAGCCTGCTCTTTCCCTTCGTTTGCGATTTAGCTCTTCAGACAATCTGGAACGACATGCCGCAGACGGAAGATGAATGGCAGGCCACCTCGCCCTCTTGGCGCTTCTACAGACTGACGACAGCCATCCGCAACGGAGCGGGGACGCGCGACGTCGCCGCGCTCATTGACAACTACACCAATGCTGCGGACGAGTTGCTTGCAGCTTGCGGCTTCTCGCCGTTGGAGGCCGTGACTGACGCTGCTGTCAAGCGAGCGAATTACCGCAAGCCCAACATGCTCATTGAGGAGCGCATGTTCGCCGCCATGCGGTTTCGCCAGAAATATCCATTTTGTCTTGCCTACCCTTGGGCCGTTCCCGAGATCTGGCAGGAGCTTCAGGAGGACTACCAACCACCCATCATCCAGATCAGCGGAAAGATCAACTTACACCTGCCCCCGATTCGAAGGGCTCCTGAAATCTCCTGCGACCCTAGCGCCTTCATGACCGAAGTCGCCGGCGAACTACTGCTACAGGCGTTCGTCATGCAGATTCTCGGCAAGGAACCGGAAATCCGGCCAGTGCCCGGCATGCTTCAGTGTGGTTTCGCGTATTTCAATGTCCAAGACGTTTGTCCACACCAGGTCCGAGACAATTGCCCCGGGTCATTCGTTCCGGCGAACGGGCCTCCGTTTCCGGCCGAGCAACACCTGCACTCTGATGATGTGGGTTGTCCGCTGGAAAAGATGTTGTGGGCTGCGGGCGTAAAGGTTAAAGATCTGCAGCTCCGTTCGTGAGACGAGTGGGAGTGGTCCTCCTGATCGCGCGTCAATGACAGTTGAGGACGGGCCTGGGACGGGCCCACCCCGGCGCTCCGGCTCGCGTAGTGGCCCGCGGACCGGATCACTTCGGGGGCCGCGTGAACGCGGGGCTGTTGATCGCCGTCCGTGCGCGCCCGCACGCCCTTATCGCGCTGTTTTGCCGCCGTCGACTCGGCCGTGACGGCGCGGCGGTTTAGCTGTTCACCTGTTTCCCCGAAGGGCGGCCTAATCAACATTTATCTCCCCGGCCGGTCGAGTCGAAGCCGCATCGTTCTGATTGGGAACACCGTCAGAAGCGGCGACATGTCCGTCGCTATCCATGCGATCGTGAAACGAGTGCCAACTTCTGTGCGAGAAGCTGTCGGAACTCGCCTTTCACGATCTGCTGCCGGATAGAAGATCCGGGTACCGCGTATGGTCTCCGAAATTTTATCCGCTGTGAACTGGTGCGGTCGAGAGGACTTGAACCTCCACGAGATTGCTCCCGCTAGCACCTCAAGC
>PLDO01000023.1 GCA_003136215.1 Bryobacterales bacterium
GTTCGACGGTCTCACCCTCCGGGTCACCTTCGTACCACTCCCTCAGTTGCTCCACGCGCTCCGCAGCATCGCGGTAGTCATAGACCCGCACCCAACGATTCAGGGCATGGGTAAAAAGATTGAAAAACGTTAGGGGCAATCTTGGGTGAACACGTTCCAACGATCTTAGTGTCGGCCCTAGAACCACGTAACCGGCGCTCCCCGGTTCCACCACCAGGTACATCTCGTTCCCGTCGGCTAGCTCTGCGACACCCGCTCCGCACGGGTCCAGATCGGACACCAACCCGACGCCCAAGAAGAGATCCTGATCGATCTCCTGACCACCGTGCGCCTCGATCCTATCTTTCAACGTCTGCTCGATGAACCGGAACGGGTCCCTGCCAGTTCGGAACCAACCATCCGCCTGAGCGATACCGCTTGTGACAAGCGTTTTCGCCAGCCCGGCAGCGGCATTCAGCCCGCCGAAGAACTGATACTCCGTGGGAACTCCCCGCAGAGCTGGAATACTCCAGTGGCAACCCGGGGCAATCAGACCATCGGAGGTAGCCACCCCGGAGGCGGCGTCAAGCAACTGCCCGGTCCCCTTCGATGCCCACTGTCCAGTGCCCGCGAGAGGATCATACTTGCGTTTCTCCAGTCTGGACATTGCCTGTACCTCTCCAAAACTGTTTGTTGTGAAGCGTGGCGCCCTTGAGCAAGCAGCTCCAGTTCGGCCAGAGCTTCTTCTCTGCGGCATTTGTTTTCACGCCGGATCTTCGCCTTCATCGCGGATGTTCTCCGATGCGCGAGAGCGGACGCAACTTGGCCTTTCCGGCGGTTGCACCGCTCCCTGCGCCTTTGTCTTTCAGCCCTTCGAGCCGATCGCGCGCTCGAACGTATACTTCATCGTGTCGCCCACGGCTTCCGGCCCGCTGATCGCCGCCGTCGCAATCTCCGGGTATTGCATCGAGAGGACGCCCCTGACATCCTCTACGGTCATCCTACTGTCCGGGTCGGGCAGCCTAATTCCGAGGAACGAAAATTCACGGCGCATCGCTCTGGCCTGCATGGCTTACCTCCTCCTCGTCTTCCTTTTTTGTTTCTTGTCCCGAAGTCGGGCACGGTGCCGCCTCATCTTGAGCGGGTAGATCGAAGAGGCTCAGCATGGGCGATGACGGCGGTGCAGGTGCTGGCTTGTCTTCCTGCTTCGGTGCGGGTTCGGCCGCCTTGCCTTTCGCTCCACCGTTACCCACTGTCTTTTGCTTCTTCTTCAGTTCCTCGCGCGCGACTTTCTCCGCCTCTTCACGCTCGCGTTGGATTTCGGCGAGGTTGGCGCCCAACGCAACGTGACCGGCCACGAATTCACGGACTTGCGTCGGCAGTTCGCGGTCCAGTTCTTCGGGGGTCCCCGTGCAGCAGAACGGCGTCGCCAGCGCCGCGTTCTCGCTGTCTTTCACCCGTTTCGGAATCACGGAAACCGTCAGGTGGTTCTCGTCGGCCTTCGATACGATCATCATCACCGTGCGGTCGGCGAGCATCGGCATCAGTTGGGCGAAAAAGCCGCCCGCAATTGCTATTGCTGGTATACTCATGGTCGTTCTCCTTCATGTGCTCGGAGAAGAGCGGCAGTCACGGGCCGCTCTTTCTCACCTTAGTCAGAACGGAGGATCATCCCCGCTCTGATTGAAGTCGTCCGCCGGAGCCGACGGCTGTCCCCCCTTGGCCTTTGGTTGGCCGGGAACCGGCCGCTTCTCCTCGCCGTGATTGTTTCCGCGGCCCAGGAGGCGAACCTTGGATGCAACCACCTCGACGGAGGTGCGCGCGTTGCCGTCTTTGTCTTCGTACTCGCGGACCTGGAGGCGGCCTTCTACATACACGCCATCTCCACTGGCCAAATGCTCGGCGCATGCCTGCCCAATCCCGTTGAACGCAGCCACTCGCAACCAGGTGGTTCGTTCCTGAGGCTCACCGTCGCGGTTCTTCCAGCGTTCATTGACAGCCACTGAGAAGTTGACCACTTGAGACTTGCCGTCGTTCAGGAACCTCACGTCCGGAGTGCCGCCCAAGTTCCCGATGATCTGGACGTTATTCAAACCCAACATTTTCGTTGCTCCTTTCAGTTCTTTGTACACAGCGCACCGGCCCGTACGGATCCACTGATCAGCGCGGGCCCTTGGTGCGGCTAGATTGTTGAAGTTGGCCCTATGGGCAGAACGCCCTCGGGTAAAACAGCAGTGGCAGCCTATGCCGCTTCGGCGGGGACCGGCTCTTCGGATTCTTCCTTGTCCTCCGGCTCACGGGCCGGCGGCTCGATCGACACCCGAAGCGCCGTCACCCGGGTCTGAAGCACATCCAGGCTGGCCTTCAGCTCGGCATTGTCGAGACGCTCGATCACTTCGTCCAGCGTCCCCTCAATACCCTCCAAGACCGCTACGACAAATCCTGTATCGAGCGCCATCGGGTTCTCCTTTCTCCGGATCAGCTATTCCTCGTTGAAGCGGAATTTCCGTCCCGGTTTCTTGACGATCATCGTGTCCAACTCGGCCGCCAGGTCCGCCATGCCTTGCTGGACCTTCGCACGCACGCCGCTGGTCGTCCGGAGGTCATCCGCGCTTACTCCGACGAGCATTGCCCGCGCCTTCTCCACCAACCCTTTCAGCTCTGCGTCGTCAGTGACGTTGCGGAAATCGAAGGTCCCCAGGAATTCCACCAGGTTCGAGACCGTGGTCTCTTTGAACCGCAGCGGCTTGCCTTCGGGCCCGTCCTTCAGTCGGTCGCGCATGTGCTTTACCAACTCGCCCATCGCCGTCCGAAGCACCTGTTGGATTTCCCGGCCCGCTTCCGCCATCATCTCTGCCGCCTTCTCCCGTTCGTCGTGCCAGATCTTGGTGGAAATTTCGCGAAGTTGGTCGGGAACACCAAAGCTGATGTACTGCCAGATGAGGGTGAACTGCTGGGCAACGTATTCCAACGGTGGGTAGTCAGCCGGATTGTATAGCGAGCGCAGGCGCTTTGCGGCCTCCTGGCACAGCGTCGGGTACGCCGACAGGAACGTTTCGATCAGATCCTTTCGCCGTGCCGCGAATTCTCGCAGCTTGCCCTCCATTTGCTCCAGCAGCGCCAGCGGGCAAAGATGAATGCCGGCCTCGAACGGCAGGCACGTATCGTAGAGGTAGCGCCGGATCTCCCCATCGAAGTTGGCGATCGTGCGCAGCTCGTTGGAATCGAGCAGATGTTTGGAAATCAAAAGCAGACTCTTGTCTGTGTCCACTTCCACCTGCGAATTGCTGACCTTTCGTGTGTTGCCAAGCCGGCCGAGCCGGACCTTGACGCACACCGTCCTTTGGGCCAGGTCCTGGCCCATGCTCTGAAC
>PLDO01000706.1 GCA_003136215.1 Bryobacterales bacterium
GTGATCGGCGGCGGCAACGTGGCGTACGACGTGGCGCGTTCGGCGGTGCGGCCGCACGACGAGCACGTGGCCTACGACGTGGCGCGCTCCGCGCTGCGGCTTTCCGGCGACAAAGAGGTCCACGTGGTGTGCCTGGAGAGCCGGCAGGAGATGCCCGCCGACGAGATCGAAGTCCACGAGGGCGGCGAGGAAGGCATCCACCTGCACAACCAGCGGGGGCCGCGCGAGGTCCTCATCGAGGACGGCAAATTGACCGGCCTGCGCACGGTGCGCTGCACGGCGGTGTTCGACGCCAACGGGCGCTTCAATCCGAGTTTCGACGAAGGGCAAGTGGAGAATATTCCGGCCGATAGCATCATCTTCGCGATCGGGCAGACCTCCGACCTGTCGTTCCTGGACCCGGCGGACGGGGTGGAAAGCGAGCGCGGGCTGATCAAGGTCAACCGCGAGACGTACCAGACCACGGCGCCGGACGTGTTTGCATGCGGCGATATCGCGCACGGCGCGCGGCTGTTCATCGACGCGATTGCGAGCGCGCAGACGGCGGCGCGGTCGATGCACGATTTCCTGCGAGGCACGAGGACGGAAATCGCCGTGCGGAAACACTGGTCGCCGGCCACGTACACGATGGCGGAGAGCTGGAACGTGCTGCCGCGGGAGAATCCGCCGTCGCTAGGGAGTGAGCGGCGGGCGGCGTCGCTCGAGAACGTGGAAGAGGACTATAGCGAGGAGGACGCGCGCCGGCAGGCATCGCGCTGCCTGCGCTGCAACGTCAACACGGTGTTCGACACGTCCATCTGCGTAGCTTGCAATGGCTGCGTGGATATCTGCCCGGAGAACCTCATCCGGCTGGTCCCGGTAAGCGAGATTTTCGGCGTGGAGACGGAAGAGACCGGCGCCGCCATGATCAAGGACGAAACCACGTGCATCCGCTGCGCCATGTGCGCCTCGCGCTGCCCCACGCATGCCATCCTGATGAAGCATTTCGATTTCCACCGGGCGTGCGTGAGCGTTCCGACACGCAATCCCAAGGTGCGGTATGCGTAGTTGGGATCCAGTGGGACAGACGATCGTTTTTTGTCGTCTGTCAACCAGCCGTATGAGGGAGGCACGACAGACCACACAAAGCGATGGTCTGTCCTACCGGGAGCCTTATGCCACTTGAGCTAGGTCTCGTGTTCGTGCTGGGGCTGGTCAGCAGCCTGCACTGCGTGCAAATGTGCGGACCCATTGTGCTGGCCTTCAGTCTTCCGTTGAAGCGGGGAGATGCGCTGCGCGCGAACTGCGGGTACAACGCGGGGCGAATCCTCACTTACTGCCTGCTGGGAGCGCTGGCAGGCACGGTGGGTGGGGGCATCGGCATGCTGGGCCGCCTGGCGGGCCTGGCTTCGGGAGCGCGGGTGTTCGCGGGGAGTGCCATGATCGTGGCAGGGATCCTCATGGTGGGACTGCTGCCGGCGAGTGGACTCGTGACGATTCAGAAGGGCGGCGTGACGGCGCGATTCCGCAAGGCGATCGGCCGGCGCCTGCTGGCTCCCAAAGGCAAGTTCACGCTAGGGCTCATGCTGGGGTTCCTGCCTTGCGGGTTGGTGTATGCCGCCTTGCTGAAGGCGGTGGACACGGGCAGCGCGCTGGCCGGCGCGCTCACCATGCTGGCGTTCGGAACGGGGACCGCAGTGGCTCTGCTCACGCTCGGGGCGGCGTCTTCGTTCGTCAGGTTTCCACGCTGGAGCAACCGGCTGGCGGCGGTCTCTTTGATGCTGGCGGGTGCCGTACTGTTGTGGCGCGGATTGACGGCGGCCCCGGTGTGCCATGGCTAGCTGGCACAAGCTCCGCAAACGCGTCCACCTGGTGTGTTTCCTGGCATTCCTGGCGCTGCCTTTCCTCAACGTGGTGCGCTTCGACATTCCGAAAGAGCGTTTCTACTTCGCCGGCTACGAACTGTGGATCAACGAGTTCGCCATCGTCTTTTTCGCCATGATGTTCCTGATGTTCCTGGTGGTGGCTTCGAGCGTGTTTTACGGCCGCGTTTATTGCGGGTATGCGTGCCCGCAGATGATCTTCAGCGAAGCTTCGGTGGCGCTGGAAACGTGGCTGCGCAAGCGGGTCATCCGAAAGTTCGCGCAATGGAAGCCGGCTGTGCGGGAGGCCGTGGCGCGCGGCCTGTTCTACGCGGTGCTGGCGGCGGCAAGCGTCGGGCTGGCCTTCATCTTTATCTGCTACTTCGTGGAACCGCGCGACTTGTGGCGGCGGCTGGCCTCGCTCGACATCCACACGGCGGCGGGCGTTTGCGGAGCGGCGGTCACGCTGGTCACGTTCCTCGATTTCGCGCTGGTGCGCCAGCGCTTCTGCACCACGGTCTGTCCGTACGGCTACCTGCAAGGCCTGCTGGGCGACGGCAACACGCTACTGGTGCAGTACCGCGACGCAACGCACGAGTGCATCGAGTGCAAGAAGTGCGTGCGGGTGTGCCCGATGGAGATCGACATCCGCCAGTCGCCCTTTCAGATCGAGTGCATCCACTGCGGCGATTGCATCGACGCCTGCGGGGAAATCATGGCGCGACTCAAGAAGCCCAACCTGATCCACTATGCCTGGGGCGAAAAGGGCGAACTGCTTTCCGACACGAGCCCGCGGCCCTGGTACCGCCGCGTGGGGCTGCGCGACGGCAAGCGCGTGGTGGTGCTGGCGGTGCTGTTGTTCTACGCCTCGGGGCTTTTTGTGGCGCTCGGCATGCGGCGCGCCGTGCTGGTGCAGATCTCCCCGGTGCGGGCCACGCTCTACCGCGTTGGGCCGGATGGGCGCATCTACAACCAATTCCGCTACCGCATCGCCAACCGCGGCGGCAAGCCGGGCGCGGTGATCTTCTCCATCCAGCACTTGCCCGGAGCGACGCTCGGGATGGCGCCCAACCCGGTGCGGGTGCAGCCCGGCGAATCGGTTACGGGAGACTTCGAAATCTCGCGCCCGGCGGGGCGCCGCGACGAACTCGTCAGCCACTTCACGATCCTGACCAATACCGTGCCGGACCGGGAATCCGACGCGATTCCGATGACCTTCCTGGCACCCACGGAGAGCCAATGAAAAACAAGCCTGTACCGGTGTTGATTCCGTTTTTGATTCTGGTTTCGATGCTGTTCATTGGAATCCTGATCTACGCCTACGTGGAGACGAAGAAGGCGAACCCCCAGATGATCGAGGTAGGGCGGAGTTCCAAGGTGGGACAGACGATCGCTTTTTGTCGTCTGTCACCCCGCCATCGCGACATGACAGACCACGAAAGGCGATGGTCTGTCCCACCAGCCGTGCTTTCGTCATGACTTGTACGCTCTGCGGACTTCCCTCCGCCGACGCCTCCTTTTGTTGCGCCGGCTGCGAGAACGTCTACGCGATTCTTTTGGAAAGCGGCGTGGTCGCTAGCGGCCAGAACTTCCGCGACACGGATCTTTTCCAGCGGAGCCTCAAACTCGGGTTGATTTCCAACCGCGCGGAGGGGACAGGCCAGAGGCCTGTCCTACAGGACGCCGAAACGCAGGAGGCCGTCTTTCATATCGGCGGCATGTGGTGCACTTCCTGCGGTTGGTTGATCGAGCACGCGCTGACGCGGGTGCGCGGAATCGCCGCCGCGGAGGTGGCATTCGCGAGCGACCTGCTGAAAGTACGCTACTGCCCGCAATATGTGCCGCGCGAGCGCATCGTGGAACGGGTGGCGTCGCTGGGCTACCGCGCCGTGGAGTATACCGGCAGCAGCGCGTCCGCCGACGCCGAACGCAAGGACCTGCTGTTGCGCGTGGGCATCGCGGCGTTCCTCTCCATGAACGTGATGACGTTCAGCCTGGTGGTGTACGCCGGTTACTTCGAACCCATCACGGCGAGTTACGGCCGCTACATCCCCTTTCTGTTGATGGCGCTGGCCACGCCGAGCGTATTTTATTGCGCGGCGCCGGTACTGCGCATCGCTTGGGCGGGGGCGCGCGCCGGAGTCCTGCGGATGGAATCGCTGCTGGCCATGGGGATCCTGATGGCCTACGGGTACAGCGTGGTGCAAACCTTCCGCGGCGACCACCGGGTGTACTTCGACACGGTCTGCGCCATCGTGACGCTGGTGCTCGCCGGCAAGGCGATCGAACGCGGCGCCAGGCAACGCGCCATGCGGGCGCTGACGCTGCTGCACGGCCTGATGCCCAGCAAAGCGCGCCTGGTGGCGGACGGCCGGGAGCGATTCGTGAGCGTGGAGGCGTTGCAACCGGGCGCCGTATTCCGCGTCAAGAGCGGCGAGCGCCTGCCGGCCGACGGCACGGTGATCGAAGGCCGCTCGCACGCCGATGAGAGCGTGCTGACGGGCGAATCGGCGCCGGTGCCAAAGACGGTGGGCGACCATGTGGTCTCGGGCAGCATCAATACCGGGGGCGTGCTGGAGGTCCGCGCCACCCGGGTGGGGGCGGAGAGCACGCTGGAGCGCATCGTGCGCACGGTGGAACAGGCGGCCGCCAGCCGCACCAAAATGGAGCGCTCGGTAGACCGCGTGGCGCGCCTCTTCATTCCGGCGGTGCTCGGGCTGAGCGCGATCACCTTCGCCGCCTGGCAGGCCGGCACCGGAAAACCGGGGACCGCGCTGATGCACGCCATCGCGGTGCTGGTGATTGCATGCCCGTGCGCGCTCGGCATCGCGACGCCACTCGCCCTGACCGTCGCCGTAGCCGCCGCCGGACGGCGCGGCATTCTGGTGAGCGACACGCGCGTGCTGGAGACCATCCGCGGCGTGGACATGGTGATCCTGGACAAGACCGGCACGGCGACGCTGGGCGAGTTCGCCCTGCTGGAACGGGCGGGCGACACCAGCCGCATGGCGGAACTGGCGGCGGTGGAAGCGTGGAGCGAGCACCCCATTGCGAAGGCGCTGGCGGGACAGGCGTCCGGCCTGGCGCGCGCGCAAGATGTGACGGTGTTTCCCGGCCGCGGGATCGCGGGCGAGGTGGGCGGCACGCGATACTTCCTGGGCAATCGGGCGCTGGTGGAGGAATTGGGCGCGCAGGCTGGCGAGTTCCCACTCGCCGGCTCCCTCGTCTGGTTCGGGTGGGACGGCGAGACGCGTGGCGCGCTTTCTTTCGGCGACCGGGTGCGTCCGGACGCCGCCGCGCTGTGCGCGGACCTACGGCGGCGGGGCATCCGCACCATGCTGCTCTCCGGCGATACGCGCGAAGCCACGGAGGCGATCGCCGGGCAGATCGGCGCCGATGAGTGGATTGCCGGGGCGCTGCCGGAGCGCAAGGTGGCCATCATCCGCGAACTGCAGCAGCGGGGCACGGTGGTCGCCATGATCGGCGACGGGGTCAACGATGCGCCCAGCCTGGCGCAGGCCGATCTGGGGATTGCGCTGGGCTCCGGCGCCGATATCGCCATGCAGGCGGCGCCGCTGGTACTGATGGGAAGGTCTCTGCGCGCGGTCAGCGAGACGCTGGATCTGGCGCGGAGGACGTTCACCATCGTGCGGCAGAATCTCTTCTGGGCATTCGCTTACAACGTAGTGGGCATCACGCTGGCCATGGCGGGGGTGCTCAACCCGATTCTGGCGGCGGCCGCCATGGTGCTTTCCAGCCTCTCGGTAATCGGCAATTCGCGGCGGCTGGCGAAAGGGTAGTGCGGTGTCCAGGAATGAGCTGGACAGTCAGAATCCGTGTGCATCCGTGTGCATCCGTGGCTGATTCTGCCTCCTATTTGTGAAATTCTTGCCATGTTGAGGGGACTCATTGAATGGCCACGGATGNNGATCGGAATCGGATGTAACGGAGGCCGTAATTGGCTCCGCCATCGAGGTTGCCAATGTGCTGGGTGCCGGAATTTCGTGGACACTATACCAGGCCCTACGCCTTCAGCAGAGCGCCCTTGCGATCCGTGGCTTTTGGCCACCATGCGCCGGGTACGAAGAAGTCCTGCCAGACCAGCTTGCACTCGTCGATCATCTTCAGCCCGTACTCGCTGCGGCCCAGATCGTCCGGCCCGGTGTTATTCGTGCCGAAGGTGAATTTGCAGCCCGACGCCTTGGCCATCCTCACGAAAGCTGTGCTGGGCAGCTTGTAACGGTCGTTCAGCTCGATGGCCACGTGATTCTTCGCCGCCGCGTCCGCCACCTGCTGCATCCTTGCCGGAGTCCACAGCCTGTCGTAGTCTTTTGCGAGTTGGTCCGGGATGTAGGTCGGGTTCACGTAGATATCGATGGGCTCGTTCTCGAGAATCCCCACGGCGCGCTCCACCAGCGTGTCCATGAACTCCTGCGGGTCGGCAATCACGCCCACTTCCTCGGGTATCCAGGTGCGCATGCGCTTGCCGTGGCGGTCGGTCCACGTCATGGAATCGGTGAAGATGTAGTCGAACAGGCCCGCTGCCTTGCGCGAGATCATCTGCATCCACTCGCGCCCCTCGGCCTGCATGGCGATGAAGCAGGGCTGCCCCTTCATGCTCTCGTGGAAGGCGATCACCCCGGCATCGGTCTCGATGGGGAAGCCCTTGCCGCAATTGACCGCGATACCGTACGCGACGCCGTCGCGCCGCGATTTCGCCAGCGCCTGCTCCAGCGTCAGCCCGAGCTTCAGGTGGACGTGGTAATCCACTACCGGGTAGTTTTCGCGCCCGAGTTCGATCAGCTTCTTGAAGGTCGCGTCCACCACCGGCGCCACGGCGCCCGGCGCGGTCGCGTCGTCCGGCAGCGGGCGCACGCGGACGCTGCGGAAGCGCGCGATGCTGCCCGGATTGTGGCCTTGCAGCGCGAACGTGCCGTGATCCAGGAAGCGCCCCGTTTCCGGTCCGGCCGGGACCACCGGCGGGGTGGGCTCGGTATAATCCACCACCAGCATGTTGTCCAGCCGCACCTGCACGTTCTTGCCGCGCACCAGCACGTTCATCTTGAACCACTGGCCGTCGTTGATGAATTGCTTGTAGACGTTGCGGATGCCGTACAGGGAGCCTGTCTTCTTGCGTTCGCGATAGGTGCCCTCGCCGCCGGCGGTGTTGTTGATCTGGACCTCGAAGCCCTTGATGGGGAACCCCGTCTCCTGATACGCCGTGTGAAAGTAGACCCCCGAGTTGCACGCGGTTTGCGCCAGCGCCTCGACTTCGAGTTCGAAGTTCTTGAAGTCCCGGCCGGTGTAGAAGAGGTGCGACCGCGCCCCGTCCACCACGATCTGCCCGTCGCGGACACTCCAGGCGTCCTTATGCTCGCTGGGCTTCCACCCGTCCAGATTCTTCCCGTTGAACAACGGGATCCACCCCTCGTCCGCCGCCAATAACGGCAACGATGCCAGTCCACCCACAAATGCGCGCCGCGAAAGTTTCACAAATTCAGTATATGTCCATGCGGGGAGAAGAAACGTCCGAGCTGGCGCTCGGATGCACAAGGCGG
>PLDO01000043.1 GCA_003136215.1 Bryobacterales bacterium
TGCTGAGCGTGATGAGCGGGGTATGAACGCGGAACCGCGCGCCTTCGACGCCGGCGCGCGTGGCCAGGCTGGCGAGCTGTTCGAACGCGCCGATGAATTCCGGCCGGCAGTCGGGATAACCGGAGTAATCGAGCGCGTTGACGCCGATGAAGATGTCGGAGCTTTCCAACACTTCGGCCCACGCCAGCGCGTAGGAAAGAAAAATGGTGTTGCGCGCCGGCACGTAGGTGATGGGAATTCCTTGGGCCATCTCGCCGGCCGAACGGGCCTTGGGCACCGCGATATCGGCGGTGAGTGCGGAGCCGCCGAAAACGTCGAGCGACGTTTCGAGCACCAGGTGCCGCGCTACGCCGCAATGCGCAGCGATACGGGCCGCGGCCTCTAACTCGAACTTGTGGCGCTGGCCGTAATCGAAGGAGAGCGCGTAGCAGGCGAACCCCTCGCGCCGGGCCAGCGCCAGGCAGGTGGAGGAATCGAGACCGCCGCTGAGCAGGCAGATGGCTTTTTTGGGAGATGCGTTCAACCGAGAGTCCTCTATAATTATAGCGGTCGGCGCCGCTTGCGAATCCGCTTCCTCACTGCCACTCCGCTCGATATCTCCCGCGGCAGCGGTACATACGTGGGAATGCACGTGCTGGCGCGGGCGCTCGAAGCGCTGGGCCACACGGTGGATTTCGAAACGCCGCGCCTGCTGGTGCCGGTCTACACGGCGCAGCGGCTGGTCTTCAACCGCAGCCTGCAGGCGCGGCCGGATTACGATCTCACCGTGGGCTTCGACATGGATGGCTACCGCATCGCGGCGGATGCGCGGCACGTGGCGTCGCTCAAGGGAGTGATCGCCGACGAGGTGCGCTTCGAATCCGGTTTGACGCGCTTCACCATGGGTGTGCAGGCGCGCTGCGAGCGGCTGCACGCGCGGCGCGCGGCGCGCGTGGTGGTGACCAGCCGGTATTCCGGGGACCAGGCGCAGGAATTCTACGGGCTGGAGCGCGCGCCCGCGGTAGTGCCGGAGTTGATCGATCTGGCGGAGTGGCGCCAGTTCCTCGCGGAAGCCAGCGACCGGCCGCACGACCGCTTCAGGCTCCTATTTGTCGGCCGGTTTTACCGGCGCAAGCGTGTGGACATGCTGCTGCGCGCGGCGGCGGCCCTCTCAACGCGCATCCGAAAACTGGAACTGCGGATCGTGGGCGACGGCCCATGCGCGGCCGACTGGCAGGCACTCGCCCGCGATCTCAAGTTGGGCGGCGCAGTCACCTGGCTGGGCGACGTTTCTCGCTCGCAACTGGTGGACGAGTATCGCGCCTGCGATCTCTTCTGCCTGCCCAGCGTGCAGGAGGGCTTCGGCATCGTGCTGCTGGAGGCGATGGCGGCGGGCAAGGCGATTGTGGCCTCGCGCGCCGCGGCCATCCCCGAAGTTCTGCCGCACGGGTTGCTGGTGGAGCCCGAGAGCGCAGAGGCGCTGGCTGCGGCGATTGAGGAGCTCTACCGATCACCCCAAAAGCGTGCGGAATTGGGCCGGTCGGGCGCGCAATGGGTGGAACAGTTCGACGCGCCGCGGGTGGCGCGACTGTTTCTGGAAGCGGTCCGTGGAGTGGCTACTGGATTGTGAGTGTGAGGTTGAAGGAAAGCTGCTGGGCGGCGGCATCGCGACCGGCGACCGTCACGATACGGCCGCGGTCGACCACGATGTCGTCGTCCGGTTGGGCGAGGTTTGACTGCGGGAGCGGTTGGCGCGCGAAAGCCAGGTAGAATTTCACGCGCCCCGGCTGATCGAGCTCGATGGGTTCGGTCTCGATGGGCTGCATCCGCTCCACGGCGTGGTTCAAAATCACCCGCCAGGCGCCGTCCGGTGTCTCCTGAAGGACCCGCACATAGCCGCTGTCGTTGGTGGTGATCTGGAGCTTGAAAAGAGTGCCGGCCGCGACGGAGCCTGTGGCGGCAGCGTCGGCCTCCACGAACTCGCCGCTGGACGTTTTCCGCAAAATGCGATATTGAATGCCCAGATGACCGGCAGGCGCGGCGGCGGCCGTTTCAGCCGCCGGGCGGATTGCGGCAGACTTGTCGGAAGCAATTCCGCCAACCACACCACCCCGTCCTGCCCGGCCGCCGCCACCACCACCTGCTGCGAGGCCGCTACCGGCCCCCATGAACACGTTGCCATAGAAGAGCGCGCGGGCATCCGCCGGTGCGGCGGTTTTCTTTAATTCGGCAACCGTGCCGCTGGTCACTGCGTTGCGCGCCGCAGCAGGAAGATCCCGAAACGCCTGGGCCTTATCGAGGGAAACGGCCGCCGATTGCACTTCCACCACTTGGGCTCCCGCGGAAACCGCGACTTCCACCTTATCTTTTGGCGCGGCGGGCGGCGGCGCTGGGGCGGGCGCCATCGGCATGGTGACCGGCGGCGATTTTTTCGCCTGGGCCACCATGGCGTCGGCACGCGACGGGCGCGGCATCGCGCCCACCGGTGGAGCAACCGGCGGCTCCAGTTTCGCAACCGTGACCGGCGCCGGAGCGGGCGGCTGGCGGCGCACCGCTACGATCGCGACGCTGGCCAGCGTCACAGCCACCGCGGCCGCCGAAAGGGGCATCCACCAGCGGCGGAACCACGGCGGCGGCGCGGGCGCATCGAGCGCCGCCAAAAGGTGCGCGCGAGCGGCGGGATCGCACAACAGATCGCGCAGAGATTGCTCGCGCCCGAGCGCATCGAAGAGTTCCTGATCTTCCAACGCGGCGGCGAACAGCGCTTGCTGCTCTTCGGCCGTCAGAGTGCCGGTGGCGTATCCGCCCAGCAGCTTCTGGATCTCTTCCCGGCTCATGGCTGCCGCTCCCAGTCTCCGCCCATCAGCTCCAGCAGGTGTTTGCGGCACCGGTGGTCCCAGGTATAGACGGTGTTGATGGCCGCGGCCTGCATGATCTTCTGGATTTCGGGAAACGTCTTCTCTTGCAGTTTAAGGCGGATCAACTGGCGGCAGCGTTCCCCCAACTGCGGAATGGCGCGGGCCAAGCGGTCCAGCATCTCCCGGCGCTCCATTTGATCGGCCGGGTTGGCGTCCAGATCGGGCAGCGGGATATCGGTGATCGAGACCTGGCTTCGCTCGCCGCGGCGGGCGGCTTTGCGGCGCTGGCTCATGATTTTATAGCGCACAATCTGGAGCGACAACGGCAGCAAGTCTTCCACGCGGTCGAGGTGCGCGTATTTTTCATGCAGCAGCATGAGCACCTCCTGGGCCAGGTCTTCGGCGGCGTCCCCCGCAAAGTGGGATACCGCGAACCTGACAATCCTTTCACGAAGCTGGGCCAGGATCTCTTCGCGCTGCACGGGTCTGAGGAGATCATAGCATTTGCGATGTGTGCCGCCGGTTATTCGCTGGCAAGTGCCCGGCGCACCACGGCGGGTTCCTTCGCGATGACGGTCAGATAAGCGCGTGCGGCCGAGTCTGGCTGACGCCCGCCCTGCTCCCACTCCTGCAAGGCGCGTCTGCTGATGCCGTATGTTCGCGAGAATTCAGCCTGCGACATTTTCACTCGCTTGCGAATGGCCTTCACGTCTATCGGCTTCGGCCAGACCTGCTCCAGTTCGACCTTACCGCGCTGGTGCGCCAAGACCACTTTCATTCCTTCGATCAGGTCCGCTCCGAAAGTTGTCTTCTTCGCCGGGGCTTTCTTTGGCATTCGTCGTTCCGCAGTTAGGAGTATACCGCAGTGCGGTATAGGCGTCGTCATTCAGGCCGCTACTTCGGACTGAAAGAAATCCCTCGCACGCGGCAAGCGCCGGCTGAAAGCCGGCGGCAGCCATGATTGGCTGCCCCACAAGGTGCTTGCTACAATTCCCATGTGGCCCGGGTGCTGATGGTATCTTCGGAAGCCGCGCCGCTGGCCAAAACGGGCGGGTTGGCGGACGTGCTCGGAGCGTTGCCCATCGCGCTGCGCGAAACCGGCGACGAGGTTGGCGTGGTGATTCCGCGCTACGGCTCGATCGATCTCAAAGGCGCGCGCCGCATGTACGACCAGATTCCCATCTACCTGGGGCCGGCACGCCATGTGGTGGCCATCTACCAGGCCGCCTCGACCGCTTTTCCGCTCTACCTGGTGGACTGCCCGCCGCTTTACGACCGTAAAGGCTTCTACGGCGAATCGGGCGTGGATTACCCCGATAACCACATCCGCTTCGCGGTCTTCGCGCGCGCCGCCCTGGCGGTGGCGCGGTTGCTCTACCGCACCGAAATCTTTCACTGCCACGACTGGCAGGCTGGCCTGGTGCCGGCCCTGCTGCGAAGCTCTTTTTCCACCGACCCGACGTTCCTGGGGGCCAAGACCGTCTTCACCATCCACAACCTCGGTTACCAGGGGCTGTTTCCGCGGTCGGCCTTGGCTGAGGCGGGGCTCGAGCCCGCCGTGTTCCGGCCCGACGGCCTGGAATTCTTCGGCCGCGTCAGCTACATCAAGGGTGGCATCTCCTTTGCCGACGCGCTAACTACCGTCAGCCCCACTTATGCCCGCGAGATCCAGACGCCGGAATACGGCTTCGGCCTGGATGGCGACCTGCGCGACCGGGCCAGCGTTCTCAGTGGCATCCTCAACGGCGTCGACTACGCGGAGTGGAGCCCGCAAACCGACCCGCACATCCCGGCGGCGTATTCGGCCGAAGACCTGGGCGGCAAGGCCACCTGCAAGCGCCGGCTCCTGGAGGAGTTCGGCCTGCCCGCCGAAGCCATGGATCGCCCCCTGTTGGGCGTCGTTTCCCGCTTCACCCGCCAGAAGGGGGCCGACCTTCTGGCGGAAGCCGCTGCCCGGATTGTCGCCGAAGACGTTTATCTGGTAGCCCTCGGGACGGGCGACCCGGAGTTCGAGGACTTCTTCCGCCAGATGCAGCAGGAACACCCCGGGCGGATCGCCGTGCGCATCGGTTTCGACAACCCCCTGGCGCACCGCATCGAGGCCGGCGCCGACATGTTCCTCATGCCCAGCCACTACGAACCCTGCGGGCTCAACCAGATCTACAGCCTGCATTACGGCACGGTGCCCGTGGTGCGCGCCACCGGCGGGCTGGATGATACCATCGAGGAAGGCACGGGATTCAAGTTCGCCGAGTACTCCGCCGAAGCGCTTCTGGCAGCCGTGCGCTCCGCCGTGCAGGCCTTCGCGGACCGCGAGGCATGGCAGCGCATGATGCGCCGCGGCATGAGTAAGGATTTTTCCTGGAAGACGTCGGCGGCGGCCTATTCGGCGCTGTACCGGCGGTTGTTGGCCCGTTGAATCCTTTGGCCCCCGTCGGATTCTAATAGTTAGACTGTAGTCAGGAGACGAAATGGCAGGCGATAACACGTTGAATTTTTCCGATGCGACGTTCGATCAGGACGTGCTCCGCTCGGACGTTCCGGTTTTAGTGGATTTTTGGGCCGAGTGGTGCGGACCGTGCCGGCAAATGGCGCCCACCATCGATGTAATCGCCGGCGAGTACGCCGGTAAGGTCAAGGTCGGCAAACTGGATGTGGACGCAAACGGCGCCACCGCCATGCGGTACAACGTGCGCGGCATCCCCACCCTGTTGCTCTTCAAGGGCGGCCAGGTGGTGGAACAGCGCGTCGGCGCGATTGGCAAGAGCGAAGTCCAGAAGATGCTCGACGCCCACGTTAAAGTCGTGCCAGTCTAAATATTCGGCAGGGCGGGGCCGATCGAGTCGTTCGGTCCCGCCGGCTTCAGCCCTTCCCAGCTGCTTCCCGGTAAACCTCCAAGTCCCACCCGGCATTCTCCTGGCAGGTGACGCAGTAGCGCGCCCACGGTAGCGCCAGCAGTCTCTTTTCGGCGATCGTCTCCTCGCAACCCAGGCAGATTCCGTATTCGCCGGCATCCAGCCGGTCCAGGGCTTCTTCCACCTGGCGTAATTGGCGGTAGTCGAGTCCGTTCATACGCAGGCTGACGAACTCGTCATGGGAGATCTGCGCCTGATCGTCCTCCGCCACCCGCCCCATGCGCGCCTGGGTATCGAACCTGGTCCCCAATCCGGAGAGAACGCTGGCGCGTTTCTCGAGAAGCCTCGCGCGATAGCCTTCGCGATCGCACTCCACCTTCGCCATTTTCTTCATCCGTACCTCCTGGCCGCCCATGCAGCCCAGGGCCGTTTCAGACACAGGCACCCGATTGGTGCCGTCACGCTATCAGAGTTCTCCCTGGAATTCAACAGAATTCTTGATCCGAAAGGGGCAATCCCATACAAAACCGGTCCGCGACTCTTCCGGTGTGGAACAGTTCCCTGCGCGTTTTGGCGGTCCCGCGCGTCCCAACGTAATAGATGCATCGATGGCAAATCGGAAGCCCCGCTGGAGCCTCGTTCCGGCGGGCTTGGGTGCCCCTGGCTGTAATGGCGTGCTGCGCTTTCTCCGCGGCAGCCCAAGGGACCATGGAGATGCGGCAAGCCCGGTACCAGCTCCGCGCCGGCGAGGCGGTCCCGATTGTGGCGCCGCCAGAGACGCTCGATTTTCTGGCGAAGGCCAGCCGCCGCCAGGTCGCCTTCGTTACTCCGGAAACGGCAGTTTCCAGCCGCGGCCTAGTGGCCGGGCCGAACCGCGCCGGCGATCAGATTCTGCTCGGCGCGTCCCTGCGCACGCCCCCCGGCGAATATACCGTCACCCTCTCCGCCGCCAACGCCGCCGGCGAGGAGCGGCAAACTAGCTTAGCGGTGCAGGTGCTGCCGCTGGTCTCCGTGCCATCTAACTCCAAACGGCCTCCGGTCGTGCTCTTGAATGGCTGGGAGATTGGCTTCACCGGCACGTGTCCCATCGCTGCCAGTTCGTCGGAAGCCTTCGGGAGCCTCGCCTCATACCTGGTGGCGGACGGCGTTCCGTTGGTGTATCTGTTCGACAACTGCCTGGAAGACCCGGGCCAGCCCATCGAGACCCTGGGCAACGATTTGGGCGATTTCCTCAATCTGATTAAATACGACACCGGGGCGCAGGTGCCGCAGATCGATCTGGTCGGCTTCAGCTTGGGCGGATTGATCGCCAGGTCCTATCTTGCCGGACTTCAGCCTGCCTCGACGCTCACGCTCACGCCCCCGACGGAGACTCTGGTTCACAAGCTGGTCCTGCTGGCCACGCCGAATTTCGGGTCGTTCGCCGCGGCCAACTATCCTTACTCGATTGTGGCCGGCTCGCAGAGCGCCGAACTGCTGCCCGGCAGCGCCTTCCTGTGGAACCTGGCGACCTGGAACCAGCGAACCGACGATCTGCGCGGAGTCAGCGCTATTGCGGTCATCGGTAACGCCGGCTCCTATACCGCCGGGATCTCCTCCGGCGTCACGCTTCTCAATGGCAGCGACGGGTTGGTATCGTTGACCAGCGCTTCGTTGGGATTTGACGGCCAACAGGCCGCGCTGACCCGCATCGTGCCTTATTGCCACGTGGACCCGGCGGCGTTTACCAATGCCGGCATGGGAACCTTCGCCTGCACCGCCGGGGGCATTGCGAACGTCAACGGCACGGCGCACTACACCGGCCTCATTATTCGCTCTTTCCTGGCCGGGACGACGGATTGGCAGTCTACGACGTGGTCGTCCACCCCGTCCACCGACCAGTATTTGTCCAAAAACGGCGCCATGTACTTCGCCATGGTGAACACGGCGGGAAGTTATGTGTCCGATTTGACGGGAGTCACCTTTGGAAACGTCCCCATGGTGAATGGCGGGGCCACTGGAACCGTCTTCTACGTGGACTTCGTCTACGGGACAGGCACCCTCACAGCGACCAGCAGTTCCCTAGGCACCATCAACTGCAGCTCGTGGCCGGCCTCGCTCGGTTTCACCGAGGCGCTGCGCTGCAAGCAGGCCACGACGATCATCTCAGTGGGTCCGTTGACCGGCACGGGCGGCAAAACCGTGAACGCCGGCTCGTCAATCACCATCGCCGGCACCGGCTTCGGAAGTTCGGTGTGCAACGGCTGCAAGGTTACGGCGACGCCGAATGCATCCACCACGGTTCAGCAGTTGACCATCTCCGCGTGGAGCAACACTTCCATTACGGCCGTCCTGCCGGCAACTTTGACAGGCATGGCTACCCTCCAGGTGTTCGCCGCGTCCGGCAGCGACACCATGAATGTGCTGCTGACTCCCCAGGCCACTCTTGCCGTGGCGCCTGCCAGCCTGCAATTCGCTTATACCGTGGGCGACCCGGCGCCCACTGCGCAGTCGGTTCAGATTGCCAATAGCGGGACCGGCACGCTCTCCTGGAGCGCCACGGCAAGCGCCGGGTGGATGAGCGTATCTCCCGCTTCCGGCACGGCGCCATCGACACCTTCGGTATCCATTGCGCCCGCCGGTTTGAGCGCCGGCGAATATACGGGCAGCATCCAGATCGTGTCGGCGGGCGCGGCGAATACCCCCGTATCCATCGGCGTCACACTTACCGTCACGGAAGCTCCGGCGGCTCTGGCGGTAGCGCCGCAAGCGCTCGCCTTCCAGTACACCTACGGCGGCGCGGCTCCGCCGGCGCAGAACCTGGCGATTACCAACACGGGCGGGGGCACGCTCGCCTGGACGGCTTCGGCGAGCGCTTACTGGCTGGTGATTTCCGCCGCATCCGGAGGGGCTCCGGCGACGCTCACCGTATCGGTGAACCCCGTCAATCTGGCGGCGGGCACTTATACCGAAAGCGTGCAGATTGCGGCGGTCGGCGCAAACGGTAGTCCGGCGCTGGTTCCGGTAACACTGGTAGTCACCGGCACTCAACCGGCCGGCAGCATCACCGCCGTGGCGAACGCCGCGAGTTTCAAACCTGGTCTCGCCGCCGGCACGTGGGTCTCCATCTTCGGCACGAACCTGTCGCAAAGCACGTATACCTGGCAGGCGAGCGATTTCGTCAACGGGCTCCTGCCCACTTCACTGCAGGGCGTATCGGTCGCCATCAACGGCCTGCCGGCGTACGTCGCGTTCATCAGCCCCACCCAGATTAACGTGCTGGCTCCGGACGATCCGGCGATTGGAACGGTCCCGGTCCAGGTGACCGCGGCGCAACAGAAGAGCAACACCTTCAGTGCGCCGAAGACTCTGATTTCACCCGCATTCTTCACCCTCGGCGGCGGCGTCTACGTGGCTGCGCTCCACGCGGATTACAGCCTGGTCGGTGCGGCCCTACCGGCCAAGCCGGGCGAGATAATCCTGCTCTACGGGACGGGATTCGGTCCGGCGAACCCCGTCCAGATCACCATCGGAGGTGTCGCGGCGCAGGTCGCGTTCGCCGGGCTCGTGTCGCCGGGCCTGTACCAGTTCAACGTGACCGTGCCGAACCTGCCCAACGGCGATGCCGCCGTGCTGGCGACCATCGGCGGCATCGCCACCCAGGCCGGAGTCTCCGTCACCGTCCAACAGTGAGTAGGACAGGCCTCCCGGCCTGTCCCTCCGAGCGAAGTTCGGGCTCACCGCCCCGGCAGCGGATAGTTCTGGGAAATGTCTGTCAGCATCTGCAATTCGGAGGCGGAGAATCGGTTCTTGAACCCTTCGCTGTTCAACAGCGCATTCCGCCGGTCCTCGGGCATCGACCGCAGGCGTTGCAGCACCGGTTTCAGGTCCTCGCGGCGCGCATCGGGCAGGTTGTTGAACGCCTGCATCTGCCGCGTGACAATGGCTTGCTTCTCCGGCGGCAGGTTGTTGAACGTGTTCCACATCTGGTTCAGCCGGGCGCGTTCCGCCGGGGGCAGTTGGTCGTAGCGCTCCAGGCGCTGCCGGAGGTTGGCCTGTTGCTGGGGCGGCAGCTTTTCGAGAACCTGCTCGCGCTTCTCCGGGGGCATGGCCATCAGCCGTTCCACCGGGTTGCCCGGGTTGCCTAACCGCGGCGCTCCGCCATTCTTGGGGGCCTGCGGATTCCCCGCGGCCGCGGGCTTTACCGCTCCGCCCGGCCGAGCTTCGGTGCGAGGCGGGGGAGGCGCCTTGGGCGCTTTGGCCGGCTTGGGGCCGGCAGTCTGTGCGCACATCCCCACAGCCGCCATCAGCAGCGCAACCCCAACGGCATGGCAGCGGCCTTTCATGGTCTAGAGCTTCGAGTCCGGGCTATCCGTACGGACGTGCTTGCTGAACTGGTCCAGCACCTCCATCGCGTCCAACGTCCGCTCCACCTGTTCCGGCTGCACCGATTCCACCTGCGCCAGACCGTTGGGCGGCGGCAGGGGCGAAACCGCGGAGCGCTCCAGCACGACCCCCGCCATCACCAACAGGCAAACCATGGCCGCGGCGGGCAGACTGCGCCACAGCGCGATCGGCCGGAACAGCGCGCTCCACCAGGGTGCCTGTTCTTCAATGCGCCGGTAGAGCCGGCGGTCGAAATCCGTGGAAACCGGCGCCGCCTCCCAGCCATCCAGCGCTTCCCAGACCGCGCGCTGGCTTTCGGCGAATTCCCGGCAGGCTCCACACCCGGCGATATGACGTTCCAGGGTGACCACCTGCTCCGCTTCCAGTTTGCGGGCGCAATAATCCAACAGCAACTGCGCGTTCTCCCGAGTCTTCAATGGGCAGTTCATACCAACCTTACCTTCACGCCATATGCGCCAGGCGCGCGCGCAGGGTTTCGTAGGCGCGGAACAGCAGCGATTTTACCGCCGATTCCGAACAACTCAAAACCTTTGCGATTTGCGAATACTCCAATTCTTCGTATTTGTGCATCAGCACGGCCGCTCTCTGTTTGGCGGGCAGCGCCGCAATGGCCCTCCGGATCTCATCCATCTTGGCCTCGTACACCATGGACTGCTCCACCGACGGCNNGTTGAGCGCCACGTGCGTCGCAATCCGGAACAGCCAGGTGGTGAATTTGGCAGCCGGCTCATAGGTACCCCGCGAACGATACACCCGCAGGAAAACCTCCTGCGCCAACTCTTCGGCCACAGCTTGATTCTGCACCATCCGGTAGAGGAAGTGAACCACGGACGAGCGGTGTTTCTCAAGCAGAACACCAAAGCTCGCACCATCTCCCTCTCTGACCCGGATCATCAGTTCCGCGTCAAAATCCAAAGCTGTCGCAGTCGTGCCTATACCCGTCTTAACCCATTCGGCCATTCGAGGTTGCTATGCGTCCCGAAAATAAATGCGCCCGGCGTGCNNCATCTGGTGCATTTGGCCGGCAATGGGCATCTCGACCGAATAGCGCTTGGCCAAATCCACCGCCGCATCCGTCGTTTTCACTCCTTCGGCCACCATTTTCATGGAGGTGACGATCTCGTCGAGTTTGCGTCCGCGCGCCAGTTCGATGCCCACCGTACGGTTGCGGCTGAGGTCGCCCGTACAGGTCAGCACCAGGTCGCCCAAGCCCGCCAGCCCGGCAAGGGTCTGCGGCCGGCCACCCATGGCGACGGCCAATCGCGTCATCTCAGCCAGACCCCGGGTGATCAGTGCCGCCATCGCGTTATGTCCCAGTCCCATACCGTGTAACACGCCCGCGCCGATGGCGACTACATTTTTAATCGAACCGCCAATTTCTACACCGATAGGATCAGAACTTGTGTAGACTCGGAACGTAGGCCCCGAGAAGGCTGCTTGCACGGTTTCGGCCACGCCCGGTTCGGTAGCCGCGGCCACTACCGCAGTAGGTTCAAAACAAGCCACTTCTCTGGCGAAAGATGGTCCCGAAATCACCGCCACCCGGCGTGTCCCGACCACATCCCGGATGACTTCGGTTATGCGCAGGAGCGAGTGGTTTTCGAGCCCTTTTGTGGCGCTGACAAACAGCAGATTTTCATTAAGCCAGGGCAGCATGCGCTGGTAGAGTCCCCGGGCCAGGTGAGAGGGCATCACACTCAGCACGATTTCCGCGCCATCCAGCGCGGAGGCAAGATCGGCTGTAATAGCTACAGTTGTAGGTATTGGGCAACCCGCCAAATAGATGTCATTGATCCGGCCGCTGACCATACGTGCGGCCAGATCGCTTTCATAAACCCACAGTGTCACCCGCGAGAATCGCGGCGCGAGGACGATAGCGAGTGCGGTGCCCCAACTTCCACCGCCGATAATTGCCAGATTCTTCAAAACTTAAACACACTTTCTGTCCCCAGCCGAAGCCGTTTGATGTTGCTACTATGCCTGTAGATGACAAACGCCCCAGCCACCGCCGAGGCCATCACCGCGGGCCACGGCGCCTGCATTACCAGCCAGACCGACAGCGGCAGGGTAGCTGACCCCACGATGGAGCCCAGGGAAATATGCCGGGTCCAAATTACTACAACTACGAATATAATAGCCTCGGCCGCAACTGCCCACGGTGTCAGGCACAGAAAGGCACCCACAAAGCTCGCTACCGCTTTGCCGCCGCGGAATCCCAGGAATACCGGATACGCGTGGCCGGCCATGACCGCCAGCGCCGCCGCGCTCATCCACAGCACATCCTGCCCGGTAAGCCGTCCCGCCATCCAAACCGCCGCGTACCCCTTGGCGATGTCCAGCAGCAAGGTCAACACTCCGGCAGCCCGTCCCGTGGTGCGCATTACGTTGGTGGCGCCAATATTGCCGCTGCCCGCCGCGCGCACATCGGCGCCGGTTTTCCATTTCACCAGAAGGTATCCAAACGGAATCGCGCCGAGCAGATACGCGATCGCCAGAACCGCGAGCGGAATCATGATTTTGTGAGCGGAAACTCCGCAAGTTTAGTGTACACGCTCCCGGCCGGCCGCAACGTGCTCTGGTAGAGAAAGAAGCTGCCTGCCGCGAATTCGCCGGACTCCAGCGTCGCCAGGCCGGCGATGGCGGTGCGCAGCGGCTCCAGTTCCACCCGCCGCTTGATGCGCGCCAGCGTCAGATGCGGCGAAAAGGCCCGCTTCTCGAGCGCAATTCCCAGCCGGGCGGTGGCCGAATCGGTGTCTGCGGCCAATTCGGGCAGGCCGGGTGCTTCAATGCCGCACCAGAAGATGTTCGGGGAGTGCGCATTCGGGTAGAAGCCCACCTGCCGGATCCGCACCGGAATCACAGCGCGGCCGGGCAAGCCTCCGAGAGCCGCCTTCAGTTCCCCCAATCGCTCTTCTGGCCATTCGCCAATGAACTTGGTGGTCACGTGGAGGTTTCCCGGCGGACTCCAGTGAATCCGCGCCGCCGGTTTCAACCGGTGGATCAGCCCTTCGAGGTTGGCGACCACATCGCCCGGCAAATCCAGTCCCGTAAACAGTCGCATCCGGCGACTAATATTGTACTGTGCTCTTCGGCCGCATCCTGCCGCGATCGTTCTATGCCCGCTCCACGGTGGAAGTGGCGCGCGGCCTGCTCGGCAAGGTGTTGGTGCACGGCCCCACCGCCGGCATCATCGTGGAGACCGAAGCCTACCTGGGCGGCGAAGATCTGGCGGCCCATTCCGCCCGCGGCCTGACCGGGCGTACGCGGGTCATCTTCGGACCGCCGGGACACGCCTATGTCTACTTGATTTACGGGATGTACGAGTGCCTCAACCTGGTGGCCGAGCGGGATGGCCGGCCGGGTTGCGTGCTGATTCGCGCGCTCCAGCCCGTGTCCGGCCTGGAACTCATGCACGCCAGGCGGCCGGGCGCCCGGCAGCCGGAGCAGTTCGCCAACGGCCCTGGAAAGCTCACGCTCGCTCTCGGGATCACGCGGGCGCACAACGGCGCGGACGTCACGCGCGGCCCTCTGGTAGTGCGCCAGGGAGAAGGTGCCGGTCCGGTTGAAATCGTCGTCACTCCCCGCATCGGCATCACGCGAGCCGCCGAACTGCCGCTGCGGTTCCTGATTGCGCGCAACGGTTTCGTCAGTGGAACACGTTACAATGGGCCTTCCTTAAGATGACTCCCGAGATCAGCCTGATTCTGCCGGCGTTTAATGAGGCCCACGTCATTCCGGTAACCATCGGCGAAGCCGTTCGCTACTTCGATAGCCGCGGCATGACCTATCAGATCATCGTGGCGGCGGATGGCGCCGACGGCACGCGGGAAATCGTGCGCCGGATGGCGGCAACCAACCCGGCGCTGTCCGTCACGGGCGCCGATGCGCGGCGCGGGAAAGGGCTCGGCATCCGCGAAGCGGTGGCCGTCGCGACCGGCAAGATCATCGGCTATGCCGACGCCGACAACAAGGTGCCGATCGAAGATTTCGACAAGTTTCGTCCCGTGCTGGCCGCGGGCGTGGATATGGCCATCGGGTCGCGGCGCGGCGGCGCCGTCATCGAAAAGGCGCAGCCGCTCTACCGGCGCGTCGGCAGCGTGGGATTCAGCTGGTTTATGCACACGGTGGTCGGCCTCGCGGGCATCCAGGACACACAGTGCGGGTTCAAGTTCTTCCAGCACGCGGTCGCCAGGGAGTTGTTCCGGCGGCAGAAGATCGACGGCTACATGTTCGACGTGGAGATTCTGGCGATTGCGCGGCGCCTCGGCTACCGGATCGAGCAAGTGCCCATCCGCTGGCGCGACGATGCCGACAGCCGGCTCAACCTGGTGAGCGGCAACCTGCATAACGTGCGCGACATTTTCCGGATCGGGCTGGAGCACCGGTTCGGCGGGAGATTGCAGTGAGAGCATTCGTTACGGGCGCCGCGGGGTTCATCGGCAGCAACCTGGTGGACCGCCTGCTGGCCGAAGGGCACGACGTTACTGGATTCGACAACCTGTCCACCGGATTCCGGCGCTTTCTGGAGGGCGCGCGGGCGCTTCCGCGGTTCCGCCTGGTGGAGGGCGATCTGCTGGATCTGGACGCCGTCACGCGCGCCATGGCGGGCGCCGATTTCGTATTCCACCTGGCGGCGAACGCCGATGTCCGCTTCGGCCCGGACCATCCGCGGCGCGACCTGGAACAGAACACCATCGTCACCTGGAACGTGCTGGAAGCCATGCGGGCAGCGGGCGCTCGGCGGATTGCGTTCTCATCCACCGGCAGCGTTTACGGCGAGGCGGAGACCTTCCCGACGCCGGAGACGGCGCCGTTTCCGGTGCAGACCTCGTTGTACGGCGCATCGAAACTGGCGGCGGAGGGGTTGATCTCGGCCTATGCGACGGCGTTCGGGTTTCAGGCGTACATCTTCCGCTTCGTATCGATTCTGGGCGAGCGGTACACGCACGGGCACGTGCTGGATTTTTACCGCCAGTTGCGGCAACATCCCGGGCGGCTCGACGTGCTGGGCAACGGGCGGCAGCGGAAATCGTACCTGTACGTGCAGGATTGCGTGAGCGCCATGCTGCTGGCGGCGGAGCGCTGCACCGGCGCCGTGAATATTTTCAATTTGGGCACGGATGAGTATTGCGCGGTGAAAGATTCCATCGGGTGGATCGGCGGGAACATGGGCCTTCAGCCGGAGTTGCGCTACGCCGGCGGCGAACGCGGCTGGGTGGGCGACAGCCCGTTTATCTTCCTGGATTGCGCGCGCGTGCGGGCGTTGGGCTGGAAGCCGGAGTTGACTATCCAACAGGGCATCATTCGCACGCTGGAATTCCTGCAGGCAAACGCGTGGGTGCTGGAGGCGCGATGAAGAAGCCCCTGAGGACCGAACTGGCGTTTGCCACTCCGTGGTTTCAGATTCTCGGCAAGACGATGCGCCAAGGCGAGGAGCCTTACTACTCGCTGAAACTGCCCGACTACTCGGCCGTAGTGGCGCTCACACAGGATCAACGGGTGTTGATCGTGCGGCAGTACCGTCCGGCGGTGGAACACGACACGCTGGAACTGCCGAGCGGGTTGGTGGACCCTGGAGAGACGCCCGTAGAGACCGCCCGCCGTGAACTGCTGGAAGAGACCGGATACGAAGCCGGAGAGATGGCAGTGCTGGGCGCGATGGAACCGGATGTCGGGCGTCTGGGCAATCGCATCTGGAGTTGCCTGGCGAAGGGCGTGCGGAAGGTGGCAGGCCGCGCTCCGGAAGACGGTATTGCGGTGCTCTCCTGGTCTCTGGACGAACTGTCGCAGGCCATCTTGGACGGCCGCTTCGACCATGCGCTCCACGTCGCGGTGATCATGATGGCGGTCATGAAGGGCGGCCTGAAACTGCCCGGTGTAATTGGGCCGCCGATGAACGCCGATAAACCCAGATAAAACGCTCTTGTTCATCTGTGTTCATCTGTGGCCAAATGCTTTACGGTTCCAAAAACATCTCGCCGCAGACGGCGTCCCAATCGGTCCGGGGATAAGCGGCCGCGATGTCGGCCACCGGTACGCCGCCATCGGCCAGGCTTGGCAGGGAGGCGCCTTCCATGGTGAGGGCCAGTTGGAGGCGTTCCAGTTCGCGCATCAG
Source organism: Bryobacterales bacterium (assembly GCA_003136215.1). Classification (GTDB taxonomy): domain Bacteria; phylum Acidobacteriota; class Terriglobia; order Bryobacterales; family Bryobacteraceae; genus Solibacter. The sequence goes on from PLDO01000043.1 coordinate 16,194, forward strand.
CCAGGGCTTCACTTCGGCGCCGCGCAGCAGATGCGTCATGTCGATGGATCCGGCGAGCGGCTTCACGCGGAAGAAAAAACCGCGATCGACTCCGCCGGTTTCCACCACTTCGCCATCCACCGGCGAGAGCACGCGGACGTCGGCTTCGCGCTTGTGGATGCGGAACGCCGTGCCGTTGGTCTGCACGCATGATCCNNTGACCGTGCCATCGGCTTCGGGGCGCGCCCAGGTGTGACCGCGATGATACATGCGGTCGAGGGGGAACGACATGCCGAAAATGTCGGCTTCGGCTTCATCGGCTTGCGCCAGAGGGTGCACGGCAATCAGCTTGGCGTGCGTCTCGCACTCGCGGCAGTCGAAGGCATGGGGGCATTCACGGCTGGCAAACTCGCCGGTCAGAACGTGCCGGCAGGAGCGGTCGGCGGCGGACAGATCGTGAAAGTCCGAGTGCCAGCGGATGTCCTCCGCCCTGCCCTTGCTTAAGGCGGAATGCGAGCGCCAGAGGGCCTTCAGAACGGTAGTGGCCACCACCACCAGCACGGTGTAGAAAGCGCCCAGGAAAATGTAGCTGGCGGCGCCGAAGTGAAAACCGTAGTTCCACGGAAACATAATTTAGAATCTCCCTGCGAGGACGGGCTCTTCTTCTTCCTGCCGGCGCCGTACCTCAATTTTGAGTTCGCGCTCTTCCGGAAAGACCTGGAAGTAGCGGAATGAGAACGAGTACACCAGCACACCGTAGGCGAGGACGCCGAGGAAGGTCCCGACCTCCTGCCAGCTTGGTGTGTAGCTGAGGAATTTGTCAAAAGAAAGCGTGGGCAACGCCATTGTCTGCACCGTCTGTACGTAGCGGTTGAGCGCCACCCCGCAGCAGGCCAGCGCCGCCGCCGGAATCAGCCAGGCGCGCCGGGCGCGCAGTCGCGGGGTGAGCAGAATCAGCGCCGGCACCAGACCGCAGAGCACGATCTCGGCGAACAGAATCCACGTGCCAAAGGGTTTCCAATCGTAGTATTGCGAGGCGGTGAAGCCCAGGGCCGGCGAAGTGCGGTTGATCCAGATCAGAGTGTCCACCGTCTTGGCCAGCACGTAAATGGAGAGCAGGATGCCGGAGATGCGGGCCAGCAGCAGGAAGACGCGGTCTTTGGCCAGGCGCTTGCCGGTGATGGTCTCCACCATCCAGGTGGTCAGAATCAGGAAACTGGGACCCACGGCGGCGGCCGAAAGGATGAAGAGGAAGAAGGTGGACGGCCACACCAGAATGCCCTCCCGGAAAGCGAAGGGGCGTCCGCGGAGCACGCCGTAGAGGCCGCCGAGCGAACCCTGGTGGAAGAACGAAAGGAAGGTGCCCACACCGGCCAGCACGTAGATCAGTTTGTGGAGTTCGAACTCGAAAACCAGAAAGGAGGGAATGTCGCGCAGCTTGCGGTTCTTAAGCACGATGGGGACGTATTCGATAAACAGCACGCAGAGGTAGCAGCTGATGCAAAACGTGACCTCGGTCAGCATGGAGTGCACGTTCGGATACCAGAAGGTGAACCAGGCGCGCAGCGGCTGTCCCACATCCACCATCAGGGCGCACATTGCCCCGCTATAACAGACCAGGCCGATGACCACCGCGCTGTTGATCACCGCCTTGAGTTCTTTGAACTTCAGGATATAGAGCAGGAAGCCGGTGAAGAAGGCGCCGGCGCCCAGGGCGATGATGGTGAGGTCCACGAAAATCCACAGTCCGAAAGCGTAGCGGTTGTCCATGTTGGTCTGGTTCAAGCCCTTGACCAGGCACAGACCGGCGGAATACGCGCCGAAAAGGAGCAGGGCAACCCATGGGGCAAGCCACAGCAGGAAGCGCGGCGTGGAACAACGGCGGACACCGCGGGTGATGAATTCTTTGTCCATTTGGTTAGCCACGGGAGGTCTCCTTTGCGGTGCCCGGACGTGGGGCGCTGGAGATCTCGCGCACCCAGTTCTTTTTAGAGTGATAGTAGATCTTAGGATCGGTGCCGAGCGATTCCAACATGCGGAAACTGCCCGACTGGTGAGCGCTTTGCGCGGTCGCGGTGGCGGAATCGTTCAGGTTGCCGAATTGGATGGCGCCGTTGGGGCAGGCTTCCACGCAGGCTGGGATGTAATCCGCCGGATCGATTTCGGTCTTGCCGTTAGCCACCGCCTTAGCCTTGGCGGCGTGCCAGCGCCCGTGGCACAGGTTGCATTTTTCCACCACGCCGCGCATGCGCGGCGCGACGTCCGGGTTGAGGGTCTTTTCCATGCCGGCGGGCCAAGCCGGATCCCACCAGTTGAAGTAGCGGGCGTGGTAGGGGCAGGCGGCCATGCAGTAACGGCAACCGAGGCAGCGCTCGGGCATCTGGCCGACGATTCCGGTGGCCGGGTCGACATCCACCGCCTGTTGCGGGCAGACGCTGACGCAGGGGGCGTCCTTGCCGCAATGCTGGCAGAGGACGGGGACGAAGGCGGAGCGCCGGCCGGCGCCCTCGGCGCCGTTATCGATCTTGAAGACGCGAATCCAGGTAAGGCCGGTACGGTCGGTGGCGCCGGCGGCGGCCGGCGGGACATTGTTTTCCACGGCGCAGGCTACCATACAGGAGCCGCAACCGTTGCAGCGGTCGACATCGATGCTCATGCCGTAACGGGCAGCCGGTGCCTTGTGGTTTGCGGACGTCATGCTCTCACCACCTTGGCGCGGGCGGCGGGGCCGCACACGTCCTGAATTCCAGGGGAAGAACCCACCTGTACCGCGCCCGGCGGGACGCCCGGGTCCACGGTCACCTCTACCGAGCACTTGCCGAGGAGCGTTTGCAGCGTGGCGCGAGCGCCATTGGATAGGTTGGCGGCGCGCGCATCGTTGGGATGGAGCGCCACCCGGTTGGGCGCCAGGCGGAGGTTGGATTCCTGGTAGAGCTTGGTCATGAGCGGGGAAATGAGCCCGGGACTATGCGGCTCGCCGATGGCGACGAGAGGTAGATCGGCCGCCGATTCGAGATCTTCCCCGGGGCGGGTTTTGGACCGGCTTGGGGCAGCCGCACGCGGGGTGGCGTCGGCCCACTTCCAGGCAGCGCCCTCGTTCAGGGACTTCCAGAATGCATCGGCTGTGAGATCTTTGACCGGCGTCTCTTTCCCGTCGGCGTAGGTGACGACGGCTCCCTTGGCGGACTTGTGGATCGCGTCGGCGCGTTCGCGGAGCGAGTTCGTGGCTGGTACTCCGGCGAGCGCGCCGACGAAATCCGCCGGATTCACCAGGCCCGAGGGCGGCTTCACCAGCGGAACCGAGAGCCGGAAGGTGGGGTGGATAGAATCCACGGCCGGCGCGATGTCGTCGAGCACTTCGGGGTAAACTGCGGTGGGCAGTGCGTATTGCGCGTAGCGGGCGTAGCCGCCTCGGGTGGCGGCAAAGGTCACCACCAGCGGATTGTCCAGCACCAGCTTCCGCTGGATGCGGTGCCAGGGGATATAGCTCACGGCGGACGATTCGTCGATGAGAAGCACGCCGATGGAATGATCGGGCACCTCGTCGAGTTCGGTGACGGCGGCCGCACCGGTGCTCCACGCGTCGGGCACGGGCGCTTCGGGACGCGCGAAGACGGTCTTGCCGTAAGCGCCGATCCGGCGATTGATTTCCGGGATTTCGGGAGCATCGCCAATCACAACAGAGAGGTCCTTCGCAAAGGCGAGGCCGGGGACGGATTGGGCGAAGGCGCTCTCGCCGCCGGGCGCGATGGGGATCCACTCATCGGCCATCATGGCGGTGCGCGATTCGACCGCCTCGGCCTGGATCAGGTGAAAGTTGCGGCGGGCGGAGCTGACCTTGGAGGGAGTGCCCCAACCATCGAGCAGGGGCGCGCCGATGCTGAGTACGGTTTTGGCGGCGGAGAGGTCGTATGCCACCGGCTGGGATTCGGGCGCGAGGTAGATGCCCTTCATGGAGGACATGGCGCGGCGGTAGGTCCAGGAGACGGTGCGTCCGGGATTGAGATCGAGGACGGCAATGGCGTTGCCGCCGCGCTTGCCGGCCGCGGCGGTGGCCTCTTCGATTGGTCCCTGCCTGAGGCGCGCCGGGTGGTAGGGGAGGTGATGGGCGGTGATGCCGAAGGGGCACAGGCCGCCGCCAACTCCGGCAAGGGACACCGGTTGATCCCCGACGCAACGGGCGCGCACGGCGCAACCGGCGGGGCAGAGGGCGCAATTGGTGAATTTGGCGCGGATCTCGCCGCGCGCGGGCCGCGGAATACCGGGCCAGTTCTCGCTCCACAGCGCGCTATCCGTGATCAGGCGCCACGGGGCCGGCGTGAAGAGTGCGCCCGCCACGGCGCCGCCCGCGAATTTGAAGATGTCTCGACGTGAATTATTCATTTGTGACTGGCTCATTTGTGGCAATCCAGGCAACTGTGTTCCAGGTGCGATTGGCGGTGGCAGGCCACGCAGGCATCCATGGTCATGGCGGGGCGTCCGGCGTGTCCCCAGATATCGCGCGAATAGCCACTGATGCGGTCCTGCTGGTAGGGCGGCAGGGTGTTGCTGGTCCCCTGGTTGCCGTGGCATTGCTCGCATTTCAAGTTGCCGCGTTTGGTATGAGTAATGTGCGAGAAGTAGACGTTCTCGGGTTGGCGCGCGTAGACCAGCCATTGGGGCTCGCGGCCCGGCGTCACGTAGCGGTCGATAAAGTTCTTTTCGGCCACGGTGGATCCCATGGCGGCGGCATGGCAGCCGGCGCATTTATCCAGCGTGGGGACGCCGGCGAAGGTGCCGTCGGCGCGAAACGCATGGCAGTCGTCGCACTTGGCCCCCGCCTTATCGGCGTGCACCTGGTGGCTGAAATCGACCGGCTGCTGGTGGGTTTGATAGATGAGGCGTGGGAATCCGGCCCAGCCCGCTCCCAGGGCGGCCAGTACGCCGATCAAAAATATGATGGTTCCGCGAAGTTTCACGGTTAGCTCTTTCGACTCGCGTAGGGCGAGAAAAATGTATGGAACAGGGCCAGCATCCGGTCGCGGCCCAGGTGGCGCGAGAGGCCGGGGGCGAACAGGCCGCCATCGGCCGCCATCGGCCCGTAGGGGCCCGGTTGCTGTTGGAGGAACTCGTTGATGCGGTGTTGCTCCAGCTCCATCCACTGGCGCGCGGCGGCGCCCTGGAGGAGGTTTTCGGACGTTTCCGGTGCGGGCACACCCTCGAAAAGCCATCCGCCGGTGTAGGGTTCGGCAATCAGACGCGAAGGGTCGGCGCGCAAATAGAGGTTGCAATTGGTCAGCAGGAACGGGTTGGGGAACACCACTTCGTGATCCACCCCGTTCACCGTAATCACCGCCGTGGCCCGGTGCCGGCCGCGCTGCCAGACGTAGCTGATGCGTTCGGCCTCGCCGAGGGCACGGCTCAAAAAGGCGTCGATGCCGGCGTGACAGACGCCGTCTTCACCGATATCCAGCCACATGTGGTTGGCCGAGTAGCGGAGCCATTCGGGCAACGGAATGCCATCGACGTCATCGGCGGCGGGCTCGCCAGGATGGGCCATCGAAAGGTAGAGTTCGCAGTAGCGGAAGCGATCGCTTCCGCAGCGCGAGATCTGGCTCTCGCTGTAGGGGATCATTTTGGCGACGGGCGCGGCGCCGCAGTACTGCATCAGCGACTCACCCTGGTAGGGGCAATGACCGTCCACGGCCGGTTCCGCGGATTGCGCGCGGTACACCGGGCAGGCGAGATACCCCAGGGAGGAACACTTCTCGTCGGCCCGGGCCGCCGCCGCGATGGGAATGAGTTTCCGGACCGAGGACGTCTGGCAATACTTGACCTGGGCTTCTTTGAGAAACGGGCAGGTCATGGCGGTTACTTCTCTTCCTTTTTCCCGAGTTCTTCGCCGCCATCGGCCATGGTGAGACCGAGTTGGGGAAGATGGAATGCATGGCCGTCCTCGAACGACGCAACGAGATCGGAGACCTCGCGGTCGATTTTGGACATGGCAGCCACTTTCTTGCGTTTCGCGACGATTTCCTGAAATACGCCGATAGCAACGGCGACGCAACAGATCAGGACGACCACGCCGAGTGCGGCGTTGGTGATGGTTAGCCAATAAGTAGATGGATCGCTCATCAGAGAGACTTCTCCTTCGGAAGGGAGCAATGCACGGGGGGGGCCATGCTTAGAACAAAGGAGTTATCTATTTTTATTTGGGAAACGTGCCGGATTAACAGACCGATTTGTCTGGATTTCCTACGCGAGGGCCGGCCCGGGCAGGGTAGGCCGGGACCCGTGAAGGGTGGACGGTCCTCGCGCGGCAGAAAAAGCCAACCGAAGGCTACTCTAAACCCATCACTTCAAGGCCTCAATCTATCTTTACCCTTGTATCCGGGAGCGAACAGGAGGAGAATTTCATCTGGGTGGGTTTAGTACAAATCTATTAAGGGGGTAGTTGATGATTCGTCCCAGGCAGTTCCTTGCGGTATTCGCGTTGCTTTGCGCCTTTGCCGCAATCCTTCCAGCCCAATCGATTTACGCAACATTAACCGGGGTCGTGTCCGATCCGTCACAGGGACTTGTCGCGCAGGCCACTGTACGGCTCCGCGACGAGGGGTCCGGCTCTCTCCGCGACACCACCACCAACAGTCAAGGGTATTTTACGTTCGCCTCCGTTCCGGTGGGCACGTACGAACTTTCCGTCAGCATGGCGGGCTTTGAAAGCTACAAGGAATCGGGCGTCGCGCTTGGCGGCGGCGAGAAGCGCAATGTCAACGTGACACTGAAGATTGGCAGCGCTACCGAGACGGTCCAGGTGACCGGCACGGCGGACCTGCTGGCCGCCATCGACTCGGGTGAAAAGTCGTCGACCCTGAGCGTCAAACAACTGGAGAACTTCGTCCAGGTGGGAAGCAACGCCGCCGAGTTCATCAAGATGATGCCCGGGTTCGGCATCTCCAACGGAACCACCAACGCCGCGAACTACAACGGGGGCACGATCGGCATCAATGCCAACGGCAACGCCGGCAGCCAAAGCCCGCTGAACGGCGCCTTTGCGTACAATGGGCTTCCCAGCAACACGTTGGACATCACGGCGGACGGGGCGCACGTTTCCGACCCCGGCTGCAACTGCGACACGCCGGTCAATCCCAACGCGGATATGATCGCCGAGTTCAAGATCACCATGTCCAACTTCAGCGCCGAAAATCAGAAAGGTCCGGCGGTGCTCAGCTCGGTGGCCAAATCGGGCGGCCAGAAGTTCCACGGGTCGGGATTCCTCTACGCCAGGAACTACGTTCTGAACGCCAACGACTGGCTTTCCAACGTCAGCGGACAACCCCGGCCGCAGAACAAGTACTACTACCCGGGTGGCACACTGGGCGGCCCGCTGTTCATCCCCGGCACCAACTTCAACAAGAGTCACCAGAAACTCTTCTTCTTTACCGGATACGAATATTTCTACCAGGTGCTCGATACGGGGTTGATGTCCTCGGAGGTTCCCACGCCGGGGATGCTCGCGGGCAACTTCTCGCCGGCGGAACTCGCCAAACTGGGCAACAAGACGGCCTCCGGCGCACCCTCGGGCCAGATCAACGCGAAGAACGCCGCGCTCTACCCCGGCGGAATCATCCCCGCGCAGGCGATCGATCAAAGCATGCTGGCGATGATGAAGCTGTATCCGGCGCCGAACTCGGATCCCAACGCCACCGGCGGGTACAACTGGACCAACGATCTGACCTTCAATCAGCCCAACCAGCAATGGATGACGCGCGTGGACTACAACATCAGCGACTCCACGAAGCTGTTTGTCCGGTACAATCTTCAGCGGGAACAGCAGCCATTCCCGGTTCAGTTGTGGGCCAACACGGTTACGCAACAGCTTCCCTACCCGACGCCGGTCATAGGCAAGAACCGTTCCGACTCGATTACGGCTTCCCTGACGCACGTTTTCAGTCCCACCATGACCAATGAGTTCGTCTTCGGGTATACCTTCATCGGTTTTCCGAACGTGTTCCAGGATCCAACAAAGGTGGACCCGGCTACGGTCGGTTTCAAATACCAACTCCTGTACAAGAACGGAGTCAAACAGATTCCGAACCTGCAGGGTGGCTCGGAAGCCGCTAAAATCTACAACTATGGGGGCTTCGAGGTTGGCGGTCCGGCGGCGGGCCTGTATGCCAACAAGTGGATGCCCAGCTTCAGCGATACCGTTTCAAAGGTCTGGGGCAGGCACACCTTGAAGGCGGGGATCTTCTTTGAGTACATCCGCAACGCCCAGCCGGCGAGCAGTGCCACGAACGGAACTATGACTCTTTCCAACGGCAACTCCAACAGCATTGGCAACGATTATGCCGATATGTTGATAGGCAATCTCAGTGGTTTCAGCCAGAATTCGTTTAACCGCGTCAACGACATCGCCTACGACACCTATGAAGGCTTTCTCCAGGATTCCTGGAAGGTGAACAAGCAGCTCACGGTTGAGTTCGGCATGCGCTTCACCCACTTCACGCCTTGGATAGACAGGCTGGGCTACGGATTCTCCATCTGGGATCCCAGCCAGTACAACACCGCCTGCGTGCCCACCCAGTATTGCGGATTCATCTGGAATAAGAGAAGCTCCAGTGTTCCGATGGGCGGATTCCCGACGCGTGGAATGTTCTTCCAGCCGCGATTCGGCGCGGCCTACGATGTTTTCGGCAACGGCAACACCGTGCTCCGCGGCGGATGGGGCATGTATAGCTTCCACTCCGGACAGTTCACCACCGGCCTCGATGTCGCCGCCGGCGTGCAGACCATCTCGCTCGGCAGCAATCAGGGGCCGGGCCCTTCGCCGTGGGTAACGGGCGGCACGCCCCTCATGGCGAGTTCACTGGACTCGCTGAACTTCGCGAGCGCCGCGCTCTCTCCGGGCGCGGTGGACAAGACCGATGACAAGCAGCCGCTGACGACGAGTTACAGCTTCACCATCGAGCAGCGCCTGCCGTGGTCGAGCATGTTGGAAATGGCTTACGTCGGCAACCAAAGCAGCAACCTGCTCAACACCGCGGGCGGACAGGGCTACAACGTCAACCTGGTGCCGATCGGCGCGATGCTCTCCTCCAACAATGGAGGGGTCGATCCCAACGGCCTCACGGCGAACAACTTCCGGCCGATCAAAGCGTACTCCAACATCAACCTGGCCACCAACAACGCGTACGCCAACTATAACTCCCTGCAGACCACGTGGGCGCGATCCAGGGGCCATTACACGCTCAGCGCGAACTACGCCTTCGCCAAAGCGCTGGGGTTCAACAACGTCGCCCTCGACTCGTTCAACCTGAGGAACAACTACAGCGTGCAGAGCAGCAACCGCACGCACATCTTCAACCTCGCTTACTCCATCGAGCTGGGCAATCCGGTGAAGGGCAACAAGCTGGCCGGCGGGCTCGCCAACGGGTGGCAGATTTCCGGCATCACGCAGGTGCAGAGCGGAGTCAACCTCACCGGACAACGAGGTCAAAACTTCGGCCTGAACCTCAACAGCTATAAGATCCCCGGCACCACGTTCAACGTAAGCGGCACGTCGCTGCTGGGGACCCCTAATATCCAGCTGAACCCGCTGCTGACCTGCGATCCGAGGTCGAATCTGCAGCCCCACGAGTACATCAACCAGAGCTGCTTCGCCTTCCCGACGCAAATCGGCCAGAATGGTCCCACCACTCTGCCGGTGATCTACGGACCGGCTTTCTTCAACATGGATCTGGGGCTCTTCAAGAACTTCCCCATCAAGGAGAAGATGAAGCTGCAGTTCCGGGCCAACGGGTACAACTTCATTAACCACCCGCTTTGGTCCTTCAACGGCAATAACAACCTGACACTGGGTTTCAACGGCACCACCGGTCAGCTCAACACGCCGAACTTCGGCTTTGTGACCCAGAAGAACGGACACCGTGTAATTCAGCTGGCGGTGAAGTTTATCTTCTAAGCAAGTAAGGACTGTAGGGCAACTCAACCGCTCCCGACCCAGGAGGTACCCCGGGGTCGGGAGCGGTTCTTATTTTTGGGGCTCGTCCACGGTGAGGAACTGGTCGGCCGCAATACCCTTGAGAGTCTGCTGAATTCCGCTGGGCCAGCGAATTTCCAGGGAATCGATTTTGCTCTCCGCGCCCAGGCCGAAATGCACACGCTTATCGCTGGAGGCCATGAAGCCGACGCTGATGGCTACGTGGTTGTACAAGACACGGCCGCTGGCGGTGGTGATTTTGACCTTGGCTCCGATGGCGTCGCGCGCGCTTTTGTGCCCGATGAGGTTCAGCACCAACCAGTGGTTGCCGGTGCCGGCCGTGTTCATCAGGATGCGCGGACGCTCGTTCAGTGAGGTGACCACGATGTCCAGGGCTCCGTCGTTGTTCAAATCGCTGAATGCCGAGCCGCGCTGGTAGCCTTTGCGCAAAAAGTCCTTGCCCATCTCTTCGGAGACGTCCACAAACGATTTGCCGTCCACATTCTCGAACATGGTGTCGTGCTGCGGCGACTTGGCGTTCACCATGTCCACGTCGCCGTTCGCCGAGTAGATGTCTTTCCAGCCGTCGTTGTTGTAGTCGATGAAGCCGGTGCTCCATCCCGAGTAGTTCATACTCAACTTCTGGATCCTGGCAAGCGAGGAATAGTACTCGAACAAGTCGCCGCGATTGCGTAGCAGCTGCCAGACCTGGCCCGTCAGGTTGTTGTAGAAAATATCGTCTTTCCCGTCATTGTTGAAGTCGTTGGCATCGGAACCCATGGAAGAACCTACCTGGGCGTTATCGTTGTAGGCCACACCGAGTTCCAGCCCCTTCTCCTCGAAGGTGCCGTTTTTCCGATTGATGAACAGGGAGTTGGGCTCGGTGTCGTTGGCGATGAAGACGTCCAGCCAGCCGTCGTTGTTGAAGTCGGCAATGGAGACGCCCATGCCCTTGCCAGGCGCCGCGGCGAACCCGGACTTGACCGTCACATCCTCGAACTTGCCGTTGCCCAGATTGCGGTACAGCCGGGAGGGCACGCTGGGATATCGCCGCGGATCGCAGTAATAGTCTTTGTCGCTCATCATGCAGCGGGCGTCCGTCTTCGGGGTCCACACGGTATAGTTGGAAACGATCAGATCGAGCAGCCCGTCGTTGTCGTAATCGAACCATGCGGCGGCGATGCTGAGGGTGTCGGCCGGCTTGCCGCCGATGCCGGAGGCGGCGGTCACATCGGTGAAGGTGCCGTCACCGTTGTTGTGGTACAGGGCGTTCCTGCCGATGCTGCAGATGAAGAGATCTTCGTAGCCATCGTTGTCGTAATCCCCCACCGCCACGCCGAAGTTGAAATCGAGCCGCTCTCCGGTGAGGCCCGCTTTAACCGTTACGTCTTCGAAGGTGCCGTCGCTCTTCTGGCGCAGGAGGCAGTTGTAATAAGACGGATCCACCTTCTTGAGATCGGGCAGCTTGGCGCCGTTGGTGAAGAAGATATCGGTTCTGCCATCGTTGTCGAAATCGAAGGTGGCCACCCCGCCGCACATCGGCTGGGGGAAATATTTCCGGTCGGTGAAGCTGTTCTTGGAGGTGTAGGGAATTTTCGACTGCGGTGCGACGTCCACAAAGCCAGGGCGCCTGGGGGGCTGCGGAGGCCGGGCGTATGCCAGAGCCAGCAGCCAGACGGCACAGGTGGCGAAGGCCAACGGGAGGAGCGCGCGATTCATGGAATCTTCTCCTGGGACTGTCCGGCGCGCTGTTGCAGGGTCAGCTTCTGCGCCAGCGCCTTCTCGCGGTCGCCGTCGGCTTTGCGCTGCAAGCGGTAGTAGACGGCAGCCAGGGAAATGTGCGCCTCGACGAACTGCGGAGCCTGCTTGACGATCGCTTCCAACCCGGCCAGAGCCTGCTCGAGCCGGCCGGCGGCGAGGTTGACGGCGGCGACCTGAAACCGCGCGCGCATTTCGCCCGGGCGAACGCGCAACGCCCGGTCCAGGAGCTTGATGGCCCCCGGGTAATCCTGATCCTGCTTCAGCAGCACGGCGAGGTTCAGATTCGACTCGAAATCGTTCGGATTCTGTTCCAGTTCCTTCTGGAAGGCCAGGCGGGCGGCGGCGGTGTCGCCGGTCTGAAGGTGGGTGCGGCCCAGGTACGAGTAGACGTCGGGCAGTTGCGGGTTCAACTGGGCGGCTTTTTCGAAATCGGCGATCGCCGCCTCGGATTCCCTCGCATTCAACTTGGCGGTTCCCAGTAACAGGTGAGCCTCCGCCGAATCGCCGTTGCGCAGGATGCGATCGATCAGCAGTTGTCCGCGATCGATCTGCTTATTGCGCAACAAGGCCGTCCCCAGAAGATAGGCGATCGCCGGGTCGCTTTGGTCCAGTTTTTCCACCGGCGTAAGGAGGTCGATCACCTTACGGTCCTCCCCCTGCCGCAGCCAGCAGTCGGCCAGCAGCAGCATGACCTGGCGATCGGCGGGTTGCGCGCTATGCAGAGCGGAGAGCGATGCCGCGGCATCGGAAATCTCCCCCAGCTTGTACAGCGCCAGGGACAGGTTCAACCGGATGTGCGGATCTTGAGGACGGCCTTTGAGAGCTTCCCGATACTCGGTGATCGCCTCCCGGTAACGTCCGGTGCTGGCCAGGACCACGCCGAGATTGGAGCGGGCGTCCACCGAATCGGGCCGGAGTTTGAGGTATGCCCGGTATTGCGAAATGGCGCGCTCGGTCTGGCCGGCCTGGTGGGAGGCAATGGCCTGCTGGAGGATGCGCTCCGGATTCTCCTGCCCGTTCGCCGCAAAGCAGTACAACATCACGGCCATTACTGCGTGGAAGTGTGCCATCGGCGTCCGAGGGTTGGCTAAGAGCCATGATATCTCTCAGGGCCGGCATGATGCCACCGGGAGGCACGTCCGGGCTAACCGCCCGGATGCACAAGGCGGAGCCTTATGCCACGCTACTTGCGGGAAGCTGCCGCGGCCAGTTTTTGCTGTGCTTTCTTCTGCTTGCGGGGCAAGCGCGACTTGCCGCTTTTGGCGAGCTTGGGAATCTTGATTTTTCTGGGGGGAGTTGCCGGCTTGGCGACCACCGCCACGGGGGCAGGGACTTCGGTGTCTTCTTTTTTCTTCTTCTTTTCGGCCATGAATATCCTCGGAGTCTGGGCGCTCCCTCTTGGGCGTGGCGGCGCTAAAAGCAGTTACGCTGCAACGATTTGAGACTTCTGAGTGGAGGCAGGAGCGGTCGGCGGAAAGTGCCGGTGCAGGTAGTTCTGGATCTGTACTTTCTGGCCGGCCAGAACGACCCGTCCCCACCGGATATCTCCGGTCCGCACATCGTATTCACCGACAACGTAGGAGTTCGTTGTCAGTACAGAAATCGGTCCATCCGGCTTATTTCGCAAACAGTAGTACAACTCATTAATCGTTTGTGGACCTTGCATCCCCTTATTATAGCGTGGATTAGGCCCCAAAAGCCAGAGCTGGAAAAACCGGCACGGCCCGGGGGGAAATCCGTCCCGCTTAACCCCTTTAAACCGCAGATCGATGCTCGATTCGGCTATTCGGGTCTGTTTCACGTGAAACAAAGCACGGTTCGGGCTAAACTGGATCAAAATGGGCATCAATATCGGTCTGGACATCGGGGCGATCAGCCTGAAGCTCGCCGCATTGGGTAAACCGGCGGACCGGGCGACGCTGGAAGCGGTGTGCGCGGCACGTCCTGAGTTCCGCCTGATCTCGCTGGACGACCGTCCGCTGCTGCTATCCGATTACCGGCGAATCTCCGGAAGCCCGATCCAATCCACCTACGACCTGCTGCGGGAGCTGTATGAAATCGTCCCGGAGGACCGGGTGGAAGGCATACGCGTGACGGGCAGCGGGAGCCGGACCATCGCCAAGGTGCTCGGCCTGTTCTTCGAAAACGAATTCAAGGCGATCGCGCGCATGATCGCCACCTGGTACCCGCAGGTGCGCACGGTCTTCGAACTGGGCGGGGAGAGTTCCAAGTACATCCGGCTGGAGAACGGCGGAATTCAGGATTACGACCGCTCGGGCGAGTGTGCCGCGGGCACGGGATCGTTCCTCGACCAGCAGGCGCTGCGCATGCAGTACTCGGTGGAAGAGGTGGGCGAACTGGTGTGCGGCGCGGGTTGCGCGGCGCGCATCGCGGGACGGTGCAGCGTGTTCGCCAAGAGCGACATGATCCACGCACAGCAGAAGGGGTATTCGCCGGCGGAGATCCTGCGCGGGTTGTGCGATGCGGTGGCGCGCAACTTCAAGAGTTCCGTAGTGAAGGGGCGGCCGGTGGCGGCGCAAGTGGCGCTGATCGGCGCGGTGTCGCAGAATGCGGGAGTGGTGGCGGCGCTGCGCGAGGCGTTCTCGCTGACCGCGGAGCAGCTATTCGTGCCCGCGGAGTATGCCTGGTGCGGGGCCATCGGCACGGCGATCCTGGAGGCTGAGGAGCAGCGCAAACGCTCCATTCTGGATGTACACCGCCTGCGGCAGCACGATGTGGAAGAGAGCATTCAGGACACCAGGCCGCTCTCCACGGAGAACGTGGTGCAATTGCGCGACCGGGTCGGGGTCTACGTGCCGCCACCCAACGATCAACCGATTGCGGCGTACCTGGGGCTGGATATCGGGTCGGTATCGACCAACGTGGTGGCGATTGACGAGTTCGGCACGGTGATCCACGATGTGTATCTGCGCACGGCGGGGCGGCCCATCGAGGCGGTGCAGCAGGGACTGGCCGAAGTCGAGCGGATCTGGGGCAGCCGGCTGCAAATATGCGGCGTGGGGACCACCGGAAGCGGGCGCGAACTGATCGCCGAGTTCGTGGGCGCGGACGTGGTGAACGACGAAATCACGGCGCACAAGACGGGGGCTATCCACATCAGCAAAACGCTGGGTGGGGAGCCGGTGGACACGATTTTCGAGATCGGCGGGCAGGATTCGAAGTTCATCTCCATCGAAAACGGCGTGGTGGTGGATTTCGCCATGAATGAGGCCTGCGCGGCGGGCACGGGCTCGTTCCTGGAAGAGCAGGCGGAGAAGCTGGGCATCAGCATCAAGGGGGAATTCGCGCGTCTGGCACTGAGCGCGCAGAGTCCCACGCGGCTCGGTGAGCGCTGCACGGTGTTTATGGAGCGCGACGTCACCGGGTGGATGCACAAGGGCGAGACGGTGCCGCACCTGGTGGCCGGCCTCGCCTACTCCATCGCCCTGAACTACCTGAACCGGGTGGTGCGCGGGCGCAAGATCGGCAAAGTAATTTACTTCCAGGGCGGGACGGCGTACAACGACGCGGTTACGGCGGCGTTCGCCAGCCTTTTGGGGAAGAAGATCACGGTGCCGCCGTACAACGGGGTGATGGGGGCGATCGGCATGGCGCTGATCGCGCGGCAGTGGCATGTGGCGACGCAGGGCGAGAGCCGCTTCCGCGGCTACGATCTGCACAAGCTGGAATTGACGACGCGCGATTTCGTTTGCAAGGCGTGCAGCAACCTGTGCGACATGAAGGAATTCGTCATCGAGGGGCAGAAGAGCTTCTGGGGCGACAAGTGCTCCGACAAGTTCCGCAAGCCTTCCGCGACGGGGCGAAAGCCGGTGATCGACGACCTGTTCGCCTACCGCGAAGAGTTGCTGGAAGCACTGCCGTCGGGGACGGGCGGCAAGTTCAAGATCGGCCTGCCGCGCGCCATGTCGATGCTGGACCGGCTGCCGTTCTGGAAACGCTACTTCACGGAACTGGGGCTGGAGACGGTGCTCTCGCCGGTGACCGATCCGCGGATTTCGGCGGGTGGTATCGAACTATCCGTGGCCGAGCCCTGTTACCCGGTGCAGGTGGCGCACGGGCATGTGCAGGCGCTGACTACGGCGGGAGTGGACTACGTTTGGCTGCCCGTGATGGCCGACGCGGAGGCGGGCGAGGATGGCTGCGCGTCGCACTACTGCCCGTGGAACCAGACGCTGCCGTGGGTGCTGAAATCGGCGCCCGGCCTGGAGGCGCATGCGCCCAAGTTCCTGACGCCGACGCTGCATTTCCGCCTGGGACCGGAGCAGATCAAGAGAGCTCTGGCCGAGACCATGCGCCGCGTGGGCGTGAGCAGGCGCGCCAGCGACCGCGCGGTGGACGCCGCTTATACCGAGCAGCGCCAGTTCGGGGAGCGCCTGATGGCGGCGGGGCGAAAAGCCCTGGCCACGCTGGAAGCCAGCGGCGAACCGGGAATCGTACTGGCTGGGCGCGGGTACAACATGTACGATCGCGGCGTGAACTGCGACATCCCGCGCAAACTGCGCCACCGCTACGGGGCCAACGTGATTCCGCTGGATTTCCTGGTAACCGGGAACGAGCCGCTGAGTGAACTGCACGCCAACATGTTCTGGATTTCGGGCCGCAAGATTCTGGAAGCCGCGCGCATCGCCTCGGAAAAGCCCAACCTGCACATGATCTACCTGACCAACTTCAAGTGCGGGCCGGACAGCTACATCAAGCACTTCGCGCGCGAAGCGGCGGGTGCGCCCCTGCTGATCTTGCAGTTTGACGGCCACGGCAACGACGCCGGCTACATGACGCGGTGCGAAGCCTACCTCGACAGCAAAGGAATTCTGAGATGCTACCAATCTACGACGGACGAGCCGTCAGCGAAGGCGCCGGCGATACCCCAGGCAGCGACCCGGTCACTACCGGGGACCACCCACTAAAGGGAAAGCGGATCTACATTCCGCCGATGGCCTATGGCAGCGCGCGCGCATTCGCCAGCGCCTTCCGGGCGATTGGCCTGGAAGCCGAGCCCACGCCGCCCTCCGACAACCGGACGCGCGAACTGGGCGCGCGCTACACCTCGGGCGACGAGTGCTATCCCGCGAAAGTGACCGTGGGCGACTTCATGAAGGTGGTGGAGAACCCGGGCGTAGACAAGAAACGCATCGCGCTCTTCATGCCGACGGCGCAAGGTCCGTGCCGCTTCGGGCAATACGCGCCGTACCTGCGGCAGATCCTGGACGCCAACGGGTATGCCGAAGTCGAAATCCTTTCTCCCACCAGCCAGAACGCGTACGATGGCCTGGGCACTTTGGCCGGCGCCTTCGTACGCACGGGCTGGCGCGCGTTGCTGGCGGCGGACCTCTTACAGAAACTGCTGCTGATGTGGCGTCCCTACGAAGAGCGCCGCGGCGACAGCGAGCAGACGTACGAGGAGTCGCTGGCCGATCTCTGCCGCACGCTGGAGCAGACGCCCGCCGAACCCGGCGTGCAGTTGCAGGCGCTGCGCGCTTGCATGGTGCGCTGCCGCGACCGTTTCCGCAAGCTGGAAGGGCGGCGCGACAAATCGCAGCCGCTGATCGGCATCGTGGGCGAAATTTTCTGTCGGCTGAATAATTTCAGCAACGACAACCTGGTGGCGGCTCTGGAACAATACGGCGCCGAAGCGTGGCTGAGCGATATCGTCGAGTGGATCTGGTACACCAATTCGGAGCACTTCCGGAAGCTCAAACTGGAAGGCCGGCTATGGACATTGGAGGCTCTCGGCGCGTGGGTGCGCAAGCGCGTTCAGAAGCACGACGAGCACGTGCTGGTGGACGTGTTCAAGGACGATTTCGTGGGCCGCGAGGAGCCGGATATCTACGAAGTGCTGGAATGCGCCCGTCCCTATCTGCCGCGCGAGGGCGCGTTCGGCGAGATGGTGCTGAATGTCGGCAAGGTGGTTTACCTGGCGAAGAAGGGGGCGGCGGGGATCATCGACATCAGCCCGTTCACCTGCATGAACGGGATCGTGTGCGAGGCGATTTATCCACGCATCAGCCGCGATCTGGGCGGTCTGCCGATCCGCAACTTCTACTTCGATGGCACGCAGGCGGATCTGGATCGCGATCTGGGCGTGTACATGGAACTGGCACGGACGTACCAGAAGAAGGTGGCGTAGTAGGACAGGCGATCGCCTTTTGTCGCCTGTCAACCAACGAAGCATGACGGACCACGAAAGACGATGGTCTGTCCCACGGCCTGTCCTACAGCTTCTTGAAGAGCTTGTCGAAGGCGCTGCGGGCGTCGTCGGCGTTGCGCGATGCCGGTGGGCCGGAGTTGGAGGCCGATGAAGGCGGCGGCGCCGATGGCTGGGCCGTGCCGTCGCGCGCCACGGTCACTCGCGGGTTAAAGGAGATGCAGTCGTTCGCCTTATCCTTTACCGGGATGCGCACCGGGATCGGCTTCAGGCACTGAAAACGGGTGGAGGGCTCGAAGTGCGAGCATTGTTTGCAGCAGTGAAGCTCGGCGTTGCACTTCGGGCAGTTGCCGGCCAGATCGGTTTCCGGGGGCAGGGTGGTGGCGCAGTTAAAACACCGGGAGGCGGCGACATGCTGCACCAGCCTGGGGAGACGGGGGCCGGTCACGTCCAAGGGAGGACGCGGGCCCTGCGGTTTGGACCCGCCGTCGCGAAAGCTCTTGCTGTCGCCCGAGTCCATGTACCCGTTCTGTCTGTACTTGCGATCGCTGTCCATGGGGAAAGTTACTCCGTACTTATGGGGGAAAAAACGCTGCTACTTACGTTCAGAATTCCTGGCGGCAGCCGTCAACATGCCGATCGCTCCCACGAGGCCGCAAGACAGACCCCGCGACGCTGGTTGGGTCGTGGGATTACCAGAGGGGCTTGACGGGGGTTCCGAAGGCTCGGCAAACGACAGGTCGGAACCCGCCACCGCTTCAAATACATATGTACCACGGAACGGGCATGGTTTGCACGACAGTTTACATTCGTCTAACCGACCGAGCTCCATTTCATCAAAGACGAGCACGGCCGGGTCAGGGGATCGTCATAATGATTGGGGCTCACCCGCAAGGCGTAGCCCAGCCGTCCGGTGCGTTCCGGCAGGATATCCTTGGAGAACACCGCGGCGGCGCCCTGGTGCTCTACGAACGGCAGCACGATGACCTCGGTTTCTTCCAGGTGCCCGCTGGAATCCACCCTTCCCAGCACTACCTCGGCGCGCACATCGTTGGGGGCCAGGCCGGCGAGGTCGATGGTGGCACGCACGGTGACGGGTTTGCCGCTGATTACCGAACTGATTGTTCCGGGCCCGCCATCGACAAAGCGCACGCGGTCCCACACCTCGCGGAAGCGCGCGTTCCACTTGGCCTTATCGCGGCTCAGGGCATAGTCCGCCTTGCGCATGCGCAGGTGCGCGGTGTGGGCAGGCTCATACAGCTCCGTCATGTATTCATGCACCATGCGGCGGCAATCGAACGCCGGGCTGATGTGGGCGAGCGACTGTTTGACGCGGCGCATCCACTCGCGCGGCGTCTGTTCGCGGCGTTCATAGAACATGGGGACGATTTCATTTTCCAGCAGCGAGTAGATGGCGCTGGCGTGGAGGGCGTCCTGATCGTCGGTGTAGGGTTCGCGTTCTCCAATGGCCCAACCGCCGGAGGTTTCGTAGGCTTCGTCGTACCAGCCGTCCAGGATACTGAGGTTCAGCACCCCGTTGATCGCCGCCTTCATGCCGCTGGTGCCGCACGCCTCTTCGCCGCGGCGCGGGTTGTTCAGCCAGACGTCCACGCCCTGCACGAGTTCGCGCGCGACCTTCATGTCGTAGTCTTCCACGAAGACCACGTGCTTCCACAGATCCGGATCGCGCGAAAGCTGCACGATCTCGCGGATATAAGTCTTGCCCGGCTGATCCTTGGGATGCGCCTTGCCGGCGATCACGATCTGTACCGGCATATCGTTATTCAGCAGGATTCGCTTGAGCCGCTCGACGTCGCGGAAGAGCAGGGTGGCCCGCTTATAGGTGGCAAAGCGGCGGGCGAAACCGATAGTGAACGCATTGGGATCGAGGACTTCGCTGCTGCGCCGCACCTCCAGCGAGGACGCCTGGCGGCGAATTGCCGACGAATGCTGGCGCGAGCGCACGAACGCCACCAGGCGCCGCTTGCGCCGCCGGTGCACTTCGAGCAGTTCCTCATCCGGAATTTCCTCGATTTGTTGCCAGACGGCGGGGTCGTTGAAGCGCTCCCGCCAGTCGGGGTCGAGGTACTGATCGTAGAGCTGCGCCAGGGTGCCGTTCAGCCAGCTCGGCAGGTGCACGCCATTGGTGATGGAGGTGACCGGCACCTCCCACAGCGGGAGTTGCGGCCACAGATCGTGGAACATCTCCTGGGAGACCTCGCGGTGCAGACGGCTGACCGCGTTGCGGTAGGAGGAAGTGCTGAGCGCCAGCACGGCCATGGAAAAACGCTCGTCGCGGTTGAAACAGTTGCGGCGCCCCAATGCCATGAGTTGCTGGAAATCGACGCCGACTTCGGCGCAGTACTCGGAAAAGTAGTGGTACATCATGCCGGGATCGAACAGGTCGATGCCTGCCGGAACCGGGGTATGGGTTGTAAAAACGTTGCTGGCGCGGGCGGCTTCCAGCGCCTCGTCGAAACTTAGCTTTTCCTCGCCCATGTAAAGCCGCACCTGTTCCAGGGCCAGGAAGGCCGAGTGGCCTTCGTTCATATGGAACACGGTGGGCTTCAGTCCCATCGCCTGCAAGGCGCGCATGCCGCCAATCCCCAGCACGATTTCCTGGCGGATCCGCGTGTCGATGTCGCCGCCATACAAGGAGTCGGTGATGTCGCGATCCTGCGGCAGTACGTTGTCCGGTATGTTGGTATCCAGCAGGTACACGGTGATGCGTCCGACGCCGAGCTTCCAGATCTGAATGAACACCTTGCCGGTGGGCAATTTCACCGAGACCTTCAGATCCTGGCCCTCGGCGTCTTTCACCGTTTCCAGGGGCAGAGTGTAAAAGTCGTTGATCGGATAGCGTTCCTGCTGCCACCCGTCGGGATTCAGGAACTGGCGGAAATAACCCTGCTGGTAGAGCAGGCCGAGCCCGATCAGGGGATAGTCCTGGTCGCTGGAAGACTTCAAATGGTCGCCCGAGAGGATCCCCAGACCGCCGGAGTACACCGGCAGGCACTCGGTCAGGCCGTATTCCGCGGAGAAGTAGGCGATCAGTTTGCCATCGGCCGGCGCGGGACTCTTGCGGACTCGCGAATCGTACATAGCGCAAGCCGAACGGTAGAGCGCCAGGTAGCGCTGGTCGGTGGAGGCCTTCTGCAGCGTGGCCTGGGAAACGCGGCCCAGCAGCAGCACCGGATTGTACCCGCATTCGCGCCACTGGACGGGATCGAGGCGGCGGAACACCGAGCGGATCATGGGTTCCCAACTCCAGACGATGTTGTAGGACAGCTCAGTCAGACGAGACAACGAGTCGGGCAGGCTGGGGCGGACTAGGAATTCGCGGAGTGGCTGAATATGAAACGGCATACCAGGGTAAAGTTTAACCTTCCAAGATAGCAGATCGGTTTCTTTGGACTACGCCTGCACGCTTCGGACATAAAGTACGTCATACTGGCAGGGACGAATGCGTTTACTGGCACTTTTCTTCTTGATGGCCGGCACTGCCTTGGCGGGGGAGTACGCAGTGCTCGCCAGTGGCGCCCGTTTGCACGTGGACCGGCACGAGGCGGACGGAGCCAGAGTGCGTCTTTACTATGGTACAGGTTTTGTGGAGCTGGAATCGGCCATGGTGCGCGGCTTTGAAACCGAAGAGTACCAGGCTCCGGAGGCGGCGCCCGCGGCCGTTTTGACGGCCGAAGCGTCCACCATGGCGATGGCGTTGCCGCACACCCCGCTGGAACTGGCCGACGCCGCCGCCGACCGCTACGGTCTGCCGCGGGCGCTGGTGCGCAGTGTCATGGCCGCCGAAAGCGGCTTCCAACCGGCGGCCATTTCCCCGAAGGGCGCCATCGGCCTGATGCAGCTCATGCCGGGCACGGCTCAGGAGCTCGGCGCGGACCCTCACGATCCGGTGCAGAACGTGGATGCCGGGACGCGCTACCTGCGCGATCTTCTGGAAAAGTACAACTACGGGCTGCGCCACGCCCTGGCGGCCTATAATGCGGGCCCGCAAGCTGTGGACAAATACAACGGGATTCCGCCGTACCGCGAAACCATCGACTACATCTCCCGCATCGAGAAGAAACTCAAGGCTGCCGAAGCCATCAAGCCGTAGCCGCCGGCGGGGCCGGTTCGGCGTCAAAGACGGCCGCCAGGGCGTGAATGGTGGAAGCGATTCGCACCGCGGCCAGCACCGTCTCTTCGGTAACACCTTTTTCGCGCAGCACTTTTTCGTGGGCTTCGACGCAGGTTCCGCAGGCGTTGATGGCCGAAACCGCCAGACACCACAACTCAAAATCGGCCGGATCGCTGCCGTGCTTGCCGATCACCTGCATGCGCAGACGCGCCGGCATAGTGGCGTACTTTTCGTTGCCGCTGAGGTGGCGGAAGCGGTAGAAGATATTGTTCATCCCCATGATGGCCGCCGCGCCCTTGGCCGCGAACATCGCCTGTTCATTGAGATGCTTCGCCGCTTCCCCCAGCAGGCTTTCCAGCAGTTGCGGATTTCGCGCCGCGATCGCGCAGGCAACCACCGTGCCCCAGGTCTGCTGTTCGGTGAGTTCCGTCTGCCGGGTGATGGAACCCAGATTGAGCTTCAGGTCCTTGGCGTACTCCGGCACATGATTCAACAGTTGTTCCAGTTCCATAGAGATCTCCAGTGGGGCAGGCTGGCTAGATCGACACCTTCAGGGCTTCTTCGCCCTTCTGCCAGTTGCAGGGGCAGAGTTCATCGGTCTGCAGCGCATCCAGCACGCGCAACACTTCCAGCGGATTGCGTCCCACGGAGAGATCGTTCACGGAAACAAAGCGGATGATGTTGTGCGGATCCACGATGAAGGTGGCGCGCTGCGCCACACCCTCTTGCGGATCCAGAATCCCGAGTGCGGTACAGAGGTCCCGCTTCACGTCGGCCAGCATGGGAAACGGCAGGTCCCGCAGGTCGGCATGATGCATCCGCCAGGCGTGGTGGACGAATTCGCTATCCGTGCTGCCTCCCAGAATCTGGGCGTCGCGATCCAGAAAATCCTTGTTGAGCTTACCGAAGGCCGCGATTTCGGTGGGGCACACGAAAGTGAAATCCTTGGGCCAGAAGAAATAAACCTTCCACTTGTCCTTGTAGTCCTCGTTGCTGATGGTCTGAAACGCCTTTCCTTTTTCCAGGCTCACGGTGGCCTGCAGGGAATAAGCGGGGAATTTGTGTCCGACACCTAGCATGTATGATTCTCCTTTTATTTATGATGAAGCTGTTCGATCTTGGCCGCCAGGATGAAATCGCTTTCGGTCAGGCCGTCGATCTTGTGGGTCCAGATCTTCACCTCTACCTTACCCCATGACAGGATCAGGTCGGGGTGGTGTCCTTCGGTTTCGGCGATTTCGCCCGCCCCGTTGACAAAGTCCAGCGCCGTCCGAAAGTCCGGGAAGGTGTACACCTTTAGCAGATGATGGCCTTCCACCACCTGCCATCCGGGGACTTGCGCTTTCAGTTTCTCGAGCTCTTCTCCGCGCAGCGCGGGGACGCCCTCACGGCAGGGAATGCACGTCTTCTCGGAAAGGCTCATGATTTGGTTCCTCCCTCAGGCTGGGAATTGCGGCAGCGGAGGCACACGCCGCGGAAGACAATCTCGTACTTGCTCACCTCACGTCCGCCCAGCGCCGCGCGTCCCGCCGAGTGAGGCAGGTCGAACCACGGGATGTCCTCCACCGTGTGACAGCGTTCGCAGATGAAGTGATGATGGCGGCGCAAGTTGGCGTCAAAGCGGGCCGCCTTTCCCTCCGACATCACCTCGCGTACCAGCCCCGCCTTGGCCAGTGACCGCAGGTTGTTATAGACCGTGGCCCGCGAAGCCCGCGGATCGTACCGGTTCACGGCGCCGAAAATCTCCTCCGCCGTGGCATGGACGTGGTGCTCCGCCAGGAACTCCAGCACCGCATAGCGCTGCGCGGTGGGCCGCAGGGCAGCCGCCTGGAACGCCTGTTCGAGCTCGGTGCTTAATTTAGACACAGTCTATATTTAGACTAGATCCAGTCAGCGGATTTGTCAAGAGGGCTAGGGCATTTCCGGTAAGCCACTTACCGGCCCCCGTCATTCCGGCAAGCCGACGCGGCGCTGCAAATCCCGGAAGCGTGGGTCGTCGCGCAGAGCGTCCCAATCCCAGGCTACGCTGAGATGCATCAAAGGCGTTTCACGCTGCTCAAAGGCCCTCTGCAGCCATTCCATCGCTTGATCGTTCTCTCCCGCGTGGGCATACAATCGTGCAATGCGCACACTCGGAACATGGCAGCGCCCGCAACGTTCCGCCAAAACCTCCGCCCCGAGGCGCATCGCTCGGCGGTAGCCACTCTCCGCATGGACGCGCAGGGCATTTTCTACTTCATGGTCGCCCAAAACGGCGAAAAACTTCCCCGCTTCGGCCAGAGCGTCCTCACGCATTCCCTTCCTGTAGAGGGCGCCCCAAAGCCCCATGTGCGCCGACGAAAAACCAGGGTCGGCTGCAAGAGCCTCACGAAAGTGCAAGATCGCGTCGTCGCACTGGTGGATGTACGCCAGGTGCCACCCATGGAAACACTGAAAAAAAGGGTTGAGGGGGTCCAGTTCCAGAACCCGTTGCATCTCGGCCGCCCACTCCTCCAAACGCTTCATCGAGATCAGAAAGTCGGCGTACATGAAGTGACCATCCGCACTGTTGGGATTGAGCTCGATGGCGCGCCGGAATTCCCGCTCGCCGGCGGACCAATCCAGGTCGTACAGCGCCATCACATTGCCGAGAGCGATGTGACCTTCGGCGAGCGATTCATCGAACTCCAGCGCTTTTAAGACGGCGGCCCTCGCTTTCGGAAACGCCTCGCCGGGCAGCATGAATCCGGCATCGGCGCGCACCAGCCAAACGTTGGCGATTCCCACATGCGCCAGCGCAAAGTTGGAGTCCTGCTCCATGGCGAGCTGGAAATAGCTGAGGGCTCTATCCAGGTGCCCTGGAGAAAGCTTGTACCAATGAAACTGCCCCTTGAGGTAGGTCTCGTAGGCCGCGGGGGAGACCGGGCGGGTGGATGCCAAGTGGGTTGATTCCGCCGGTGTTAGCGCCGCCTTGATCTCCCGCGCAACGGCCCTGGCTATCTCGCCCTGCAAGGTCAGCACATCCCGAAAGTCGTGCTCATAGCTCGCCGCCCACAAGTGGGTGTCGGTGGCAGCGTGGATGAACTGCACCGTGACACGAACCTGTCCGCTGGAGCGCTGAACGGCTCCCTCGATCACGCCGTCCACTCTCAGTTCCCGCGCGATCTGCGGCAACGGCTTCTTCGTCCCTTTGTACTGCATCACCGAGGTGCGGGAGATGACCTTCAACGCGCGGATCGTCGACACGGCGGTGATCAGGGCGTCGGTCATTCCGTCGGCGAAGTACTCCTGCCGCGGGTCATCGGAAAGACTGGCCAAGGGCAGCACGGCCAGAGACCGGATCTTTGGCTCCGATTCGGCCGCTCGGACCCTGGAGGCGACGAGACGGTAACCGTACCGGGGCACGGTCTCGATGAACTCGGGATCCTCCGCCGAGTCTCCCAGAGCCTGCCGGAGCTTCTTGACGGCGTGGTTCAGGCTGTCGTCGAACTCAACGAAGGTATCCGCGGCCCAAAGCCTCGCTCGCAATTCTTCGCGCGTGACCACTTCCCCGGGCCGCGCGAGCAAGGCCCTGAGCACTTCAAAGGCCTTCGGCGGGAGTGCAACCTTCCGGCCTTCTTTGTAGAGCTCCCCTGAGGTCGGGTCCAACTCAAAGCTGTAAAAGCGCATCCGCGGCGGCGAGGGAGCAGGGGCACGCATCGGGCAGTCTCGCACCTCGACCAAGTATAACTCCTTGAGGAAGCTACGATTACATGGTTGCTTGCCACCCCGGTGCGCTTCTCTTCCAGGGGTTCGTTCGTGAAGAGTTCATGCAATGATCAGACGCCAATCATTTGCGAAACCATTGGAGCGTGAAAAGCTCATTCAAGAAAGATCCGTGTGCGGGATCAAAGAAATCGACGAACTTTTGCTCAACGAGGATTGATAATGAAACGGAAAAGTATTGTTGCATTGACCTTCGTTTTCGCCCTGGCATTCGCAGCCGTTCTTCTCCCTGTGCCCGGTTCACAGGCGCAGGTGCAGCAGGGCTGCAAGACATTTCACGCGATCGTGCAAGGAACCCTGCCCAGTCCAAATCCGTTCGCGTCTACAGACACATGGGGTGGTCCGGTCCATGCCAGCCTTGCCGGGGAGTTCCTCTCCGGTGGCATCTCGGGCAACGACGGGACTCAGTACGGACAAGGAGCGTTTTCGATCTTGAAAGACGGGGTGTACAAGATCTGCTTCGCCTCCGGGGCCGTGTGGGGCGGACCGAGTGACTGCTCGAGCAGTTTCACCTATCACGTCCCTCAGGCCTTCGTAGTCTGGCCCACCGCGAATTGGCTGGGCAGCTACAAATCCACGGCGGATATTGTGAAAGGAACCGGCAGATTCTTGTCGGCTTCCGGACACCTGAACATCCCGGCGGGCCCGTTCATCCTTTGGCCCGACAACAATTCGATTGGGGTGAGCGGACGATGGAACGGGGAAATCGACGGCGAAATCTGTGGCGTCCATTAGTTGCCCCTCCCGGCATTTTGTAGCCTCAGCACCGGCTCCGGACGGCCACGCCCACGCTGGGTGCGGCCTCCGACCCGGCCCTCGCGATTGATGCCGAAACGCTGATGTGGAAGCCGATCCTGGACTG
>PLDO01000168.1 GCA_003136215.1 Bryobacterales bacterium
AACAGTTCTGGATCGCCACCACGATCACCGTGGCCAGCATGCTGTTGCTGGAACTGAAGAGCACGCTGGAAGGTCTCACCCAGCGGATCGCGCCGGAAGAGATTCTCACCTTCACCAAGTTCCTGCTGCTCACGGCGGTGGTTCTGCCGGTGCTTCCCAACCGGGATTTCGGACCGTTCGCCATCAATCCCGCCAAGACCTGGCTGGTGGTGGTGGCGGTGAGCACCGTCTCCTACGGCAGTTACGTGATCCAGAAGGTCACCAAGGGACAGGGCGGCGTGATGCTGTCGGCATTGCTGGGAGGCGCCTATTCTTCCACCGTCACTACGGTGGTGCTGGCCAAGCGCGCTAAGCGGGAGAACCGGCCGCACCTGTTTTCCGGAGTCACCCTGGTCGCCTCGGGCATGATGTACCTGCGGCTGGCCGGCCTGGTGACGCTCTTCAACCGAAACCTGATTACGATTCTGGGAGTGCCGTTCCTGGTCCTCGCCGGAACCAGTATCGCGTGCGGATGGCTGTGGAGCCGGATTCCCGATGCCAAGGCAGGAGAGATAGAGCGCGAGTTCCAGCCGAAGAACCCCTTGGAAATGCGCGCCGCCCTGGGCTTCGCGGTGCTCTTCGTCACCATGCTCATCGCCACCCACCTGGTGGTCACGTACCTGGGCAGCGCGGGAGTGTACTCACTGGCGGCCCTGATGGGCCTGGCGGACGTGGATCCGTTCATCATGGGAATGACGCAGGCCGCGGGCGCCAATGCGACGCTTGCCGTGGCGGCGGGAGCGATTCTGATTGCCGCCGCCAGCAATAACCTGGTGAAAGGAATCTACGCCTACTCGCTGAGCGACCGCAAGACCGGTGTGTTGAGCCTCAGCCTTCTGGCCGCGCTGGCGGCGGCCGGGCTGACGCCGCTTTTGTGGCTGGCGCGGTAAGAGTTCCCGCGGAGGCAAGACCGGGGCGAAAAACCATCGGGATGGAGGCCGGCCTTGCGGCCGGCTGGCAAGCTAGAGCAAAGCTAGAGCATGCCCCACCATTTTTCATGAAGTTTCGCGGGCGGAAGGCCCATCCCAACAGGCTAACTCGAGTGATCGTGAATGATTCTCCAGCCTGCCTTGGTCTTGCGCAGCACCAGGGTGAAACGGCCCGCCGCATCGCCGCCGCCGGCCGGCGTTCGTTTGAGCGCGTATCGGCCGTTGGCCAGCGCGTAGCCTTCGCCGAGAGGGCGCACGGCGATTTCGGAAAACGTCAGCGTGCCCATGGCTTCGGTTGTGGGGTAGCCGCGTTTGTAGCGATCGAGGATGGCCTGCGTGCCTCCGTGGGTGATGTCGCGGCCGATAAAGGTGGTCTCGGGCGAATCCTCGTAGTCCGTGGTGAAGGCTGCGAGGTCGCCGCGGTTCCAGGCGGCTTCGGACTTCTGCAACATGGCGCGGATTTCCATCACCAGAGCTTGCAGGGCCTGGGTATCCGGCGACGCGGTTTGGGCAACCGCGGAGGTCACGATGAAGAACGCAAATGCGGCGCGAACCATGCGCCGATTGTACTAAATCGCGTCCGAAATGGAGGGCAGCGGGAAATCCGTGGCCACCAGCGAGGGCGCGATCATCATACCGCCTTCGAGTCCGCGCACGCGGACCGCTTGCCCCACGCGCTGCGGTCGTCCACGAACGTGCAATGATCCACCGTTGGGGGCTGGTGACGGCGGAAACGGCGCCGGCGTGGATGTGCCATTTCGGCACAATGTGCTTTTCTTTTCAACCCCTTGCGGTATGTAAAGAATTGTTATCGCTGCGCCCTTTTTGGAGTTTCGGGCGTCAGTCAAGATGAAGCGAGATTAATCTTCATGACACCCACCACATTGCGCGAGCGGATCTTTCCCACGGCCCACCCGGTCATCCCCGGGCTGGACTACTTCGGCGACTGGCGACCGGCACGCGGCAAGGGCGCCGACTACATCGACTACTTCAAGATGAAGGACGGCAACCTGGGCCTGGCGGTAGGCGACGTGCGCGGCAAAGGAGTGCCGCCGGCACTGCTAAAGACCTCCCTGCACAGCATGATCCGCGCCTTGCGCGTGGCGCGGAGCTTTAGTCTGAAGGCCTTGATGCGGACCATCGACAAGATTTTCTCCGAGGTCTGTCCCGACAACTCGTACGCAACGCTGTTCGTCGGCGAATACGATCCGTCGAGCGGCCGCCTTCACTACGTCAACGCGGGACACGAACCGCCGTTCGTGTTGCGCCGGAACGGCGGCCATTTCCAAACCGTCTTTCTGGAACCGGGGGGGCCAGTGATCGGCATGCTGCGGGAATCGTCGTATCGCGAAGGTGTGGTTTCCCTCACACCCGGCGATGTGCTGGTAGCGTACACGGATGGATTGTGCGAGACCACGAACCTGTCGGGTGAGCAATGGGGATGGCCGCGATTCCTGAAGGCCGTGGAGGACTGTGCGGATCAGCACGCCCGCGACATTGTGGAGAGCGTGATGCAAACGTCGGAAACATTCGCCGGCGGCGCGCCGGCGCACGACGACGCGACTCTGTTTGTGGGCCGGGTTCAGGACACCGCGGCCGGCCTGCATTGCTGGGACGCGGAATGCGTGGCAGTGGCGGCGGCGTAAGAAGACAGGTGGGACAGACCATCGCCTTTTGTGGTCTGTCATGCTTGGGTAGGTTGACAGACGACACAAGACGATCGTCTGTCCTACTTCAAGTTGGTGTCGAAGAGTTTCAGGATGCGCTTGTACTCGTCGGCCCAACTGCTGGCCAGCACGAACGTGTGATCTTCCACCGGATACGGCGCCACGGACCAGTTTTCCTTGCGCAATTCGATCAGGCGCTGCGTCAGGCGAACGGTATCCTGGAACTCGACGTTGGTATCCACCATGCCGTGGCAAATGAGGAGCGCGCCCCTCAAGCCTTCGGCGAAGAAGATCGGGCTGCTGCGGCGGTAGGCGTCGGGGTCGGCCTGCGGGGTGTTCAGGATGTCCGAGGTGTAGCCGTGGTTGTAAGTGGCCCAATCGGTCACGGGACGGAGGGCGGCGCCGGCGGCGAACACATCGGGCTGGGTGAACATCGCCATCAGGGTGATGAACCCGCCGTAGCTGCCGCCGTAGAGTCCGATCTTCTTAGGGTCGGCGCCGTGCTGCGCGACGGCGTATTTGGCCGCGTCCACGATGTCGTCCAGGTCCTTGCCGCCCATGTGTTCGTAGACGGCGGTGCGCCAGTCGCGGCCATAACCTGCGGAACCCCGGTAATCCACATCGAGAACGAGATAGCCGCGCTCCTGCAATAAGTGATGGAACAGGTACTCGTGGTAGTAAGTGGACCACTTATGATCCACGTTCTGCAGATAGCCGCTGCCGTGCACGAAGATGACCGCCGGGCCGCCCTTCTTATAATTGGCGGGCTTAAACATGTGGGCCGGAACCTTGGCGCCGTCGCGCGCCGGGACCATCACGATGGGCGGGTCCTGCCAGGCGTATTGCGCGAACTCGGCCGAGGGAGAGGTGGTGAGCCGCTGTAGATCCTGCTGGGGGCGGTTCTCCTGGACGTAGAGGTCGGGCGGCTTGTTGGAGTAAGAGTAGACATCGGCGATGAAGCGCTCGTCGGGCGAGAGGACGGCGGTGTGCTTGCCGGGAGCCTTGGAGAGGCGGGTGAGCGGGCCGCCGTCACCGGACATTTCATAGAAGAACTGGTCGGAGGGGCCATCGGCGCTGGCAATCAGGTAGAACTTAGACTTGTCCCTGGACTGGCGCACGTTGAGCAGCTCCCAATTGCCGCTGGTGAGGGCGCGCGGTTCGCCGGCATCGAAAGGCACGGCATAGAGTTGTGCGTAGCCGGTCTTTTCGCTGATGAAGTAGACTTCGCGATCGTTCTTCATCCAGCCGAGGGTGTTGGCGGCGCCCTGCGGACCGCCGACCCAGGCGTCGTCGTGGATGTTGACCAGTACGCGCGTCTTGCCGGTGGCCGGGTCGAGGGCGAAGATCCAGCGGTCTTTGTTATCGGCGGCGCGGGCGCCGATGACGGCCTTAGTTCCGTCGTCGCTCCACACGGGGGCGTTCATCAGGATGTCCCGGTCCTGGGTGCCGCCGGCTTTCTTCTGGCCGTGCTCCACCCACTTGACTTCGCCGGTCTCCACGTTGAGGATGGCAAGGCGCGAAGTGCCCTGGGTGTCGCCGACATTGGACCGGCCCGGAATGTCTTCGGTGTAGACGCTGTCGGTGATGAAGTTGGGGACGATGGTGTTCTTGGCGGGCGTGGCGGCCGAATCGAAGACGCTCGCGATTACATACTTTTCGTCGGGCGTGAGTTGCAGAGCACCGACCGACTGGCGCGCCTGTAAGGTGAATGGCTTGCGGGGATCCTGGAAGCGCTTCTTCTGCTGTTCATCGCGCAGTTCGACGCGCTCGCGGACCACTTGCAGGAGTTCCTTCTGCTCCTTCTTGAGGTACTCCTGGCTATCGGTGCCGCGCACTTCGGGCGGCGCATCGGCAGCGGCAGCGCCGCGTCCACCGCCGCCCTGCCCGCGACCGCCGCCGAAGCCACGTCCTCCGGCCGCGGACCCAGAGGGTACCCCGGCGCTGGTAGCCGGCGCGGCGGCGGGCCGGATATCGGTGAGTTGCACGAGCAGGCCGCTCTCCAGCGACATCACGTAGAGGTTGCCGCCGCGGGTGAAGGAAACGCGCTTGCCGTCCTGGGTGAAGCGGGGATTGGTTTCCACATCGGTGGTCTTGGTGAGCTGGGTGATCTTGCCGGTGCTGTTGTCGAGGGTAAAGAGGTCGCCGGCGCTGGAGTAGACCATGAGGCGCTTGTCTTTGGTGGTGTCGCCGAGCGCGGGAGGAAGCTGCCGGACCTCTTCGTCGGTGAGTTTGCGCAGGCCGCTGCCGTCACGGTTGACGGTATAGGTGTCCATGGGCGCGATTTCCTTGTCGGTGTTGCGCTTCCACTGGAAGAGGATGCGGCTGCCGTCGGGCGACCAGCGGACGCCGGAGGGTTCGTAGCCGACCAGCGCGGGGCCGCGCATGATGTTATCGACAGTCAAGGCGAAGTTGTTCGCCGGCCGGGCTTGCAGGACAAAGAGAACGATCAGGGCGGGGAGGGTAACTGTGCGCATCACAGAGATGATAACGCACGGATGGACAGGCGGACCCAGAGGGTACCCCGGCCTGTCCTACCTGGGCTGCTTGAGGTATTGCTGGATGCTGGCGATGTTCTTTCTGGCGATGGAGGCTTCGTCCATGTCGGGGTTGAGTTCGAGCATCTGCTGGAAGTGCAGGAGGGCGGGATCGAGCTCGGCGACGCTGCCGGTCTTGACGGCCTTGGTCATGAAGGCAAGGCCGAGAGTGTAGTGGGCAAAGGGGTCTTTGGAATCGTAGGTGAGCGCCTTCTGGCAATCGGCGATGGCGGCGTCGAGATTGGCGGCCTTGCGCTCGCATTCGCACATGCCGTACCAGGCCATGTTGTGATAGTCGTTCCAGATATCGCGTTCGGCGACGCGCTTCTTGCGGCCCATGCCGACCAGCGAGCCGAGCACATAGTAATTCAACTTACCGGCCAACTTACTGTCGAAATCGCTGAGCTTGAGATATTCGTCATACACCGGGCGGGCTTCGGCGAACTTACCGCTGAGGCGCAGGCTGTCGGCCAGCCAGAGATGCGGTTCGGCGGTCTTGGGGTTGATCTGGATGGCCTTGCGGGCGGCTTCGATGGATTGCGGGTATAGCGCCTTGAAGCGGTATGCCTGGGCGATCAGGGTGAGGGCGACGGAGTTTGCCGGCTCGCGCTGGAGAACGGTATTCAACTGGCGGACGGCTTCATCGACGTCCCCGGTATCGAGCAGGATTCCGCCATAGTTGGCGTGGGCCTCCAGATAGTCCGGATCCAGCTGGATGGCCTGCTTGTAGTAACGGCCGGCGTTTTCGTAGTCGAAGAGCGCGCTGTAAGTGCGGCCCAGATAAAAGGCCGCCTGGCTGTAAGTGGGGTCGGCGCCCAGCGCGCGCTCAAAGAGGGCCACGGCCTTCTTGTAGTCCTGCTCGTCGCCTTTCTGGTAGGACTTCATGCCTTCCTGAAGCAGGTCGGCGGCGGCCTTGTTGCGGCGGCGCGGGATCAGGATGCGGATCTTGACGGGTGATTCCTGGCCGGGGTAGACCATCTCCTGGCGCGGTCCATCGGGCTCGTAACCCATCTTGACGCCCTGCACGGTGTGCTCGCCGGGAGCGAGTCCCGGGGCACTGACCGGTTTGCCTTTTTCGAGCACGCCGATGGTCTTGCCATCGACGAAGACCTCGACGCCATCCATGTTGGATTCGAAGACGAGGGTCCCGAACTTAGGCGCGGGAGCGGAAGCGGGCCTGGCTCTCGACGGAACATAGGCCAGGAGCATTTCGGGATCGTAGTTAGCCTTATCGGACGTGGGATTCTGCCTGTTCCCGGTGTACTCACGCACCTGGGAGTGGACGTACTCGGCAAGCTCGTCGGCGGTGACCACGCCATCGCCGGAGGTATCGGCCTCGCCCTCCATGCCTTGCACGACGTAATAGGTGAAGACTCCGTGTCCGCCTTTAAGATCGGCCACTTCGAAGGACTGCTCGCGGGCGCGGCTGGCGGTGAGCGAGAAGAGGCTCTTGTTGAGATCGCCGAGGGTATGATTGATGCTCTCGGTATCCTCGGGAGTGATAGCGCCGGAGTGGCAGGCGTCGGTGAGGAGGATTTTGGATTTGGATTTGATCTTGCCGCCGATGACGCTGCCGAGTTCGTCCATGGGGTAGCCGGTATCGGCGATGCGGTCGCGCTGGAAATCGAAGGGCGCGAGGTAGCCCTTGCCCTGAAACATGAAACCGTGGCCGGCGAAGTAGATGAGAACGCGGTCGTCCTCTTTGGCGACACTGGGGAGCCAGGTACCGATCTCGCGGCGCACGGCGGCGAGGGTGGCCTTTTCGCCGGTCAGCACGTGCACGTTTTCGACGCGGAAGTTGCCGCCTTCCGGGCTGATGAGCACGGTGAAGATGGATTGGGCGTCGCGTTCGGCAAACTGGAGCTGCTCCCGGTCCGACAGGTTGCGGTAGCGCGAGATGCCGACGATAACGGCGTAGCTGACCGGGATCTGGACGGGCTTGACGGTAGGCGCGGGGACGGTATCGAGCTTCTCGACTTTGAGATCGCGCTGCTGGGGCTGCTGGGCGAAGGCGAGGGAAGCGGAGAGGGCTATGGCAAGGAGAGCCGTGGCGGGGAGAGAGTGACTTTGACGCGGAG
>PLDO01000607.1 GCA_003136215.1 Bryobacterales bacterium
AGGCTCCGCCTTGTGCAGGCGACTGGCACAGCCGGTCGCCTCATTCCGGAGGCGCCGTACATTTCCGTCCGCGCCTGCGGCGCGGATGCACAAGGCAGAGCCTTATGCCACCGCCTACTTCGATTCCTTGGCGAGTTTGACGCGTGCGGCGTCCAGCTTCCGGCTTACTTTCGCAACGTCTTCGGGCTCGCTGTCGAGCCCCGCGGGCGAATGGAAATCGTGCAGCGACGCCTGCCACTGCGTAATCGCTTCCTTGATCTTGCCCAGCTTGAAGTACACATCGCCCAGGTGGTCGTGCACCGTGGGGTCCTCGCCGATGCGATCGAGGGCCCGCGTCAGTAGCCCTTCGGCGTCCTCCAACTTGCCTTGCTGGTAGTAGGCCCACCCCAGACTGTCCAGATAGGCGCCGTTCTCCGGGTCCAGCTCCAGAGCCTTCTTGATCATCTGCGTGGCTTCATCCACCCGCATTTTGTGGTCCACCAGCATATAGCCCAGATAGTTCAGGGCGCCGGCGTGTTCCGGATCGGAAGCTAGCACTTTGCGGAATTCGGCCTCCGCCTGCTCCACCTTTTTCTGGCGTTCGAACATCGCGCCGCGCATGAAGACGACGCTCTCCTTCTCTTTTGGGTTGGCCGCCACCTTTTCGGCGTCGTCCAGCGCCTTGGCCTCTTCGGCGTAATACTTGCCTTTTTCGTATACCGAAGCCAGCATCAGCAGTGTGGGAACATCGGCCTTTCCCTTGATGTGGGCGCGCAGTTCGGCGGCGGCCGCATCCACTTCCTTGCGTACGCCATCGGCGTTTTTCGCCGACCGGTACGTGTCGATGATCTGTAGCGAGATGGCCGCGCTGTTCTCTTTGTTCAGCGCGGAGGCTTTGCGGTAGGTATCCACCGATTCGGTATACTGTCCCGCCGTGCGATACAGGCTGGCCAGTTCCTCCAGCAGTTGCCCCCGTGCCGAGGCTTCGGCCTCGGAGTACTTCGGGCGGCCCGTCTCATCCACCAGTCCCTTCAGCTGGCCGATCGCCTCCGTGTACTTGCTCTGCGCTTCCAGCAGGCGGACCTCTTCGTAGCGCACTTCCATATCCTGCGGATTGAGCGCCTTCGCCTTCTTCAATGCATCCGCCGCTTTGATGTAGTCGTGCTTTACACGGTAAATCTCGGCAATGCGCAGCTTGGGCTGCACGTTGGTGGGGTCTTCGGCGGAGAGCTTCTCGAAGATGCTCAAGGCCTCTTCCACCCGGTCGCTCAACATCAGGTTGTTGGCCAGAGCGCCTTGTAGCCGCGTATTGTCGGGCGACATTTCCAGCGCCTGCTTCATCGCGTCGGCGGCGTTCTTGTAATCGTGCATCTGCTCGTAGGCCGTACCGAGAGCGATCAGCGTGCGCTCGTTGGGGTTCTTTTCGGTAGCCAGTTTGAGCTTCTCGATGGCGCGCTTGTTGTCCCCCAGGTCGGAGTACAACATCGCCAGGCCGGTTAACGCCTCTTCGTTATCGGCTTCCACCTCCAACGCTTTGTTGTAGGCCTTCTCCGCTTCCGGAGAATTGTTGGAGACGCGATACAGCCGCCCCAGGGCCACCCAGCTCTCCGCGTCGCCGGGCTCCTTCTCCGTCACCTTCTGCAACTGCTCGATCGCCTTGCGCAGGTAGTCTTCGTTGATGCGATTGTCCTGCGTGCTGATCATCTTCATGTAGATCCGTCCCAGCATGCGCCGCGCATCCACGTTGTCCGGATTCGCCTTCAGCAGCTCGTCCGCCAGCGTGATGGCATCGCGCAGGTGGTTGGTCTGAATGTAGAGATCGGTCAGCTCTTCAAAAACCAGGCTCGCGCTGGGATCCAGCTTGAGGGCTTCCTGATAGTGCTGGATGGCCTTGGTCAGGTAGTCCGGCTTGTTGCCGTACGCCTGAGCCAGCTCCGCGTAGACGCGGCCCATCGCAAAGTTGTAATAGGCGCCGGCCTTGTTGTCCGGCGTCTTCGGGGTTTCGACCGGGGTTTGCCCGAACACCAGGCAACTCAGGGAAACGGCGAGCAGCAGCGCTTTGGCGGAACGAATCATGACCCTACTCTCTTTTCCGGCCGCGCGGCATCCCCGCCGAGGCTCGAAAACCTTCTTTTTATTGTATAACGGGGTTTGACCGCAAATACCCCTCACACTACACAGGCAGACGCGAGCCAGCGACCCTTGGTTGCAGTTGCCGGCCCGACCGGTTCCGGAAAGAGCGATTTGGCCCTTCTGCTTGCGGAAAAATTCAACGGAGAAATCATCAACTGCGACTCTCTCCAGGTCTACCGCCATTTTGATATCGGCACTGCCAAACTGCCCCTGGCCGAGCGTCGCGGTATTCCCCATCACCTGATCGATATCCTCGACCCGGACCAACTCTTCACCGCCGGCGAATACGCCCGGCTGGCGCGCGCCAGCATCGCGGAAGTCTCCGCCCGCGGCCGCCTTCCCATCCTCGCCGGAGGCACCGGCTTCTACCTGCGCGCCCTGCTCGAAGGCCTCTTCGAGGGACCGGTCCGCGATCAGCCCCTGCGCGACCGCCTGGCCGCGCGCGAAGCCCGCCGCCCGGCGTCGCTCCACCGCCTTCTTAAGAGGTTCGATTCCGCCGCGGCGTCGAAGATTCACGAAAATGACATCCCCAAGGTCACCCGCGCGCTCGAAATCTGCCTGCTCACACGCCAGCCGGTCAGCCGCCTTTTCCTGCAGGGGCGCGACGCGTTGCGCGGTTACCGCACGCTCAAACTCGGACTGCTGCCCGATCGCGAGGCGCTCAATCCCCGGCTGGACGGGCGCTGCGCCTGGATGTTTGAGCATGGACTGGTGGAAGAGGTGCGCTGCATTCTCGCGCTCGGCTTCTCCCCTGCCTGCAAGCCGTTCGAATCCCACGGATATAAACAGGCGCTGCAACTCATCCAGGGCGAACTCAGCCCGCGCGATGCGGTTTTCTACGCGCAGCGCAACACGCGGCACTATGCCAAGCGCCAGATCACCTGGTTTCGCCGCGAACGCGACCTCCAATGGCTGAAGGGCTTCGGTGATGCAGCGGACATTCGCCAGGCCGCCGTCACGCTCGTCGCCGGCTTTCTTTCCACTTCCGCCAGTTAGCCGGCGGAACGTTTTGCAATCTCGTTCGTATAAGTTCCTGTAAGCAAGATCTTACCAGCCAGGTAACAACCACTTAGCCATATGCCGCACGCCTGGGCGCGCGGCATATGGCACAACGAACAGAGAGGGAAAACAAAAATGAGGATGAGGGAAGTTCTGCCTTTTTTCCTGGTGGCCGGTCTGGCCGTAGCCAGCGCGCGCTCCTACACCATTACGCTATTTGAATCCGCCACGGTCGGCACCACCCTGCTGAAACCCGGCGATTACAAGCTCGAGGTGAACGACCAGAAGGCCGTAATCCGCCAGGGCAAAGTGCAAACCGAAAGCCCCGTTACGGTGGAGGAAGGCGACACCAAATTCGCCGCCACCGCCGTGCGCTATGTCAACGATGCCAATGGCAAGGTGCGCATTCAGGAGATCCGCATCGGCGGCACCAGGACCAGGCTCGTCTTTAGTATGTAAATCGGTGGGACAGACCATCGCTTTGTGTGGTCTGTCTTCTTTCGCTGAGTTGACAGACGACTAAAGGCGATCGTCTGTCCCACTTCTGTGTGGAGGCCGCTGTTAAACTGAAGGGACATGCGGCGCTTCCTGTCTCTTGCACTACTCTTCGCCGGCGCGCTCCGCGCCGACACGGTCCTGGTGCTTTCCTTCTTCAATCACTCCCCGTCGGCCAATCTCGATTGGGTCGGCGAGAGCATCGCCCAAAGCGTCCGCGATGCGCTGGCCTCGGAAGGCGTCCTGGTGCTGGCCCGCGAAGACCGCCTGGAAGCGTATCGCCGTCTCTCGCTCCGTCCCGGCGCCGAATTGACCCACGCGTCCATTCTGAAAATCGGTGAATCGCTCGATGCCTCGCGGGTAGTCTACGGTTTCTACGAACTGCTGCCCGCCGATAATCCGCAATCCAAAGGGTCGCTGCGCATCACGGCGCGCATTCTGGATCTCAAACACACCCGCCAGGGGGCGGTCTATAGCGAAGTCGGTGCGCTCGAAGACCTCGGCTCGCTGGCCGTGCACCTCGGCTGGCAGACCCTGCAATGGCTCAACCCCAAGGCCGCTCCCGACGAACGGGAGTTCATGAAGCAGCGTCCGGCGGTGCGCCTGGATGCCGTCGAAAGCTACGTCCGCGGGCTGCTCTCCACTTCGCCCGAGCAGCGTCACCGGTACTTTACGCAAGCCGCCCGCCTGGACCCGCAATACTCGCAGCCGTGCTTCGAACTGGGCCGGATTTTTTGGGATAAGAAGGACTACAAGGTGGCTGCCGGATGGCTGGAGCGCGTCGCCCGAAGCGACCCGCACTATCTCGAAGCCCAGTTTTTCCTGGGCCTCTGCCGCTACGCCAACGGCGATTTCAAGGGCGCCGAACTCGCTTTCCAGTTGGTGGCTGAGGCCATCCCGCTCAACGAGGTCTTTAACGATCTGGGCGTCGTTCAGGCCCAGCGCCAGGATTACTCCGCCGCGGCCGCCAGCTTTCGCAAGGCGCTGGAGGGCGACGATGCCGACCCGGACTACCACTTCAACCTGGGCGCCGCCCTCTGGCGGGCCGGACAATACGCCGCCGCCGCCGATAGCTTCCGTGCCGTGCTGACACGCAACTCCGCCGATAACGAAGCCACCACGATGCTCGGCCGGACCCTGAAAAAAGAAGCTCCCCGTCCCGCCGACACCCAGCCAAACGGCAAACTGCGCCTCAAGACCAATTACGAAGAGGCCGCCTTCCGCCAGTTGCAGGCCGAACTGGGCATCAAGAAATAGCGGGCGTCCATGGAATAGAATGGGAAGTTACGGAGAATCAGATGAAACGGCTGACTATTCTGTTATTGACTGCTGTTGGCGCGTTCGCCCAGACCGCCCCTCCCGCCCCTGCCAAGAAGGCGGCCACCGCTCCTGCCAAGTCCGCGGCCCCCGCCAAGAAGGAAGAGCCCACGCCCGACCGTCCCCCGGGCCTCTACTGGATCATCAATACGTCCATGGGAACCATCACCGCGCAGTTATTCGAGAAGGAGGCGCCGGGCACGGTGGCCAATTTCGTCGCCCTGACCCGCGGCACCAAGGCGGCCGCGGATAAGGCCGGCGCCATGGTGAAGCGTCCCTACTTCACCAACCTGACCTTCCATCGCGTGATACCGAACTTCATGATCCAGACCGGCGACGGCCAGCAGGGCGATGGCACCGGCAGTTGCGGGTTTACCATCAAGGATGAAATCGTCCCGACGCTGAAGTACGACAAACCGGGCATGCTCGGCCTGGCCCGCCTGAGTAACCGCAACACCGGCGCCTGCCAGTTCTTCATCACGGTCAAGGAATACCCTTCGCTGACCGGAGAGTACACCATCTTTGGCCAGGTCGTAGACGGACAGGACGTGGCCAATAAGATCGCGCTTGTCCCCAAGGACGGCAACGATAAGCCGCGTACGCCGGTGAAGCTGATCAGCGCGACCATCAAGCGCTATGGCCCCGCGCCCGCGCCTGCCGCTCCGGCCAAGAAAGCCCCCGCGGCCCCCGCGAAAGCTCCGGCCAAGTAGGACAGGCCTCCCGGCCTGTCCTACCGCGTCCCTCAACCCTTTACCGGCGCCGGCTTTGCCGCCGCGCCGGCGGCGGCTTGCGGCGTCTGGGCGGCCGGTTTAGCCGTTTCCAGCGCGCGCCGGATCAGGTAAATCAGGTAGATCGCAAAGCCCGCCGCCAGCACCAGGGCCGTCAGCGTCAGGAACAGACCATCCATCGTGGCCACCTGCCCGGTGGCGGCCAGGTAAGCCACCGCGGCCGCCGACACTACAATCATCAAAACGCTGAACAGAAACAAGAATCCGCGATCCGACATCCGTTGTTTTCCCCTCGACGGTGAGATTATACCAGTCCGGGGCGATCCTTCCTCCACCATTCATACCTTCGCGCCACCGGCCGATATGGAATGGAAGCCCATGTACGCTCTCATCGGTATTGCCGCAGTCTTCGCCGCGGTGCTCGGCGGATTTCTGCTCGAAAGCGGGAACCTTTACGTCCTGCTGCAACCCGCGGAGTTGCTGATTGTGGGCGGCGCCGCCGCCGGAATTATCATGGTGGCCAACCCGCCTTCGGTGATGCGCAGCATGGGGCGCGGGTGCCTGGCGGCCTTCCGCCCGCCGCCGCGCACCCCCCGGGTGTTCCTGCGCAACCTTCGCATGTTGTACGAAATTTTCTGCTTCATCCAGCGCGCCGGCATCGTGGAATTTGAAAAGGACGTGGAAGACCCGGGCAGCAGCCGCATCTTCTCCAATCATCCGGAGTTTTTGGCAGACCCGCCCACCCGCGACTTTGTCTGCGATTCGCTCCGCATCCTCGTCGTCGGCGTGACCACGCCCTCGGACCTCGACCGGTTGATGGACCTCGACATCGAAGTGCAGCGCCGCGGCCGCCTGGAACCGGTGGCCGCCTTACACGCGGTAGCCGAAGCGCTTCCCGGCCTGGGTATCGTGGCCGCCGTGCTCGGTGTGGTCATTACCATGCAGTCCATTGGCGGCGCTCCCGAGGTTATTGGGCAAAAGGTGGCGGCGGCGCTGGTCGGGACGTTCCTGGGAATCCTGCTCTGCTACGGCGTCGTCGGCCCCGTGGCGGCGCGCCTGGAGAAGCTGGGGGAGGCCGAGGTCCACCTGCTCCACGTCCTGCGCATTGCCATCGTGGCATTTGCTCGCGGCGCATCGCCTATTCTGGCGGTGGAGTACGCGCGCCGCTCCGTGCCGGTGGAACTGCGCCCGTCGTTCCTCGATATGGAGATCACCATCAAGCGGGATGCCAGAATCCCACCGGCGCCCAGGTCCGTTATCCCGGAGGCGGCCGTTGCCCAAACTCAACCTGCCTGAAGACATCGCTCCCAGGGTGGAAGTGCGTATTCGCTACTCCAGCGACCGGCGCTCCAGCGGGGCCTGGAAGGTGGCGTACGCCGACTTAGTGACCGCGCTGATGGCGCTTTTTATCGTGCTTTGGCTGATGAGCGCCAGCCAAAAGATGAAATCCTCCATCACCGGCTACTTCCGCGATCCCCGCGCCTATGCGCGCGCCATGGCCTCCCGGACCGCCGCCAATCCGGCCGGGGGTTTCATCGCGCACCGCGACAATATGGACGAAATCCGCAAACAACTCGAACAGGCGCTCACCGCCATGCCGGAATTCGCCCAACTGCGCGACCACGTGCAGTTCAGCGTCACCGGGGAAGGGCTGCGCATCGACTTACTGGAGAACGACCAGGGCATGTTCTTTGTGAGCGGCAGCCCCGAGCCTACCGAGGCCGGGCGGAACCTGCTGCGCGTGCTGGCCACCGAAACCGCCCAACTGCCCAACTTTCTCGTGATCGAAGGACACACCGACGCCAGGCCGTTCCGCAACGCCGGCCCGGCCACCGGCTACAGCAATTGGGAACTGGCAACCGACCGTGCCAACGCGGCGCGCCGCCTGCTTCACGCCTACGGGGTCCGTCCCGAACAGGTTGTCGAGGTAAGGGGCTACGCCGATCAGCAGCCGTTCAATCCCAAGGACTTATATGACGCCAGAAATCGCCGGATCTCGGTGGTGATCCGGTTTACAGCTTGAACAATTCCCGCAGGCGCCGCGTCTGCACCCGGCTCACCGGAACCTCGGTGTGTTTCTTGTCGTCCATGCGCAACTGATAGCTCGATTTAAACCACGGCACGACTTCCTTGATCCGGTTGATATTCACCAGGAAAGAACGATGCACGCGCCAGAACATTTCGCGGTCCAGATTGGCCTGGAGATCCTCGATGGTGCGGTAGTTGGAGTGTCCTTCGATATTGGTGGCGACCAGCGTAA
The DNA here is from genome assembly GCA_003136215.1 of Bryobacterales bacterium. GTDB lineage: Bacteria > Acidobacteriota > Terriglobia > Bryobacterales > Bryobacteraceae > Solibacter. Next base: position 7,912 of record PLDO01000607.1, read on the forward strand.
TCAGGCCGTCGTCGATGGTGGCGTAGATGACGTCGCCGGCGTCCACAATGAAGTTTCGATTGTTGGCGCGCACTAAGAGCTTGGTGCGCGGCGCGGCTCCGGGTGCGTTCCTGGACACGGGTGGCAGCTCCGGAGCTTTTTTCTCCTGGATGGCGCGCCGCGCCCGCTCCACCGTCTCCGCCAGACGAACCCGATCCACCGGTTTCAGCAGGTAGTCCATCGCCTCCAGCCGGAACGCCTCCACGGCGTACTGGTCGTAGGCTGTCACGAAGATGAATTGCGGCAGTTCCACGTCATTTTCGCGCAGCCGCCGCACCACGCCCATGCCGTCCAGCCCCGGCATATTGACATCCAGAAAAACCAGCTCCGGCTCCAGTTTGCGGATCAGCTCCACCGCCTCCAAACCATTGGAAGCCCTTGCGATTACTTCAATTTCGGGGAAATCCCGCAGCAGGTAGGCCAGTTCGTCGCAAGCTAGTGATTCATCATCTACGACAACCGTAGTGATTGTGGCCGTCGCGCGGTCTCGCATGGACTTGGTATTATAGCATTTCGTTCAAAAGGAGAAATATTTGGCCAACCAAGATAGCGTCCAGATTGCGCCCGCGGAGGGCAAACTGGGTGTTTTGATACCCGGCATGGGCGCGGTAACCACCACCTTTATCGCCGGGCTCGAAGCTTTCAAGCTTGGACTAGGAAAGCCGATCGGCTCTCTCACGCAGTTGGGTACGGTCCGTCTGGGCAAGCGGACGGAGGGGCGCAGCCCCGCCATTAAAGACTTTGTTCCGCTGGCTAAGATGTCCGATATCGAGGTGGCTTGCTGGGACATTTTCGAGGATAACGCCTACGAAGCCGCCACCCGGGCCGGCGTCCTCGAAACCTCCCTGCTCGAGCAGGTCAAGGCGCCGCTTTCGGCGATCAAGCCCATGAAGGCGGTCTTCGACCGGAACTTCGTCAAGCGCATCAACGGTCCCAACATCAAGGCCGCCGGTTCCAAGATGGAACATGCCGAGATGGTCATGGACGACATCCGCCAGTTCCAGAAGCGCACCGGCGTGGCGCGCACCACCATGATCTGGTGCGGATCCACCGAGGTGTATCACCAGGCTGCCGCCGTGCATGCCACGCTGAAGGACTTCGAAACCGGCCTGCGGAAGGACGACCCTGAAATCTCGCCCAGCCAGATTTACGCCTACGCCGCGCTCAAATCGGGCGTCGGATATGCCAACGGCGCGCCGCACCTCACCACCGACATGCCGGCGCTCCAGGAACTGGCGCGCATCATGAACCTGCCGATTTCCGGTAAGGACTTCAAGAGCGGGCAGACCTTCATGAAGACCCTGATCGCCCCCGGGCTGAAATCGCGCATGCTGGGCCTCAACGGCTGGTTCTCCACCAACATCCTGGGGAATCGCGACGGCGAAGTGCTCGACGAACCGGGTTCCTTCCGCTCCAAGGAAGTTACCAAGAGTTCGGCCCTGGAGCACATCCTGCAGGGCGACCTGTACCCCGACCTCTACAAGGAGTTCTATCACAAGGTGCGCATCGAGTATTACCCGCCGCGCGGCGATGCCAAGGAAGGCTGGGACAATATCGACATCTTCGGGTGGCTCGGCTACCCCATGCAGATCAAAATCAATTTTCTCTGCCGGGATTCGATTCTGGCCGCGCCGCTGGTGCTGGACCTGGTGTTGTTCATGGATCTGGCGCAGCGCGCCGGCATGCGCGGCATTCAGGAATGGCTGTCATTTTATTTCAAGGGGCCCATGCATGCCCCCGAGATTTACCCCGAGCACGACATCTTCATCCAGTTGATGAAGCTCAAAAATACCTTGCGCTGGATGCGTGGCGAGGACCTGATCACGCATTTGGGCCTGGAATATTACGATTAGTCGCGCTATTGTTTGAAAGACGCGGGCGGCGGCGTGAAATCGCTTCCGCCGCCGCCGCGTCTTAGTGCCAGGGAGCTCCTATGAAAGTGCTGGTAATCGGAGGAACTCTCTTCATCGGGAAACTGCTGGTGGAGGAGTTGCTCAAGGAAGGCCACGAAGTTGCCGTCTTGCACCGCAAGCCGAAGCACGACTTCGCCCGCCGGGTCGAGAACCTCATGGCGGACCGCAACGACGCCGAATCCCTGCGCGAAGTTCTGTCCGGCCGCCGTTTCGACGTAGTGTTCGACAACGTTTACGATTTTGACCGCGGTACCACGGCGGCGCAGGTGGAGGCCACCGTGCGCGCCTGCGGAGACCGCATCTCCCGCTACATCTTCATGTCCAGCGTGGCCGCCTATGGCGACGGACTGAATCACAAGGAAAGCGATCCGCTGGCGCCGGACTATCATCCGCTTGCCTATTCCGGCCACAAAGCCACTACCGAGCGCCTGCTCTTCCGCATGCACGCCACCACCGGTCTGCCGGTAGTCACCTTCCGCCCGCCCTTTGTCTACGGCCCGCGGACCAATTATTACCGGGAACAGTTCCTTTGGGACCGCTTGCGCGCCGGCCGCCCCATCATCATCCCCGGCGACGGCCACCGCCTCATGCAGTTCGCCTACGTCAACGACCTGGTTACGGCGATGATCAAATCCATGGACGAACCGCGCGCCGTGGGCGAAGCCTTCAACATCGGCGATCCTAAACCGCTCACCCAGGTGGAACTGGTGGAGAAGTTGGCCAAGGTGGCCAACATCGCGCCCACCCTGGTGCGTGTGCCCCGCGACGCCATCGTCCAGGCCGGCGGCAGCGTCTTCACCGAGCCGTTCTACTTCGGCGAGTATTACGACTTGCCGCCCATCACCGAAAATATCGGCAAGGTCACCCGCGTCCTCAAGATGAAGCTGACCCCGTTCGAGGTCGGGTTGAAAGAGACCTACAAGTGGTATCTTCGCAACCACAAGCCCCGCACCGCCGGCTTCGAATTCGACGACAAGGTGCTCACCTTCGCCAGGACCGGCTCCGCCTTGAGCGTGTAGGACAAGCCTCCCGGCCTGTCCCGGGCGAGCTTCGCTCGCCTGGCAAGCTGAAGCATGCCCCACCNNCGCAGGCGGTTCCGCCTGCGAGAATCTTGCCGCGCCAGATTCGCGGGGCGAATGGCCAATCTCCAGGGACAGGTCTCCCGGCCTGTCCATCTCACCCAAAAACGTACAGGTTGAACGTTTTCAGCTAAGCCCTTGCTGAAAACAAAGGGATTCGGTCGAAGGACCGTAAGACCCTTACGGTTTTGGGTTGCGCAGTTGTTGCCGGTGATATGATTGATCGCATTTAGGGGGGTGTCCCATGGCATGCCGGTTCGGTATCATCCTCGCGGCCGCAATCTCCTTTTTTCCGCTCTCGTTATCGGCTCAAACTGCCCCAACCGATGAAGCTCCGCCGCAAATCACGCTGAGCGTTCCCTCCGGCGTGCCGCTGCGTCTCTATCTCGCCAGGCGGGTTCCGAAGCGCCTCGGCGCCCCCGTGGAGGCAAAGCTCCTCGAATCGGTATTTGCGTTCGACCGGGAAGTGCTCCCCGCCGGGACGGTGGCGCTCGGCGAGGTAAACCGGGTCCAGCCGGTCGGCAAGTGGGAGCGGGCGCGAGCCATCGTCAACGGGGATTTCACTCCCCTTCACCTGGCGCAGGTAGAGTTCACCACCCTGGTTCTGCCGGACGGGCGCAGGCTTGCCACCCACACCGTGGAAACCGTGGGGCTGACTTCCATCTACACCGAACCTTCCAACAAACCCTCGAAGAAGAAGCACCCCAGCGCGGGTCCGCAAAGCCAGAACGGCGGGATTCTGGGTACCGCGAAACAGACCGCCAAGGACCAGATCAACGGTGCCATCAATTCGCGCACCCGGGGAATTGCCGACATCGTGCGCGGCCCCAACAAGAAGGAAAAACTCATCGATTTCCTGTGGGCGAAGCTGCCTTATCATCCGCAGTACGTGCGGCGCGGCACCCGCTTCGACGCGTCGTTGCGCGACCCGCTGCCGTTCGGCTTCCTGCCGGTCAAGCCGGCGGATTTTACGGCCTTAGGGTCGCAGCCGCTGCCGGATAGCGTGGTCCACGTGCGCCTGCTCACGGCGTTGGACTCCGCTTCGGCCAAACTGGGTCAGGAGGTCAAGGCGGTGGTGACGGCGCCGCTGTTTTCCCCGGACCACAGACTGGTGTTCCCCGAAGGCACCTCGCTGACGGGAACGGTGGTTCTGGCGAAGAGGGCGCGATTCTTTCACCGGCCCGGCCAACTTCGCTTCAACTTCCAGCGGATCGATTTACCGGAGGAAGTCGCCAGGATGAGGTTCGCGTCGCCGGCGTCCGCGCCCTTGTCCACGCCAGCCATCCTGGCAGCGGCGGAGGGCAGCGGCACAGCCCCGATTAAGGTCGATTCGGAAGGCGGCGTGCAGGCCAAGGAATCCAAAACCCGCTTCATTGCCCCCGTGATTTCATTGATGATCGCCAGCCGGGCAGCCGACAACGATGCCGGTCACCATGACGCCTCAGGCACCGCCGGCGGCAACGGCAATGTCGGGGGCAGGACGCTGGGCGGCGCCTCCGGATTTGGCATGCTGGGGGCACTGGCGGCGCAGAGTTCCCGGTATGTCGGTATGGCATTTGGCTACTATGGACTGGCGTGGTCGGTGTATTCCAATGTCATCGCCCGCGGCGGCGAGGTGCAGTTCGACAAAAATGCCGTCATGGAGATCAAGTTCGGCACGCGGAAGCCGCCCAAGGGGGCGAATTTCCAGGCTGCGGAGGGTGGGGCGGAGCAATAAGTGGGATAAGGGGGTACCCTCTGGGTCGGCTTGTCCATCCGAGCGCAGCTCGGACTCCCCTTCACCACCCCAGCGGCAGCGCCCGCGAGCCCTCCAGTTCCAGAAGGCGCTTTTTGAGCGGCAATCCGCCGCCGTAACCGACCAGTTTCCCGTTGGCGCCGATCACCCGATGGCAAGGCACCACGATCGGGATGGGGTTCGCCCCGTTGGCCGCGCCCACCGCGCGCACGGCCCGCGGCGCTCCCACCGCTTCGGCGATCTGGCGGTAGCTCCGCGTTTCCCCGTACGGGATGCGTTCCAGTTCATGCCACACGCGCAGTTGGAATTCCGTCCCCTGCATATCCAGCGGCAGGTCGAATCGCCGCAACTGCCCTGCGAAATAAGCACGCAACTGCCTCGCCGCCTCCCTGGTCACCCGGTTGGCGTCGTTTCGCTCGCCTTTCGCCGGCCGTTCGCTTCGGAAATCGATGGCGCGCAACCCGCAATCGCCTGCAACCAGAAGCACGGTCAATCCATCTATCAATGTGACTTCGGTAAATTCGAGCATGCACTCAGTCCGTCACAGGCAGCCCGCGGCTGGTTACTGGTTCTCTTTCGTTAGCAGCCACTGTCACTCACCTGTTATAATTGCACCTTATCATCTCTATGCCTCTTAAGCCTTTCGCACCTAACCACGGAGCGGACAAGAAGATCTTTCTGCTCAAGCCCCGTGGGTTTTGCGCCGGTGTCGTCAGGGCTATCGATGTGGTCAAGATTGCTCTGGACCTCTACGGTCCGCCGGTTTACGTCCGCAAGGAAATCGTGCACAACAAGCACGTCGTGGAGGAATTGCGCTCCGCGGGCGCCGTGTTTGTCGAGGAACTGGAAGAAGTCCCGGTGGGCGGCCGCGCTATTTTCAGCGCGCACGGCGTCTCCCCGGCGGTGCGCATCCAGGCCAGGGAACGTCAGTTGGACGTCATCGACGCCACTTGTCCGCTGGTCACCAAAGTGCACCTGGAGGCCGTGCGTTTCGCCCGCGACGGCTTCAGCATCGTGCTCATCGGGCACCGGGATCACGATGAGGTGATCGGCACCCTGGGCGAAGTGCCCGAGCGCAGCTACCTGGTGGAGACCTTGGAGGACGTGGATAACCTCCAACTCCCCGACCCCGCGCGTGTCCGCTACCTCACCCAGACCACACTCTCCCTGGACGAGACCACCCACCTCGTCAACCGCCTCAAGCAGCGTTTCCCCCTGATCTCCGGACCGCAGTCGCAGGATATCTGCTACGCCACGGAAAACCGCCAGATGGCGGTGAAGGCCATCTCGGCGAATGTGGACCTGCTGCTGGTGGTGGGTTCCGAGAATAGCTCCAATTCCAAGCGCCTGGTAGAGGTGGGCGACAATTTTGGCGTGAATTCCCACCTGGTGAACGACCGGCGCGACGTGGACGCGGCCTGGCTCGACGGCGTGAAAAACGTCGGGGTTACGGCCGGCGCATCGGCCCCGGAGCACCTGGTGCAGGAACTCATCGAGTTTCTGCGCGAACGCGGCTTCCAACAACTGGAGGAGATTGACCTCGTGGACGAAGATGTGCGTTTTTCTCTACCCGCGGAGTTGACTGTTTCCATCCAATGAGTGCGCCGTCTCAAGTCGCCACTACGTTGGAGCACGCGGCCGTGCTGGCGGGCCGCAAGGCGGCGGACTTCCTCACCTGCCTGCAGGAACGCGACGGCCACTGGTGCGCGGAGCTTACCGCGGACACCACCCTGGAATCCGACTACATCCTGTTTCAACTCTGGCTCTACCCGCCGGTGGATGGCAAGTGGACTCCCGAAACGCGCCCGCTCATCGATAAGGCCGTGATCTCCATTCTGGAGCGTCAACTGCCCGACGGCGGCTTCAATATATACGCCGGCGGCCCCTCCGAGGTCAGCGCCTCGGTCAAAGCCTACTGCGCGCTGAAACTGGCCGGCGCTGCCATCGATAGCGAGCGCATGCAACTGCTGCGCCAGCGCATCCTGGCTCTCGGCGGCATTCAGGCCGCCAACAGCTACGTGAAGGTCAACCTCAGCCTCTTCGATCTCTACCCGCGGGAGTACTGCCCCAGTATTCCTCCCGAGGCCATGCTGCTGCCCTTCGACCTGCTCTACCAGATGTCGGCCTGGACGCGCGCCATCGTGGTGTCGCTTTCCATCGTCCATGCGGCCAATCCGCGGGCTCCCATCCCGGCCGGCTTCACGCTGGATGAACTCTGGCAGCCCGGAGTCAGCCCGGCCTTTCACTACGATTCCGGGTTCTTCACCTGGCACAATTTCTTCCTCAGCGTGGACAGACTGCTCAAGTGGTGGGAGCGTAACGGCAGCCAGGCGCTGCGCCGCCGCGCCGTGGAGAAGGCCAGGAACTGGATGGTGGAGCGCCTCCACCACTCCGACGGGCTGGGCGCCATCTATCCGCCCATGATGTATTCCGTGATGGCGCTCGACGTCCTGGGCTATGCCAAGGACGACCCCCTGCGCGTCGACGCGCTGCGCCACTTCAACAATCTGATGGTGGACGATGGCGACCGCTTCTTCTTCCAGCCGTGCTTCTCGCCGGTATGGGATACCGCTATCGGCGCTTATGCGCTGGCGCAGGCCGATCCCCAACACGAATCGCTCACTCCGGCCGCCGACTGGCTGCTCCATAAGGAAATCAGGCGCAAAGGCGATTGGAGCGTCAAACGTCCCAATACCGAGCCTTCCGGGTGGGCCTTCGAGTACTCCAACGAATTCTATCCGGATATCGACGACACGGCGATGGTCATGCTGTCGCTCAGCGAAGTCCGCGCCTCCAATCCCGGGGCGCAGCAGGCGGCTGCCCGGCGCGGCCTCGCCTGGCTCGTGGCCATGCAGTCCAGCGATGGCGGCTGGGCCGCCTTCGATGCCGACAACAATTGGGAATTCCTCAGCCAGGTGCCGTTTTCCGACCACAACGCCATGCTCGACCCCACCTGCGCCGATATTACCGGCCGCGTGCTTGAAGCCCTCGCCGCCCACGGTCTGGACGCCGGGCATAAGGCGGTGCGCCGCGGCATGGAATGGCTGGTCAAACACCAGGAGCCCGACGGCAGTTGGTACGGCCGCTGGGGTGTGGCCTACATCTACGGTACCTGCTTCGCGCTCCGCGGACTCGCCGCCGCCGGCGAGAACGATCGCGAGGCCCACATCCTGCGCGCCGGCGAATGGCTGCGCTCCGTTCAGAACGCCGACGGGGGATGGGGTGAAAGCTGCCAGAGCTACGAAAAACGCAGCTTTACCGCCGCGCCCAGCACGCCTTCCCAAACCGCCTGGGCCATTCTCGGGCTGATCGCCGGCGGCGATCCGGCCAGCCTCAGCGTGCGCCACGGCATCGAATACCTGCTGGAAACCCAGCGCGGCGACGGCAGTTGGGACGAAGACCTCGCCACCGGCACCGGTTTCCCGCGAGTTTTCTACCTGAACTACCACCTCTACAAGGACTATTTCCCGCTGCTGGCGCTGTCCGCGTTCGTCAAGGCGCATGCATCGTCGAATGGATAGCAACCGCTCCCGACCCAGAGGGTCCCCCGTNNACGGGGGACCCTCTGGGTCGGGGAGCGGTTACTAGGTATCGAATGAAACCTGTACTCGTCACCGGAGCCTCCGGTTTTCTCGGTTGGCATGTCGCGCGGGTACTGCTGGAGCGCGGATACCGCGTGCGCGCCCTGGTCCGCCCCGGGAGCCGCGTGGACGCGCTCGGTGTCGAATGCGTCACCGGAGACCTGCGCGACGCCGCATCGCTCGGGCGGGCTGCGGCGGGCTGCGGGCTCCTTTTCCACGTGGCCGCCGATTACCGCCTCTGGGCGAAGGATCCCGGCGAACTCTACCGCTCCAATGTGGACGGCACCCGGAATTTATTGCAGGCTGCCCAGGATGCCGGCGTGGAGCGCGTCGTCTATACCAGCACCGTGGGGTGCATCGGTGTGCCGCACGGCGGCATTGGCGATGAACAGACGCCCGTCGGGCTGCACGACATGGCGGGCGATTACAAACGCTCCAAGTTTCTCGCCGAGCAGGTGGCGCTGGAATTTGCCCGCGGCGGACTGCCCGTGGTGATCGTAAACCCCACCGCCCCGGTGGGCGACCACGACGTCAAGCCCACCCCGACCGGCAAGATCGTGCTCGACTTCCTCAATGGCGATATGCCGGCCTTCATCGATACCGGCCTCAACGTGGTGGATGTGCGCGATACCGCCCTGGGACACTGGCAGGCCTGCGAGCGCGGCCGCCCGGGCGAGCGCTACATTTTGGGCTCGGAGAATCTTACGCTCGCGCAGATCCTCCAGAAACTGGCGCGTATCACCGGGAGAAAAGCTCCCACCATCCGCCTGCCCTACCTGGTGGCCTGGTGCGCCGGAGCGTGCAGCACCGCGTGGGCCGGCGTTTCCGGCCACCCGCCGCGCGTACCGCTGGATGCGGTTCGCATGGCGAAGAAGAAAATGTGGGTTACCCACGACAAGGCCACGCGCGAACTCGGCTTCAGCCCCGCGCCGGCCGATCAGGCGCTCTCCCGCGCCGTCGAATGGTTCAGTAGGACAGGCCTCCGGCCTGTCCAAAACCCCGCCGCGCAATGAGAATCCTCCTCATCGCCGCAGACCCAATGGAGTTTCCCGGCATTCTGCGTCATACAACCGAGGTGAAACCGGCCGGCCTGCCGGTGGACTGGTCGCGCTCCGCCCGCCTTGGCACCCACGAACTCGTGTTGGTCGCCAACGGAGCGGGCGCCCATCGCGCCGCTGCCGCCGTCGATGCCGCTCTTGAACGCTTCCCCGCCGACGCGATCGTCAGCACCGGCTTTTGCGGCGCTCTGGCCGCCGAACTCGCTACCGCAGACGTCGTCGTGGCCAGCGCAGTCTCGGCCGGAGGGCGAACTTTCGCGGCTTTGTCACCAGCCAGCCACGGGGTGCATCGCATGGGTGTGGTGTATTCGATCGATCACGTGGCTCAAACCGCTGAGGAGAAGCGCCGGCTGCGCGCCGCCGGAGGGAGCGCGGTGGAAATGGAGGCCGGCGGGGTGGCCGAACGTGCCGTGGCCCTCGGCGTGCCGTTCTACTGTGTGAAGGTTGTAACCGACCTGGCAGGCGAAGATATGGCGAACGATTTCAATCGGGCACTGCGCCCGGACGGGCATTTCGCTACAATGAGTATTCTACTAGGTGCATTGCGTCATCCACAGGTGTGTTTGCCGGAACTGATCCGGCTGCGCAACCGGTGTATCCGGGGTGCGCGCGTACTGGGAGATTTTATTGCCGACTGCCGATTCTAACGGATTCGTCATCCCGCAAACCATGCACGCAGCGGTCTACCGCGGCTCTAGCCGGGTCGGCGTGGAGGAGATCCCCACCCCTGTGATCGGCCCAGGCGAAATCCTCATTCGCGTGGAGGCATGCGGTATCTGCCACACCGATCTGAAGAAGATCGAGCACAACCTGCTTGCCCCGCCCAGGGTCTACGGGCACGAAACCGCCGGTGTGGTGGCCGCCGTGGGCAGCGGCGTGACCAAATTCGAGCCCGGCGATCGCGTCGTCGCGTTTCACCATATCCCGTGCCGCCAGTGCTTCTACTGCCGGCGTAAACTCTACGCCCAGTGTCCCGTATACAAGAAGGTGGGGGTCACCGCCGGGTTCGAGCCTGCCGGCGGAGGCTTCGCCCAGTACGTGCGGGTAATGGATTGGATTGTCGCAGAGGGCGTCGAGAGGATTCCCGAGGGAATCTCCTTCGAGCGCGCCACCCTGGTGGAGCCGCTCAACACGTGCTTGAAAGCCGTGGGGCAATGCGACCCGCAGCCGGAAGATTTCGTGGTCATCCTGGGACAGGGGCCCATCGGGCTCATGTTCACCATGCTTACCCACCGCACGGGCGCGCGTGTCGCCGTCACGGACACCATCGACACGCGGCTGGACCTGGCTGCGCAGTGTGGCGCCGAATTCGCCTGGGATCCCCGGAAGGTCGATATTGCCGCCGAGGCCCGCCGCCTGACCGGCGGCCGCGGCGCCGATCTGGTCATCGTTGCCACCTCCGTGCCCGGTATCGTGGACCAGGCCATGGCCTGCTCACGGCCCGGCTCGCGAATTCTGCTTTTTGCTCAAACTTCGGCCACCGAGCGCATAGAAACTACCGGCGCGGATCTTTGTGTGGGTGAACGTACCCTTTTTGGGTGTTATAGTGCATCATTAGACTTACAGAAAGAATCGGCGAACCTGGTTTTCGGCGATGAGCTGCCGGTGGAATTATTGATTTCTCATCGTTTGCCGTTGGTTAAAATCTGTTCAGGAATTGAATTGGCATTGCATCCAGGACCTAAATCGTTGAAAATAATCGTTCAGCCACAGAGGTGGTCATAAGTGAATAACCACATGATGGCTGCTGTGCTTTACGGCAAGGAGCATTTGCAGGTAGAGCCGGTAGCCGTTCCTACAATTGAAAGCGGAGACATCCTCGTACGGGTCAAGGTGGCGCTTACCTGCGGCACCGATGTCAAAGTCTTCCGTCGCGGATACCACGCTCGGATGATCGTGCCCCCGGCTGTGTTCGGGCACGAACTGGCGGGGGATGTCGTAGCAGTTGGCGAGGACGTGACGAACTTCACGGTGGGGCAGCGCGTGGTGGCCGCCAATTCGGCGCCCTGCGGAGAATGTTTCTTCTGCAAACGGGGCCTGGAGAATCTCTGCGAGGACCTGCTCTTCAACAACGGCGCTTACGCCCAGTACATCCGCATCCCGGCCCGCATCGTGCAGCGCAATACATACCTCATTCCCGACAGAGTCGGCTATCAGGATGCGGCTCTGGTGGAACCACTGGCGTGTGTGGTGCGCGGTTTTGAGGAATCGGCTCCGCAAGCCGGCGATACCGTAGCCATTGTGGGACTCGGCCCCATCGGGCTGATGTTCGTCAAACTGGCCAAGCTTTATGGATGCCGCGTGATCGCGGTGGGCCGGAGGAAGACGCAGTTGGACCGCGCGGCGGCTCTGGGGGCGGACGAGTTGATCGTCGCCGGCGAGCACAGCGACCCCGTGAAAGCGACCCGCGAGATGACCCACGGGCGTGGCGTAGACATCGCCATCGAAGCAGTCGGCAAGCCGGAGACCTGGCAGTGGGCCGTCAATATGGTACGCCGCGGCGGCACCGTCAACTTCTTCGGCGGCTGCCCCAATGAGAGCAAGGTCAACCTGGATACCGCCCTGCTCCACTACTCCGAAATCACCTGCAAGGCCAGTTTCCATCACACCCCGGCTTACATCCGCAAGGCGCTCGAATTGGTTTGCGCGGGGCACATCACCGCGTCGGTCTTCGTCAATAAGGAAGAACCGCTCGCCAACCTGCTGGAAGTCATGCGCCACCTGATGAGCCACAACGGCCACCTGAAAACGGCGATCGTTCCGTAAATGTCCGGCGTGGGTTCACCCGCGTTTTTGCCCCCGGCGGACTTCGTCCGTTCGCCGGAGTCCCTCGACCGCCCCTGGTCTCCCGGGGAAGGCCGCGCCTACACCCGCTGGTTGGCCACCCACCACTACGAGAACTTTCACGTGGTCAGCTTCCTGCTGCCCAAGCGTCTCCACCAGGATTTCTACAACGTGTACGCGTATTGCCGCTGGGCGGACGATCTCGCCGACGAAATCGGCGACCGCGCGGGGAGCCTCCGCCTTCTCGCCTGGTGGCGCGGCGAACTGGACGCCATGTATCAGGGGCGCGCCGCTCACCCCGTGTTCGCGGCGCTCGCCTCCACCGTCACCCAATACGGCATCCCGCGGCAGCCGTTCGCCGACCTGATCGACGCCTTCGTGCAGGACCAGACCGTGACCCGCTATCGCAATTGGGACGAGCTGTTCGGATACTGCCGCAATTCGGCCAACCCTGTGGGGCGTCTGGTGCTCTATCTCGGCGGCTACAGCGACGCTGCGCGGCAGAGCCTGAGCGACGCCACCTGCACGGCGCTGCAGCTAGCCAACTTCTGGCAGGACGTTACGGTGGACCTGCTGAAGGATCGGGTTTACATTCCGCTCGAGATCATGGAACGGCACGGCTACACGTTGGAGGAACTCTTCGCGCGCCGCTTCACGCCCGCCTTCGCCGCGGTGATGCGCGAAATCGTGGCCAAAGCCCGCGACCTGTTCCTCGAAGGGCTGCCTCTCTCCGGCATGGTGGACCGCCGCCTGGCCATCGACCTGGACCTCTTCAGCCGCGGCGGCATGCGTGTGCTGGAAAAGATCGAACAGCAGGGCCACAACGTGCTCGTGGCGCGCCCGAAAGTCTCCAAAGTGGAGCGCGTCGGCCTGCTGCTCGGCTCGGTTGCGCGCGTGGCTTTCTCCACGCGGGCGGCGTGATGGTCACCGTCGAAGAGTCCTATCGATACTGCATGCGCGTGGCGCGAAGCCGCGCCAAGAATTTCTACTATTCGTTCGTCCTGCTTTCCGCCCAGCAGCGCAAAGCCATGTGCGCCATCTATGCGTTCATGCGCTACTGTGACGATTTGAGCGACGAACCCGGCGCCTCCCGTTCCGCCGTGGACCACTGGCGCGCCGATATGGAAGAGGCCCTTCAGGGCCGGTTCGCCGACCATCCCGTGTGGCCCGCCTTTCACCATACCGTGCGCCGCTTCGGCATCCCGCACGATTATTTCCGCCAGATGATCGCCGGCATCTCTTCGGATCTGGAGCCGCGCAGCCTGGAGACGTTCGACGAGTTGTACCGCTACTGCTACCAGGTGGCGTCGGTGGTGGGGCTGACCACCATCCATGTCTTCGGCTTCGATACGCGCAGCGCGCTGC
>PLDO01000382.1 GCA_003136215.1 Bryobacterales bacterium
GCCGGCGTCTCCGCCGACACCGACTACGCCGACGCCGACACCAATGATTCCTCGGGCTACGTCGGCGACGAAGAAGCCGAAAAGACCGGCAAGCTGGATGCGAACGGTACCCTCGTGATTCAGGTGCCCACGCACGCCGACACGCAGGGTGAGTCGCATCCTGACCTCGACTACACGGTCGAGGCAGGCGTCACCGACGCGGCCAATCGCGAGATCACCGGCCACGGCCGCTTCCTGGCGACCTACCTGACCGACGGAACGGACCTGCTGCGGCGGGAACTTCATCCCGGCGAGAAAGTAACCACCATGGACAACTCCAATCCGTTCGCGTTTGCGCTACGCATCGAGCCGGCGAGCGGCGGAATGAGCGGGGCCTGGTACAAATATGTGTTCAGCGACCGGTTTCACCTCTCGGCGGACGCCTTCTTCGGCAACGCCGATGTGGTGATGTTCCCGAAAGAGCACGAACTGCCGGACGAGAACTGGCGGGGGCTGGAACTCTACTACATTCCGGAGATGGAGCGCCGTTTCGTGCAGGTAGCGGAATCGGCGATGTGGAAGATGTACCGGCGCAGGAAGTAAGCGGGCTACCGCAGGTTGAACTTTTTCATCTTGTAGCGCAGGGTATCACGGGTGATGCGCAGGAGGCGCGCGGCCTGCGTCTGATTGCCTTCGGTCTTTTCCAGGGCGCGCACCAGCAGGCTGCGCTCGTTATCTTCCAGGGAGAGTCCGTCGGTGGGGATCTCCGTGCCGATCGGCATTCCGGCCAACGGCCCGGCGCCGTCCGGGCGGGTAATCGAGATGGGCAGACTCGCCGCCGTGATCGAGGGACCTTCCTCGAGGATCATGGCCCGCTCGATGGCGTTGCGGAGTTCGCGAACGTTGCCCGGCCAATCGTGCGCAGTGAGCAGTTTCGCCGCGGCATCGGTGACATTCTCGATATTGCGTTTGAACTTGCGATTGTAGTGCTCGACGAAAAACCTGGTCATGGGCAGGATGTCTTCGACGCGCTCGCGCAATGGCGGGATCAGAATCTGAATCACGTTCAGCCGGAAATAGAGATCCTGGCGGAAGGCGCCTTCCTTGACGGCCTCGCGGAGATTCTTGTTGGTGGCGGCAATCACCCGCAGATCGAGGTGAATATCCTTCAGGCCGCCGAGGCGGCGGAACGTCTGTTCCTCCAGAACGCGAAGGAGTTTGGCCTGCAACATGAGCGGGATCTCGCCGATTTCGTCGAGGAAGAGGGTGCCTTTGTCGGCCAGCTCAAAGATGCCGCGTTTCTGCGAGCGAGCGTCGGTGAAGGCGCCTTTTTCATAGCCGAAGAGCTCGCTTTCCAGCAGGGTTTCGGGAATCGCCGCGCAGTTGATGGCGATGAAGGGCTCCGCCTGCCGCACGCTCTGATAGTGCAGGGTTTTGGCGATGAGGTCCTTACCGGTTCCGTTCTCGCCTTCGAGCAGGATGGTGGTGGCCTCGCTGGCGGAGACGCGGCGGACGAAGTTCATCATCTCGCGCATGCAGGGCGATTCGGCGATGACTTCGCGTTTTTGGGGCGCCGCCTCCTCGGTAATATCCTTGATGGTGGCCACGACTCCGGTGAGTTGGCCGGTGTCGTCGAACATCTGGTTGGTGCGCATCACGACCAGGCGCTCCATGCCGTTATCGGTATGCAGGCGGACGGTGCAGTTGGGCGCCGCCGGCGGCTGGTTCAGGCCCACCAGGACGCCGCAGCCGGGCTCGCACACCGAGCACTGGAAGACCTCCTGGCAATGCTTGCCCAGCATTTCATCGCTGGACATGCCAAAGAGCTTTTCCGCCGCCCGGTTTACGCCGGTGATGCGGAATTCGGGATCGTAAAGAACCAGAGCGTCGGAAAGCTGGTCAAAGACCGATTCCAGAACGCTGGTTCGCTGCCAGCCTGGGGTGAGCTTAGACATTGAACTTGAAAACTTGCACTGATTATAGCAAGTCGCCTGCGTGAATTCGCGCAACCAGAATCGATTTCGGGGGGAATGCCCCGCCCAGCAGCCATGGAATTCGGGCCAAGCAGTCTGAATATAGGGACTTAGGTGGATGGCGCTGCAATTGCTAACTTCCACACCGGAGGCGCCATGTCCCATTTAAAACTCACATTGCCCGCTGTCATCCTGCTGGGCGGATTCCTGATTTGTTCCACGAGCTCGTATGGCAAACCGGAATATGTGAAGACGACGAAGAAAGCCTGCGCATACTGCCATGTGGATTCCAAGGCGAAGCCCAAGGAATTGACCCCGGCCGGCAAATATTACGGCGAGCACAAGAGCTTAGACGGCTACACGGAGACGAAGTAGGCACCCGGAAGGCGGAGGCGTGGAGTCGCCCATGATGCAAACGGTTCAGCTCGCGATCGCTGACGGGATGTACGCCGCCGCCCTTCGCGAAGCCCTGTGCCGCAGTTGCGCATGGCACGTCGAATCGGTCGGCCGCCCCGATCCTTCGCAGCCCTGCGTGATGGTGCTGGACCAAGCCGCGCTGGAACGGTTGCCGTTGCCCCTGGCCAACCCGGAGCGGATCGTGCTGATCACCCATCGGGATGCGCAACTGATGGCGGAAGCGTGGGAGGCCGGCATCGTATCGGTGGTCAGCGAGCAGGAGCCTATCAGTACCGTCCTGCTGGCAATCATGGCTGCGGGGCTACGTGTGGATAAAACCCACGGATTCTCACAGCCGAGCGGGATTTCCCCCATCACCGGAACCGCACATGCGCCAATACCCCCAGAACACCGGATTCCCGCATCCAAACGCTGCAAAAACTGAATAGTTTAGCCGGATTTGGGCTTGGACTCCGGCGTGCAGTCACTACAGTCTGGAAAGGAGACTACAAAATGGACCGCTCATTCGACGAATTAGAGGCCATTGTCCGGAGCCGGATCTGTAGTGTGTGCACCGAGCGGACCACCGGGGGGGAGTGCGGTCTGGAGGACGCCTCCAGTTGCGCGCTTTTCCGTCTCTTCCCGCAAGTGGCCCAAGCGATCCAATCGGTTGACAGCAACGACATCCACCAGTACATTGATGCTATCCGGAGCAACGTCTGTTCGGTCTGTCAGGAACAGGCGCGGGATGGCTCCTGCGAAGTTCGCCAGCAGGTACAATGCGCGCTGGATGCGTATCTGCTGCTGGTGGTGGAAGCCATCGAGGAAGCTACCGGCAGGATCTTCGACAAAACAACAATCTGCACATTACCGGCTGGCTCGGTCGCCCGTCCGGGCCCGCAAATTCGGCTGTGACGCGCGAATTTGGAGGTCATATATGAGTCTCTTACCGTTATTAGTAGTGTGGGTCGTTCTCGCTCTCGGTGTGCTGACTCTGTTCCTGTGGCGGCAGTCAGTCGCCAGAGGTGAAGACGACAGCCTGCACGTGATGCACGGTACGATCACATCGCAGACGAGCCTCTCCCAAAAACTCGATGGCATCGACAAATGGGGCAAAATTCTGACGGTGGTGACCGTCGTTCTTGGTCTTCTGATCGCTGTGGCCTATGTCGTGCTACAGTTTGTCAGGCCCGCCTCCATGGGAGCCTAGCCGCATGAAGAACCGGGCATTAACCTCCCTGGGCCTAGGGCTCGGTTCGGTGTTGATAGGCCTGTTTGCCGGCGTCACCGGGGCTAATCTTTACGCCGCCGGTGACGCCGCCCCTCCCGAGTGCATCACCTGCCACGAGCAGCAGGGGCAGAAACTGGCGAAGAGCGCGCACACGGGGCTGACCTGCGATACCTGCCACGAGTCGCACGAAAAAGTTCCCCATCCGGCCAACATTCCCAAACCCGCCTGCATCACCTGCCACGCCGATCAGGCCGGCGACTACGATAAAGGCGTCCACGGACAGGCCCGCAAGGCGGGCAACGAGGGCGCGCCGGATTGCTCGCTGTGCCACGGCGGGGCGCACGAACTGCTGCCTCCGAAATCCCAGGCTTTCCGCGTCGCGGTCCCCGACACCTGCGGCATGTGCCACACCGAGGTGGT
>PLDO01000542.1 GCA_003136215.1 Bryobacterales bacterium
GCCGTCTGCCTGCATTGGTGGGGCACGCTTCAGCTTGCCAGGCGAGCGAAGCTCGCCCAGCCGGCTTTCAGCCGGCGCATGCAGCGATTGAAGTCTCGCGGGCCTCGGGGCTCGGGCCAGCGTCCGGGGACGATGCGCCGAGTCTTTGTCGCCGTCGCTCACTACTGCAATTTCACCAGTGCCTGATAGGAATCCACCCACAGGCCGCCGTCGACGCGTGTCACATGGCCAAAAGCCCAGTCGCGCTCGGCGGTTGGGCGTGAAAATGACCAGAGTATGGTGTGGGAGTCGAGGTCCAGAGCGTGCAGCGTGCCGCTCGGCGCAGTCGCCGGCCTGGTGTCCGGGCTGCCCTGAAAATAGAGAACGTTGCCTGCAACTGCCATCGCTAGCGACGTCTCGCGGAATTTGCCAGGGACTTCCCACGCAGTCCGGCCCGTGTTCTTGTCGAACGTGATGAGAAACGTGGAAGTCATGCCGGCCAAGAGTGTGCCCGCGTCTACCAATCCGTAGACTTCCACGGGACGATCCCGCCCATCCACCGTTCGCCGAACTTCAACCGGCTTCCAGTGCTCGCTTCCAGTGGCCCGGTTCACGGCATATAAATAGGATTCGCCCGCCGCAAAAATCGTGTCGGCGGTGACGACGGGCTGGCGCAGACAAACGCCATCGTGCACGTAGGGCGCCTCGGCGCGATACCGCCAGCGTTCCTGACCTGTTTTTGCGTCGAGGGCGAAGAGATAGTTGCCAGCCGGTTTCGCCCCGTCGCCCGGAGTCGCTTCGGCGCTGGCGGTCAAGTAAATGATGTCATCGCGAACGATCGGCCGTGATGCGCAGCCACCACGATTGGCGAAAGATACTTTCCACTTCTCACGGCCGGTGGCTGCCTCCAGCGCGTAGAAGCTGCCGTTCTTGTCCAGAATGTAAGCCAGTCCCGCGTTGACAGCGACCGCCGCGTCTCGCGCAGGGTCTCGACCGCGCCACACTTCCTTCCCCGTCGTGAGCGACAGGCCAACCACCGCGCCAGGATAGGCCGCGGAGTAAGATGTGATGACAATCTCCCCTGAAACCGCCGGAGGCGTCGATACGGAACCGGTCCCGGTGCTGAAGGCGGGCCGATGCGCCCACTTCACCTTTCCACTCAGCATGTCGATGGCGAACGTACCTCCGCGGCCCGTCTGGTTGCCGGCCAGGATCGTTGTACCCGCGACCGTCGCGGGGCTCCAATCTCTGAAGCCGGCATTAACGGTGAGCCTTTCCACAGGCATCGTCCGGAGGGGTTGGATCAGCGGGGGAGCTGACTGCGCCAACCCTAGCACCGCACAGAACGCCACGCCCCCGAGCCCGCCACTTCCGCGCCATAACTGGTTCAGCATCATCATCGGTGCCCTCTTTCTGTTTTGAATACTGCACATCGCACGTCGCCCATCCGCTGATCGGCTGAACAACTCGGGTATCGCCGGGACTGTCGTGATCGTGCACGGACGAATCCATGGCAGCAAAACCGGCACCGAAAAAATCATCCGGGAGGTTGTCTAATGGTAGCTCGTATCAAGAAAGCAGCGGCAAAACACTCCAGAGAACCGCAACAGGATGCGCCTCAGCAATACCGCGAGAATAGTCGCCCTCGGATCAGGACCGGGCGGTTAGCTTCACGACTGGAGTGCGGGTTTCATCAGGGTTAACAGCCCTGAGTCGGACGCCAGGCGCGTTAGGACGAAGCCGCTGGCGCGGCGGACGCTTGCGTTATGTTATTTGGCAGGGCAACTGCGATGTGGCGGCTCACACTACCCGTAGCAACGTTGCCGTATTGCGTATCACGAAAGCGATTGAATACCCAATAACTACGCCGGTCGCCGCTGGTCGGCGCGGATCTGGATCTCAACCGCCCGCTGACTCCGGGCCGCAAGGTTGACCTGTGAGCCGGAGCCTCCTTGACACCAATATCATTAGCCATGTCACCAAACCCGCGCCATCCGAAGCGCTGGTCGCGTGGATGGCCGGGCAAGTCGACGGGGATTTGTTTGTCTGTTCGCTCACAGTTGCCGAGATCCGCCGCGCAATACGGGAGAAGCCCGCCGGAAAGAAGCGCAGGGAGTTGGAGCGTTGGTTTTCCGGCCCCGAGGGCCCGCCAGCGCTATTCGCCGGCCGAGTGCTCCCTTTCGACGAAAAGGCTGCCCTGGTCTGGGCGCGGCTGATGGCCGACGGCACGGTAAAGGGGAGGCCCCGAAGCCCCCTCGACATGATCATTGCCGCAGTCGCAGAAGCGAATCATTGCGTGGTTGTCACCGAAAACGAAAAGCACTTCGCAGGCCTGAAGATCGTCAACCCCTTGCGGGCGAACTGACGAGTAGCTTGTACGAAGGCCGGGAAGCCATCGCTACTGCGATCACGACGAGACGCAGGCCCGACAGATCGCCTGTGCCATGCGCGTTTATGGGGAGTAATGAGGAGAACGGGTGCCGCAGGCCGATAGTCGCGACTGGAGCAGCTCTGTGCGCCGTTGTCGCTCATCGATGTTCTCTGCTCCAAGGTGCTAGCGCAGTATTGTGCAACGGCGATCTCGCGCCAGACCGCAGGCGCGATGCGATCAGTGACCTCGCTTCTACTCCACCGACCCCGTGCGTCCTAACTCAATCAGTAAAGAAGCTCATTCGTCTTCGAGATGGATTCCATTTACCTGGAGCCAGTGGCGGGCTTGGGTGTCGCCCGGCTTTGTCCATGGCTTAGTCAGTCCCATGCTGAGGACGCAGCTATTGCCGTCCCGCAGTCGATTTTGCATCTCAGTGACAGCATCCTGGTTTGGAGTATTGTCTTCCGGGTTATGGAGCCGAAGATCTGTGACAGATAGTTCGTAACGGCCCTCGGTATCATCCAAAACTAAGCGGACCTTACCCCAGCCATTCACCCACAACCGGGGGCCCATAGCTGGAACCAGGCAACCCAATGACGCGATTCCCTTACCAATCGGTACAGCGAGGTTACTGCCGACTTGCTCAAGGTCGTCGCCGAACATGTCCTTGAGCCGTACGCCCGCTACATCATGAAGAAGGTCCCAGAATGCACTCTTTTTGAGTCGTCCGATCCTTTCGGCTTGAGTGTGCTTGAACTCGACGTCTTCGACAAGGGGTGGTGACCCGCATTCACGTACATCGCCCAGCTCAACCACACCGCGTATACCGAACGGTCCGCCGTGAGCATCAGCGATCGTAATAGGGAGACGACGTCCCGGCGTAACAGGACGAATGTGCGATCGTGTGGATGCCCGGATCCCGGCAACGCAGACGTATCCCCGTTCCATCCTCGTCAGATGATTGATTACGATCTTCATGGTGAGCGCCTAGTGCGCGGGTGTGATCCTCCGCAGCGACAGTTTTCTGGTGAGGCGATCATGGAATGTGTTCAATCTCGACACCATCCCATTTTTCCTTGAAATATTCCGCGACGAGACGACGGTGACAATGTTGCGGCTTTTCTTCACTGCACAGCAGGCACGCGCCGTCGAGGAGACTCCGAGGTATCGTTTCATCTACACGCCGCGTCCGCATTAGATCTATGAACTGGCGTTCGTAGAGAGGCCAATCACCGTTCTTTTGCTTCTTGTACGGATCGAGGATATCGGGGGTGGGAGCAAGGTCAGGAATATGCAGATATTCGATACCACAGATAGCCTTTGTGAAGAATCTGAGGTCGTCCCTTTTGGTGAATCCGGCAAGCTGTGAGACATTGTTTAGGCGGATGTCCACTAGGCGCCTGACACCGGCTTGCTCAAGACGCGTAAAGAAGGTCTCTGCCGATTTCTTGGTGAATCCGATGGTGAAGATTCTCATCGCCCGACCCCCTGGGGCGGTGCGTTTGACTTGACGTCATTGCTCGCGTATGCAATCCGCGATTCCTGAATTCGATATGCATCTGACTGGACATCTTCCCGAGAGCGGAACATGTCGCTTTCTGGGAGATTAAGCTGGCGCATGAGACGGTCGAGGATTTCGGTCTGGCTCTCCAACCGACCGCTCGCGAGAATATGCTGAACGTCGATCCCGCGAGCCGAAAGATGCCGAGCAACAAGAATAGTGCGGTGACACTCAAGGGGCTCCTTTTCGGCGCACATCAATGCCAGGCAGTACTTTTTCATTCCCTCTTGGACACGATCAAGCCCCTGCCGGAATAATTCAGTGAGCGCCACCCGCCCATACTGAACACGGCCATTCTCGTAGCAGGATGAATCTTCGCTGCGTGCTCCCAGTTCCTTGCCGAGAAAAACGTAGGTGATGCCGACAGTGCGAAGCCGGTCTTTGAGGCTTTCTCGATTAAACTGCGGATTTGTGCGGCTGTAAGGCCTGGATCTAACATCCCCTACCGCCGTGATCTCATGGAGCCGCAGCAGCGCGATCAGGCGTTCCAGCGTATGAGTAGAGTGCCCGATAGTAAAAACCGTTTGCGGCATGCGTCTACCTGGTTAATGGACTGCTCCATCGATTCTACCGCGAAGCGACAAGCTCGTTCGCCTTCGGGCGACGGTGCCTGCCGCTGCCAGCTCGATCGGTATCGCGAAATCGACGAGTCTAAAACTTGTTTAAACCACTGGCTCAAGGCCGATTTTATCGTTAACCGCATTTCGAAGGCGCTGCTTGCAGCCAAGGTATCGCTCCGTCGTCTGAACGCTCACATGGCCGAGCAGGAATTGAATTTGCTCGAGCTCCCCGCCGGCCTCGTGACACAAACGCGCGCATGTGCGCCGCATGTCGTGGGGAGCCACATTGTCGAGGCCGCATTTCGAACATCCAGCTCTCACAACACCCCAGATGACTTTTGGACTGAAAGCCGTCTTTCCAATCCGCTGGGCCTTGTTGATGGCCCGAAAGACCGGCCCATCGGTGACACCGGCGGCGACCAGCCAGCTGTCCACTGCCGCTTTGACCCATGTTGGCACCGGTACTGTCCGTACATGCCCACCTTTGCCGACAAGGTCGGCGATTACCCAGTGCTCCTCTCGTTGTTGCAGATCCTGCACGGCGAGGGCTGTTGCCTCGGCTCTCCGAAGCCCGCATCCGAGGAGCACTGCCACTATCGCGTAGTCGCGCTTGCTGCGCAGATCCCCCTGCCCGAATACTGCCAGGAGCCGCCTGCCCTGTTCGGCAGTCAACCAGTTGCCAATCCGCATTCCATGTTTCTTAACACCC
>PLDO01000154.1 GCA_003136215.1 Bryobacterales bacterium
CCGGAGGTCTGCAACGTCATGCCCACCAGGCGGTTGGTGCGCGCGCCGTTGGGCCCCAGATAGTGATCGATTTGATTGACTTCGCAGCCAAGCCCGAGGATGAGGGCAGCCGAGACATTCGGGTGCACCAGAACGCCGCCGAGGGTGCGCCGCAATTGATCCACATCGGGGCCGAAGGCGTGCCCGCAGCCTTCGCCGTGGGGGAACGCCACGACGCCATCGACGTTAGGCGGCAATGCCGCCCCCTCGTAGCTGCGCGCAATCAGGTCTGCGGTGTGCGCCGCGCAATTGCTGGCCGCCACCACGGCGATATAGTTGCGGGTGCCGGCGCGGCCATCCTCGCGCTGGTAGCCGAGGAAACTCGGGGCATCGGCGCGCGGGCCTGGAATCGGGGTTTCGGAGGTGGGGAACTCGTAGTGGAGAGCCAGTTCCTCGAAGCCGAGGTTGTGGGTGTGGACGTGGCGTCCCGCATCGATGGGGACAGTGGCCCGGCCGATCACCTGGCCGTAGCGCTCCACGGTCTCGCCGGCAGCGATGTCCCAGAGGGCGACTTTGTGGCCCGCGGGAATGGCGTCGCGTGTCAGGACTGGAAGGCCATCTACGCGGAGTTCGGTGCCGGCGGGGAGAGGCACGCGGGCGATGGCGACATTGTCGGTAGGATGCAGGTGGATGGCGGAGTTTTCGGCGTTGGGGACTTTGCTGATTTCGACGAGCATAGGGTCCTTATCTTTCCAGATTCAATTCGCCGTTGGGAACTTCGGCATGAACGTGCAGGCGGCCATCCACGGGATGGATCCAGACGCCATCGCCATCGCGCGGAACGGGGATCTCCGAGGGTTGATCGACGACGACGAAGTGTTCGTCCGGCAAGTTGGGCAGGAGCTTACCGATGTGCAGGTGGATATGGCACTGCGAGCGCCGCTCGGTGGAGTTGAGCGCAATGCCCCACGGGTCGTTGGGCCATGCCTCCCGAGCCTTGGCGATGGCGGCGGTCCAGAAGCCGGTGCGCTGTTGGGGCGTCATCTCGAGGAACTGTTGGGGATGACCCCCATGAAAACGCGGCAGCGCGAGCCAGCGGTGAGGCTTGTTGGGGTTGGTATCGCGCAGAAAGAAGTACGGCGCATCGGCGGGCTGCTTTTCGGTTTCCTTGCAGAGACCGCACTCGCGGGCTTCGAGGGTTTCCGGGATGGCGACATCGCAGAGGCAGGCGCGCACGTCGGCGCGCGAGAGCGGCAGCAGGCAGAGAGCGATTACGGGAAGGCATCTGGAAATGCGCATCGTTTTACCGATTATAGCGAGTGTGGCGCTGACTCTCAGTGCGCTGCAGTTCCTAAGGCAGCAATACGGAATGGAAGGCGCTGTCGCCCGCCGTGATCTGCGATGGGGCAGCGGCGCCGGGCAACACTACGGCGGCGCTCATTCCCGGCGGCAGGGTCACTTGCAGATGGAAGTTCTTGCCGTCGCGCTTCCATTCCACGGCGACCGGGCCGCGGAAGGTCTCCCATCTCGCTTTTACCCACGTCAGGTCGCCGACGGGCTGCGGGCGGATCTCGATGTGGTGCAGGCCGGGGTCTTGCGGGAGTATGCCGGCGAGTCCGGCGTAAAACCACTCTTCGATGTGGCCGAGCATGAGGTGATTTTGCGAGCTGGCGGGGTTTGCATCCCAGGCCTCGGTGAGCGAGGTGGCGCCGCGCGCGATCTGTCCGGCATAACTGGGGGCGGTGTCTTCGACGGCCATGTCATAGACCACGTCGCTGCGGCCGGCCTCCATGAGGGCGCGCAGGACGTAGCGGTAGCCGATATCGCCGGCGGTGGTGTGATTGCCATGCGCGCGGATGTCGGCCACCAGTTTGTCGGCGAGACCTTGGCGGGCGGCGGCCGGTGCGAGGCCGAGCGCGAGCGGCATGGCGAGGGAGGTCTGGCTGCCGGTGGCGTATCTGCCGTCCTTCCAGTAGGCGGTGTGGAACGCGTTGGCGAGGCGGTCCGCGTCCGCCGTGTCGGTGGGATCGTCCAGGGCGCGCGCGCTGTTCTGCATGACCTTCAGGTCACTCCAGTAGAGAGCGCTGGCGGTGACGCCCTGGGGAGTGAGTTGCGAGTACCCTGGAGCCCCCGGCCCGATGTCATACCAATCGCCGAGGCCGTAGGTCAGCAGGCCATCCTGGAGCTTACTGTCGAGATAGTCGCGATAGGGCTTCATGGTGCGGTAGCCCTCGGCGAGCGTCTTGCGGTCGCCGTAGATCTGCCAGGCGAGCCAGGGCAACTGGAAGGCGGTGCTGCCCCACTCGGGCGAATCGCGGAAGCCGCCGCCGAAGACAACGTACTCCGGCGCGATATCGGGCACCAGGCCATCGATGGTCTGCGCCTCGCGCATGTCGCGCACGATCTTGGGCAGGCAGCTGCGCAGGTCCCAATCGTAGAGCAGGGCGGGGCCCATGAGGTGGAACTGTTCGAGCCAGCCGAGTTTTTCGCGATGCGGGCAATCGGTCAGCGAGTGCTGAAGGTTGCTGCGCACGGCGGCGTCGATGAGCGCGTGGATCTTATTGAGGCGGTCGTTGGAACAGGAGAACTCACCGGTGCGGCGGGCGTCTAGATGGACAAACTGGCCTTCGAGGGAACGCAGGGCGGCAGCGCCTTCCACCTGCACGTAGCGAAAGCCGTAGTAGGAAAAGCGCGGCGACCAGGTTTCCTCGCCGCCACCGCGCAGAGTGTAGCTATAGGACACCGGACCGCCGGAGGAGCGTTGCGAGACGAGGCCGTCGGAGTCGAGGAGTTCCCCCGGCGTCATGTGGATCTCCGTCCCGGCGGCGCCGGATGCGGTGATGCGCGGCCAGCCGGCGAAATTCTGACCGAGGTCGTAGACCACCACGCCGGGCTTCGGCTGATTGACCTTCACGGGGTGAAACGTCTGCTGCACGCGGATGGGCGGGCTGGCTTGCGCGCGCAATTCGCCGCCGGGGGCCTCCAAGCCGGCGGCGCGGCGCCAGCCGGAATCGTCGAAGCCGGGGCGATCCCAACCGGCGGGCTCGCGGCGCGCGTCGTAATCCTCGCCGCCATAGATGCAGGAAAAGGTGATGGGGCCGTCGGTGACGCGCCATGTGGCGTCGGTGGCCACGTCGGCGGCGCTGCCGTCGGCATATTCCAGGTGGAGGTGAACACGCAGGCGGGGCTGGCCGAAGGAGCCGGTGAACTTGGCGTAGCGGCCGCCGGCTACGTTGTAGAAGCCGTTACCGAGCATGACCGCGATGGCGTTAGGGCCGTTGGCGAGCAGTTCGGTGACGTCAAAACTCTCGTAGTAAACGGTGGAGCGGAAGTTGCTCCAGGCGGGAGCGAGGACGTGGTCGCCTACCTTCTGTCCATTGATGCGGAGTTCGTGGAAGCCGACGCCGGCGATTAGGGCGATGGCGCGGCGCAGCGGTTTTTCGACCAATAGTTCCTTGCGGAAGATAGGCAGGGGGCCGGAGCGCAGCGTGTGGTCGGGATGGGCGATCCAGCCGCCCTTCCAGCCGCTCGCATCGGCGGGGACCTGCGTCCACTCGGCGGCATCGCTCCACGGTGACACCTCGTCTGCCTGGTTCCATACGCGGACGCGCCACCAGTAGCGGCGAAAACTCTCCAGCTTGGGACCCGACCAGGGGATCCAGGAGGTGTCTTGGGAGCGGGTGCGGCCGGAGTCCCAAAGGCCGGTAGCGGCGGGCGAGGTCCCAGCCTGGATCTGGTAGGCGGTCTGAGGCTCGGATTTCAGTTTCCAGGAAAGGCGGGGTTGCGGGGCGTCAATGCCGACGGGGTTGCGGCGGGCTTCGCATTCCAGATCGTAGGGCGGGAGTACGGCTGCGCCGGCCGCGGCACAGGCGAGAGCGGCGAGCGCGATGGAGTATTTCACAATCCCGAGCTTAGTACAGCGGAGAAATGCAGTGGGACAGACGATCGTATTTTGTCGTCTGTCAACCCTCGTTCTTGAGCGCGCCTTGACAGACCACACAAGGCGATGGTCTGTCCCACGTGTTGCAGACGTCGCACACTATGATGCCGGAGATACGCCCGCGCGCCGGCCAGCTGCGTGGATTTTCAGCGGGTTGGCAATTGGCGGTCGAACTGCATCCTTAGAACGGCATGTACGCATCTCCCGCCCGATCCACACTGTTATCCGGCGCGCTGCACGCCGCCGTAATCGCCGTGATCCTGTTCACCACGGGCGTCAAGCCCTCGCTGCTGAAGAACACGGACCACATTACTTTTATCACGCCGCTCGACCTGCTGAAATACGACGTCACCGTGCCCCAACGGGACGATGCGGGCGGCGGCGGCGGCATGCGCGCCCAGACCGCGGCGAGCATCGGCAACCTGCCTAAGCGGGCGCTCAAGCAGTTCCTGGCGCCCATGGTGAAATCGGAGAATGCCAACCCCATACTGACGATTGAGCCGAGCATCATCGCCAACCCAGAGATCTCCGTCCCACAGCTGAATCTGGCGCAATTCGGCGATCCGCACGGCGTGGCCGGACCGCTCTCCGCCGGGCGCGGTAAAGGCGGCGGCATCGGGGAAGGCGACGGCACGGGCGTCGGCCCGGGACAGGGCCCCGGCGCCGGGCCGGGCCGCGATGGTGGCATCGCGTCCGGGCAAGGCGGCTTCCAGGGATCGCTGACCGAACCGGTTCTGCTTTGGAAGGCTGAGCCGGAGTACAGCGAAGAAGCGCGCAAAGCGAAACTCCAAGGCTCCGTCCTGATGCGCGTGGAAATCGACACGCGAGGCCAGGTGCAGAACATGGTGGTGGCGCAAGGCCTGGGGCTGGGGCTGGACGAACGCGCCATGGACGCGGTGCGCAAGTGGAAGTTCCGCGCGGGCATGCGCAACGGCAAGCCGGTAATCACCAGCGCGCTGATTCAGGTGACGTTTCGCTTACTCTGAGGGGCGCATGGCGACCAGGGATTTGGTCCAACCGCAGACGCGCTCGCGAATCAGGCGGGCGCCCGGGAACAGCGCCGCGAACTCGTAGGCGCCCAACAGGCGCACATCGTCCAGATAGTGGGCGACATAGAATTGGCGCCGGTCCGTCGATGGGCGCACGAGCGCGCTCCAGACGGTGAAGCGCGGGACGATCCAGCGCTGCCAGCGTTTGGGCAGCCAGTGCACCAACGGGGTCAGCAGATGCTGCTCCACGGGGAACCAGCGGTTCGGCGTCTGCACCCAGTAGCCGCGTCCGACTCGCGCCACTTCGCGGGCGAAGCGGCGCTGGCTATCGGCATCGCCCACGTGCTCAATCACCGAATTGCTGAAGACCACGTCGAAAGCGGCATCGCGGAAGGGCAGCGCGCGGCCGTCGCCGGCCACCCACCAGGAGGCGGCAGCCAACTCGGTTTTGGTGCGCGGCGTGTTCAGCAGGGTGACGCGGGGGCGCACGGCCAGCATGTCCCAGGTTTCGGGCGTGCCGCCGACGTCGAGGACACGCGTCTCCGCGGTGATGCGCAACTCGCGCGCGAAGCGCTGCATGCGGCGATTTCGGAAGCGCGTGCTCCAGCCCACGGATGAATGGTAGCAGGGAGGGAAGGCTGACCTGCCGGGTGTGCGAAAATCTGAGGATGTCCAAAGTGCTGATTTTGTTTTCGCTCGGTTTCGTCTGTCTGGGCGCCGACGTCATGCCTCCGGAAGCCGACCAACGCATGGCGCGGGAAATCTACAAGGAGATGATTGAGAGCAAGTCCGGGTTTACCACCGGCACGACCACAGACATCGCCGAGGCGGTGGCGGCGCGGTTGAAGGCCGCGGGCTTTGCGGCGGCGGATGTATTTGTGGGCGGCGCGAATCCACGGAAAGCCAACGTGGTGGTGCGCTACCGGGGTACGGGCGCGCGGAAGCCGCTTTTGCTGCTGGCCCACATCGACGTGGTGGAAGCCTTGCGCGCGGATTGGACTACGGACCCGTTCGCTTTGATCGAGAAGGACGGGTATTTCTACGGGCGCGGCACCATGGACGACAAGGCGCAGGCGGCGGTTTGGGTCGCCAACCTGATTCGCTATCGCCGCGAAGGCTTCCGGCCGGATCGCGACTTGATCGTGGCGCTTACCGCCGACGAAGAAGGTGGCGGCCCATACAACGGCGTGGACTGGCTGCTGAAGAACAAGCGGGAGTTGATTGAAGCCGAGTACACGCTGAACGAGGGCGGGCGGGGTGAACTGGTGGAGGGCAAGCGGGTGTCCAACGATGTGGGGCTAAGTGAGAAGACCTTTGCGAATTTCCGGTTGGAGGTGCGCAACAAAGGCGGGCACAGCGCGCGGCCCGTGCCCGACAATGCCATCTATCGCCTGGCGGGCGCGCTCTACCGGATGTCGGGATTTGCCTTTCCATTCCGCCTGAATGAAGTAACGCGGGCGTACTTCCAGGCGATGGCAAAGATCGAGAAGGGTCCCCTGGCGGCGGATTTGGCGAAGGTGGCGGAAGGCTCGGAGGAGGCGATGCGCAAGGTTGGGGCGGCATCGCCCCCGCTGAACGCCATGATGCGGACCACTTGTGTGGCCACGATGCTGGAGGGCGGCCATGCCACCAATGCCCTGCCCCAACTGGCGGCGGCAAACATAAACTGCCGCATCCTGCCGGAAGACTCGGTGGAGGACGTGCTGGCGGCGCTCAAGAAGGTGGTGGCCGACGATCAGGTAGTGGTGACCATCAGCGTCAACGAGGGACGGAGTCCGGCATCGCCCCTACGCCCCGATGTTCTCAAGGCTATCGCCCGCATCGGCGACACCATGTGGCCGGGAGTGGTGACGGTCCCGATGATGGCTGTGGGCGGAAGCGACGGCCGGTACTTGCGAGTGGCGGGAATCCCGACCTATGGCGTTCAGGGCTTCTTCGTGGATCGCGATGACGTTCGCGCTCACGGACGCGATGAGCGCATGCCGGTGCGGTCCTTCTACGAAGGACAGACGTTCCTATACGAACTGGTGAAGGCGCTATCGGCAGGCGCCGATAAATAGTCGGGTTGGAAGGCAGGCGAAAGCGCCTGCCCCACCAGTACATACACATGGCTTGTCTTGGTGGCGCAGGCGGTTTCGCCTGCGAACTACAGGTAACTCATTCCACTACTTCGAGCGGGATGCCCATCAGCTCGGCTACCTTCGCCACGGCAGCCCGCCGGTGCCCCACGCCGAGAGCGAAGTGATGGGTTGGGGCATGGCTGCACCAGCGGTTGATGAATTCCGCCGGCGGAAGGGCAAAGCGCACGCGCGAATTGGTGTTGCCGATCTTGAGGACCGGACCCGGGATCGATTCGCCCTCGGCGGCCAGCAGTTTCAGGCTGCCCCCGGCGGTCTGCGTCATGGCGAGCAAGGTGACGGGTCCGGTTTTTACGCGGCACTCCACGCTGACGCCGCTGCCGCGTTTGCCGTGATACAGGCCCAGGCCACGCAGCATGGGCCGGCCATCGGCGATGGCGAGATGCATCGGCCCATCGTGGCCCATCAAGACAAACTGCTCGCGGAAATCCATGGCGTAAAACTCGGTGTAGGATCCACCCGCGCCCATGCGGTCCAGCATAGTCATGGCCAGGCAGGTCTTCAGATCGCCCTCGCCAGCGGCCGCGATGCCGCGCGCGGTGAGCAGCGAATTGCCCAGAATCAGGCCCGCGCCGAGACGCTCATAACGGTTGCCGGCGAGCCCGCGATAGTAATAGGTGAGCCCGTTGAGTTGGAAGCGCTCCACCAGGCGGTCCAGCCCGGCGGCCACTTGGGCGGCCCAGGCCAGGTCGCCGACCGGGACATCCTCCATATCGAAGGTGCGCCGTGCCACGGCGACCTTCTCCGCCACTTCGTCCGCGGAGGCTTGCTCCACACATTCGTCCAGGTCGCACATTTCGAGCACTTCGACGTGGACCCCGGCTTGCGCCGAGACGCNNCGTGAAATCGCTGTACATGTCGAGCATCCCCGGATACGTGTGCCCCAGGAAGCCGATGCGGCTGCCGCGCAGCGCGCGGGCGACGCCGGCGGCGCGGCACCACTCGGCGATCTCGCCCCACGCCGCGGCGTCGCCGTGCAACATGCCGGACACCACGCGGAAGCGCACGCCGGCACGCGCAAACGCGTTGGCGATCTCCGGCGCGCAGCACACCGAACAGTTGGCCAGCCACTCGCCGGTATCGGTATGTTCGTAATCGAGCGCGGCGCAAGGTTGCAGATTGAGAACCAGCAC
Source organism: Bryobacterales bacterium (assembly GCA_003136215.1). GTDB lineage: Bacteria > Acidobacteriota > Terriglobia > Bryobacterales > Bryobacteraceae > Solibacter. Next base: position 8,180 of record PLDO01000154.1, read on the forward strand.
CGGCACCCTGGCGCGCTCCACCACCGGCAGCACCTGCGACGACGTGGCGTAGGTGCCGATGTAACAGAGAATCAGATCGAGGTCGGCGCGCGCGAACTGGCTGCCGGCATCCACCGCCGCCGGAGCCGTGTCTACCAGACCCGCGGAGACGACTGTGACGCCGAAGCCGGCGGCTTGCAATTCCACGAAGCGCTGATAGCCTTCGAGGCGAGGCTTGAGTCCCGGGAATTGCTCCCAGTAGGCCTGGAGCCCGATGCCGAAGACTCCCACGCGACCTTGATTGGCGGTTTCACTCATCTCGACAGAAGTATCGCACGCTCGCGTGGGACAGACCATCGCCTNNGACACAAACCGATCGTCTGTCCTACTTCGGCATTTTGAGGAACTCGGCGGGAGGCAGCGCGCGATTGGTCATGCGGGCGGCGAGCACGGCGCCCTTGAAGTAGTCGCGCCGATTGATGCGCGTGCCGACCGAGGTCCTCCCCGCGCCCTGTGGGACCAGACGCAGTTGCGCCGCGCCCTCCAGTACGCCATCGACGTAGTTGCGATACTCGCGCCCGTCATACACCGCGGCGGCGTGATGCCAGACACCCAGCGTGTGCAGTTTCTCGCGATCCATCAGCGCTTTCGATTCCGTGCCGGATTGCGCGTAGCTGTCCAGGCACCACTTGCCGTCAATCACACGGATCTCAAAGAGCATGCGCGTGTCGGTGCCATTCTCCTGGAAGTGGAAGAAGCGCTGCTCGGCCGCACCGCCCGCGTCGGGACGGAAGATCACCTCCCAGGTGAAAGTTTCGGCGCCGGCCAGCGGATGGACGTCGAGGAACAGGGCGTCCTCCACGCCGCCGAACTCCACGGCTTTACCTGCCGGCGTGGAGATCACGCGCGGATGTCCCTCCGCCGTCACCGAGTGCCCGCCAATCCGCGTGATGCTATCGAACTTCCACACGTCGCTCCGGATGCCCGCGGACCACAGTAGAACGGCCGCGGCGATCCCGGCCAATGCCACGCGCCTCATCGGTAGTTCTTATCGTCCACGTGACTCAGGTCGGCGCCGTCCTTCAGCACGCCAATGGTCACGCAGGCGAAGGTGAAGACGGTGGTCCCGGGCTCCAGATGTCCGCCGAAAGCTTTGTCGGGAGTGGCCAGGGTGATATGCGGATGCATGACGCCGTTGGCGATGAAGCCGCTCATGTTGGTGATGTCAGCCGGCTCGGTGGGGTTCTTGACGAACATGTTCTTGGAGGGGAAGCCGCGATTGCTGACCTGGTGGACGTGGTAGCCGCGCACCGACCCCATTCCGGACAGGATGATGGCATTGGAGATTTTCTGCTCCTTCACCATTTTTTGCAGGCCAGCCAGCAGGTCGGTATCGAACTTGAAACGCAGGACAATCACCCGATCGAACTGGGTGGCGATGGCGTAGACATCCGGCACCTTGTCGCTCAAGCCCTTGGAATCGTCCAGCGGATTGGCGGCCGCATTGGTGACTTCGCGGCGGCTCTCCTGCGCGGCAAGCGCCAGCGCACAGACCAAAATCAATAGTAGTGGCTTCATGGTTTTCCTTTTTCGACGCCCTTGGTGGATACGGCATACTTAGCCAGCATGTAAGGAGTCTCCCACGCCGGCAGTGACTTTGGCGAGGTCACGTACTCGAAGAAGCGGTTGGTAACCTGTCCGAAATGCGCCTCGTGCCCTACGCGGAATTTCTCCGGGACCACGATGCGCAAATCCGGCCCGCTTTTCACGGCGGTGAGGCCCGGCCAACGCGCCTGCAACGCGGCCACCCGATGCTCCGCGGCCGCTGCCACGCCGGCATCCGCGCCGGCGACGTAGACTTCGGGGACGAAGCTCTCCGCCTTGCCCTGGCGGATTTCGACGCGCGATTTGGTGCCGCGGAAACTGGCCTCGTACACGTCGCCGGACCCAGCCGGCGCCTCCCAGTTCCAGAGAATCTCCAATTCGACGTGAACGCCGCGCAGGGTGTACGCCACCGAGTTATTGCAGTAGTAGTCCAGCGTGCCGCCGTGAACGTGAGCCGCCAGCGCCGGCGGAAACTCGGCTTCGCCCGTGACCCGCGTGAACTGTGCTTGCGACATCTGGAGCGGCCAGCGCCGCCCGGCGAGCACGGCGATGTCCTTGCGGTAATCCAACGGCTGATCGGGGAATGCCGTCCACTGCACCAGGTCCACCACGTGGGTTCCGACGTCGGCCAGACCTTCGCCGTATTCGTCGATATCGAAGAACCATGGCGGGCGCCGCAGCGGGGTTCCGGCAACCACCTTCATGATGTGATGGACGCTGCGCGCGCGCACCGCGGGTTCCAGCGCGCTGCCTTTTTCCAGCGTGCCGAACACCTCGCGGTCGTTGACGAACTCGCGCTGCAACTCGCTGGTGACCTCGTAGCGTTCGGTCATGATGTCGTAGGCCGCCAGATTCTTCCGTTGGGCCAGCGCCAGCGCCTCTTCGAGTTTCGGCAAATCGGCCGGCGTGATGATCCACGGCTTGTCGGCGAGCACGTTCAGGCCCGCCTTCAGCGAAGCCAGGATGCGATCGATCTTACCGCGATTCCTGCCCGTGAACACCACGATGTTGCCTGCATGGGCGCGCAGCATCTCCGCCATGGGGTCGCCGCCGGTGTGAATGTCGAGCGCCCAGTTGGTAGGGTTGTCGGGCCGCGAGTTGAAGAGCGAGATGCGGTTGAGATAGTCCAGCAGGTCCGGTCCCAACGGCGCGTACACGGTCACGCGCGGATCTACCCACGGGTACATATCCTTTTGCAGCAGGGTGGCGTGAAAATGCCCCGGATCGACAATAATCAACTTGGATTGCATATGTTCGGTTTGGGCGGTGAGCGCGGCGGCCAGCAACAGCAGCACCGTCAGCTGCCTCATTGGGCGCTCATGACGCCAGCCAGCAGAAATACCAGCGGCGCATTCCAGTTGATGGCGACCTCGTTCGCCGAGTAGGCTTCCTGGTCGTCCAGATAGCACTTAGCGGGTGGAGTGTCGGCCGCCAGTCGCTTCATGGCGGCGTCCTGCTTGCCGCGATTCGGTCCTCCGGAGAGGAGTCCCGGCCATGGCTCGGCGTTGTTATCGGCCCCGCTGGGCCGGTGATGGGGATGGCGGAAGGGGTTCGTCCCCACCTGCGTCACCCAGGAGAGCGAGAACGTATTCCTGCCCAGCAGGTAGTGCAGATTATCCAGGGCAGCCTCGACATAGGCCGGGTTGCGCTGGAAGGTATTGGCCACCAGCAGCTGCATTCCATAGTTCGCCGCCACGGCGTTGGAGCCCCAGATGTAATCGCGGGCGGTCAGGCTGATGCGGTACCCGTTGGCCTTGGTGCGCTCCACGATCTGGTCCGCCGCGGCCAGCGACGCCTTCCGAATCGCGGTGGAGGCGTCCGCGTCCTTGCCGCCGCCCAGCACGTAGGACCACAACCCGAGGTTGGCGACGTTAGCCCAGGATTGCGGGTTCGTCTCACGAATGGAATTGCCAAACTCCTGGTAGTGAGCCAGGAAGTAGTTCTGATACTCGGCGCCGCCGGTGGTGCGGTACAATTCCGCCGCCGCCCAGAGAGCTTCGTCGGCGCAATTGCCGTCGCCGTAAGCGCCTGTGGAGACCGCCTGCGGATTGCGGAACGTCGCCTTGGGGAACTTGCCAATCCACGTCCACGCCTTCTCCGCGGCACGCAGGTTCCGGGCCGCGAAGGCGGCGTCGAACGGCTTGTAAGCGCGCGCGGCGATGGCCGTCACCGCCGCCAGGTCGCCGGTGGCGCAGGAGGTCTTGAAGGGCTCCGCCCCGCTGCCCACCACGAAACTCACCAGCTTGTCCTTCTCCGGCATGATGAAATCGGGGAACTTCTCGCTGGTCTGCTTGTGCCACACGCCGCCATCCTCATCCTGCATGGTGAGCATCCACTCCAGGTTCCAGCGGATCTCATTGAGAATGTCCGGCGTGCCGTTGCCGGTTTCCGGCAGATTCAGCTTCACGCCCCGCACCGGCGCCGCGAACATCTCCCAGGTCCACAAGAGCGTCCCGGTGGTGAGCCCGGAGTTCACCACATAGCGCCCGTAGTCGCCGGCATCGTGCCACCCCGCTTTGGATTCTCGCGGTCCGCTCTTGCCGCTGGAAGCGTGCCAGGCTCCTTCCAGGTGGCACGCTTCGTGCTTGAAACCGGGAAATTCGGGGCCCAGGTCAACCGCCGTCCCGCAGCGCTGGCCGTAATAGGAGCGCATGGCCAGATACCAGGCCCGCCCGTAGACGCCGGGCCCGATGGCGAACTCCCAACTGCGGCCCACGCCGGCGACATCCAGGTAATACTTGCCGGGCGCAGTCAGCTTGCTGAAATCCGCCGCCTGCACGCGATCGCCGGAATCGGGATCGTCCACCGGGGAAGCGAGGGCGGCGCGGAATGCTACGCCGCTGTCCCCGGCGCGGCGCACGGTGAACTCGGCTGGAGCATTCTTCGAAGCCACGAACGCCACCTTGGGCGCCGCCGCCGGATATCCTACCTGGTCGACCTTGATCTCGACCGTGGGAGCGGCGGCGAAAGCGTGTCCGGCCACGAGGAAGAAAAGCGCGGCGGCGCAACTAAGGGGAGCATTACCGCTCCCTAACGGTCGCGGNNTCCAGATATTCCGGTAGTGCACAGGGTTGTGATGGTCCTGCAGCGCCAGCGGCTCCTCGGCGCCGTGCGCGACGTAGGTAGCCACTTTGCGGTACACCATGGCTCCCATCATTTCCTTGCGATTGTGCATCAGCACATTGTTCATAAACACCGTGACATAGGCCGGCCTGGTCAGCTTTTCACCCTCGAAGCCCGGCGCTTCGAACACGATGTCATACGCCTGCCACTGCCCCGGAGGGCGGGCCGGATTGGCCAGCGGCGGCCACTGCCCGTAGATCGCCCCGGCCTGTCCGTCGGCGTAGGTGGGGTTCCGGAACGCATCCAGCACCTGGATTTCGTAACGGCTCATGATGAGGATGCCGCTATTGCCGCGCCCCTGGCTGGTGCCTTTTACATCGGCGGGTTCACTCCACTCCACGTGCAATTGGATATCGCCGAACTTCTCGCGCGTGAACAGGTCGCCGTTGCCGGCGCATTCGAAGTATCCGTCCTTGACGGGCCATGTCGGCGGAATCAGCTTGCCGGCGTCGGCGCCCTTGCCCATCTGCGTCCACTTGGAGAGATCCTTGCCGTCGAAGAGCACCGTGGCGTCGGAGGGGGGTGCATACGGAGTCGCGCCCGGTGTCACCACCGGCGGGTGCGGCCGGTCGGGATCGTGGACATGCCATT
>PLDO01000554.1 GCA_003136215.1 Bryobacterales bacterium
CGCTAGCCGTGGAACCGGCCAGCGCCCGCGCCACAAACTGGACGTGATCGCGCAGCACCCCCCGCCGGTAGGCTTCTTCCAGACGGCTGGATGCGCTACGGTCGGGCGCGAACCAATAGTTGTCCGGATAGTAGCGCGCGAGTTCCTCCGGCGGAGGTGTCGGATCGAGACGCAGCAACCCGCACTGCCCGCAGCGCACCACGGAGAACTGCTTGGTAGTGGTGTGATACAAGCGGTCCGAGCCGTGGAAGATCGCCGTGAACTCGCCCGATCCGCACATCAGGCAGGCGCTCATGCCACCTCCTTCAGGCCGAGGCGGTGCGCCAGCAGCAGGCGGCGCACCTGGGCGGGCGTGAGCCGCCGGATGCGGCGGATCTGTGCGCGCTTGCCGAGCATGCGCGGAATCAGGCGGAGCGCCGCCCAATCGCCCGCCGCGAGCGCGCGCACAATGGCCAGCTTGCCGCCCGCTCCTGGAAAGTGGGCCGTGTCGCCCCGGCCGCCGTGCGCCAGCAGCGCTCCCGCTACCAGGCGCGCGGCGTAAAAAAATGGATTGAGGACCAGCAGGCTCCAGGGAAACAGCTTCACCGCCAGCAGAACGCGATTGCGCTCGATCAACTTCAGCCGCCACGCCGAGTTCTTGCCCAGGGTGGCGCCGCGATGATGGCGGACGACGGCGCGCGGCGCATACAGGCACAGCCACCCGGCGATGCGCGCGCGCAGGCCGAGTTCGGCATCGTCGCCATAGGCGAAGAAATCCTCATCGAAGCCGCCGATCTCCTGCAACATCGCTTTGCGGTACATGGCGGCGCAACCGTCGGGCCAGAGGACTTCCTCCTGACAGTCGAACTGCCCGCGATCGAGCGCGCCGGAACCGCGCCCGCGATTCTGCCCGTCGGGGAACATGAGATGCCCGGCCTTATCGATGCGTGAAGGGTCTTCCCACACGAGCACTTTGCTGGCCGCCATGCCGATTTCAGGGCGCGACGCGCAGGCGCGCCCGAGTTCCGCGAGCCAGTCCGGCTCCGCCTCGGCGTCGTTATTGAGCAGGGCGACGAACTCGCCGCGCGCCACGGCGATCCCCTGGTTGTTGGCCGCGCAAAAGCCGCGATTCTCCGAGTTGCGAATCACTCGCGCCCCGAACTCGCTTTCGGCCATCTCCGCCGATCCGTCGCCAGATCCGTTGTCCACCACGATGGTTTCGAAATCGACGTTTTGCTGGCGCGCGAGCGAGGCCAGACATGCGCGCAACAACTGTTTCCGGTTCCAGTTCACGACCACGACGGAGATCAACTGTTTATGCTAACAGGCGGGGACCGGAGCGTGGTTGGTCCATTTAACCCGCCGCGGCGCTTATTCCCTGTTATATTATGACTTTAGAAGGTTGTGAACTCTCCTTTATGACACCCGTTGGCGAGAGCCTGCGCCGCGCACGGCTGAAGCGCAATCTCACGCTGGAGGAGATCTCCGACGAACTGAAGATCTCCACGCGCTTCCTCCAGGCCATCGAAAGCGATCAGTACGACAAGCTCCCGGGCGGCGTTTTTGCCAAGAGCTTCGTGCGCCAGTACGCCCGCCTGCTCGGTCTGGATGACGAAGAAATTGCCGGCCGGATGCAGCAGGCGTTGGGGCCGGTGGAGGAAGTCCCGCAGTTTATCGAGAGACCGAAAGTGGGCGGAGGCGCGCCGATTCAAGTTCCCAAAGTCGACGAATGGGAGACGGTCGGCGACAAGCGGTTCCGCTGGTCGGGCTGGCTCTCCGCGGCCCTGTTGGTGGCGGTGATGCTGGTTTGCTCGGCGGTCTACGCCTGGATGCAGCGTCCCAAACCGCCAGTGACCGCGCAGGCCGTAGTCCCGGTGCAGACCGGAGCCCAGAGCGCAGTCCAGAGCGCGCCGGTACCCACACCGGTGGCGGCGCAGCCGGCGCCGGGCGTGACCGTGCCGCCGGCATCCACGGTGGAACCCGCCGCGCCGGCCGCCCAAGTGCCGGAGCAGAAACCGGTGGACCAGAAACCGGTGGAACAGAAGCAGGCGGAGCAGACACCGGCGGAGCCCAAGCCCGCGCCCGCCGCTGCCCGCGTGACGCCGCCCAATCCCGATGCCACCGTGCATGTCGAGGTCAGCGCGGAGGAAGTGGTGTGGGTACTGGCGCGAACCGACGGCAAGTACGCGTTCTCAGCCACCATGGACGCGCACACGACACGCACGGTGGAAGCCGTGAAGGAAGTGACGCTGCGTCTGGGCAATGCGGGCGGGGTGACGATTATGCTGAATGGCAAGCCGGTCGGCCCGGTCGGACCGAAGGGGCAGCCGCGCACCATTCAGTTCACTTCGGGTGGTTTCCAGATTGTGCCGGCCAAGCCGCCCGCGGTTCTGGACGACCGTCTCTGACGGCGCGCGGCACGCTGCCGCTTGCGCTCCAGTGTCAGCAGCTCGCGGCGGCGGCGAAGCTTGATGCTCTCATCCACTTTGTGCCAGAACTTGGCGAAATAGCTGATAGCCGAAACTATGGCGAAGAAGACCACGCCCCACATCAATGCCAGGCCGACCGGTCTGAGCGCCGGGTGGCGGACGCTGGGCAGCATGACGGCGATGGCCACCACCTGGCAGAACATTTTGGTCTTGCCCAGATCGCTGGCCCTGATGGTGTAGCCTTCGGCGGCGGCGATGCTGCGCAATCCGGAAACGGCGAACTCGCGGCCGATGATCAACACCGCCATCCAGCCGGGAAGAGATCGAATTTGCACCAGCGAAATCAGCGCGGCGGAGATCAGCAGCTTGTCCGCGATGGGATCGAGCAGGGTGCCGATGGTGGTGACTTGCTTCCAGCGCCGCGCCAGGTAGCCGTCGAGCAAATCCGTGCCGGCGGCGACCAGAAAAATGGCCAGCGACAACCAGTCGTTGGTCACCCGCACGCCACCCACCTGGAAGCCGACGGTCTCCTGGACCAGGGCTGCGACCAGCACCGGCACGAAGAAGATCCGGAGAATGGTCAGAGTATTCGGAAGATTCATCGCCCAAACCAACTATATCAAGAGTGTGACAGGCGGTTCAGGATTGTCCAGCGGCGTCTTATACTTATATTTCGCCCATGAATCTATCGCGCCGTCATTTTTTCCTCGGCAGTCTTGCACTGCCCGCGCTCGCCGCCAGGAAGCCTCTGGGAGAGCAACCCAATGTCCTGCTGATTCTGGTGGACGCTTTGCCCGCCTGGATTCTGGGCTGCTACGGCAACCGGGAAGTGCGCACGCCCAACATCGACCGGCTGGCACAGACCGGCACGCGCTTCCTGAACCACTTCGCCTGCGCGCCGGTGGCCGACAAGGCGCGGGCTACGCTGCTTACCGGGCGCACCGCCATGCAACTCAAAGATGCGGGTGAGGTCACGCTGGAAAAGCTGCTGGGCGGAATCGGTTACGTGTGCGGCACGAGCGCGGGCGGTGCGGAGGCGGCGGCGTTCCTGGACGCGCAGAGCCCGGCCAAACCGTTTTTCCTGACCGCTACGCTCGCGCCCTATGCGAGCCTGCCGGACGCCGGCCCCTACGCGCAAGCCAAACTGGATACCTTCGCGCAGGAGGCAGTGGCGAGGAACGCCACGCGGGGCAAGGAGATGCTGGGGGCGAATTTGTTGGCCAATCTGCGGCGGGTGGCGGCGGCGACCACCGCTCTCGATGTCGAAATCGGCGCGCTGGTGGCGAAGATTACGCAGAAGAAACTGCTGGATAACACGCTGATCGTCTTCACGTCGCCGTGTGGATCGTTGTTCGGGCGGCACGGCTTGTGGGCCTCCGGCGATGCGTCGGACCCGGTGAACATGTACGAGGAAGTCGTCATGACGCCGATGGTGTGGAGTTGGCCGGGGCATGTGGTGCCGCTGGCCACGCGCCCGGAATTGGTGAGCGCCAGCGACCTGGTGCCGACGATTTGCGATATCACCCCCGCCGAACTGCCGGAGCGCAATCTCTGGGGGCGCAGCTATCTGCCGCTGGCGAGCGGTAAGCCTCTGCCCAAGAAGCAGCCCTGGCGGACCGTGGTTTTCGCGCAATATGGCGATACCGCGATGGCGCGCAACGATCGCTACAAGCTGATTTCGCGCAACGAGGGTGGGCAGCTATACGACGACAAAGTGGACGGGCGGGAAAAGTTCAACCAGTATGAGAACGCGCAATTCATGACAGTGAAGGCCGCGCTGCAGGCGGATTTGGGGAAGTGGAAGCGGACGTACTCGGCGTAAAAACCAGGTTATAGAAACCAGGGACAGTCACCGCATNNATGCGGTGACTGTCCCTGGTTTTCTACTTCTTGGGCACGTAGCCGTCGAGCTTGTGGTCGTGAGTCTTGTAATAGTTGCCGGCGTCGTTCAGATTCTTCGGCATGGCATCTTTGGCCTCGATCTTGCCGTGACAGAATGTGCAGGACTTCTTTTCCTTCTTGGCGTAATCCTGCGTGCCGTAGCTGGATGTGGTGCAGACCAGGAATCCGGTCATCAGCAACGCGGCGGGCAGGATCAGTTTCAGTGCGCGCATCAGTAATCTCCTCGTTTCGGACAATCGCGTCCGGGATCTCAATATCCTGAGTCAATTATAAACCGACGGCGTGATTTTCAACGGACTGTGGAAATTAAACCTGGTTCATGAGAGCGAGGCCGCGTCTACAGGTTGGCGTCGCCCTCCAGGCTGCGCCAGAGGTACCAGCTGGCTACCGAACAGTAGGGACGCCAGCGGTGGGCCATCCGCTCCATTTCATCCGGGGTGGGCAGGGCTTCCAGATTGTAAGCCTTGCGGATGGCGTTGCGGATGCCGAGGTCGCCGGTGGGGAGGATATCGGTGCGCTGGAGGGCGAAGATCAGGAACATGTGAGCGGTCCAGACACCGATGCCCTTGACCTGGGTGAGGCGGAGGATGACTTCGTCGTCGGGGAGGGCGGAGAGATCTTCGAACACGAGGTTCCCCGCGCGGGTATGGCGGGCGAGGTCGCGAATGTAGGCGGTTTTCTGGGTGGAGAGGCCCAGCGAGCGCATCCGGGAGGGGCGGAGTTTGAGGATGGTTTCGGGGGTGACCACGCCCTTGACGGCGGAGGCGAGACGGCCGAAGATGACGTTGGCGACGCGCCCGCTAAGTTGTTGGAAGACGATGGACTTGACCAGAGTTTCAAAATCCGGTGGGCGAAATTGGATACCATAATCGCCTACCTGTTGGATAATGGCGGAGAGCACCGGGTCGCTGGTGCGGAGGTGGTGAATGGCTTGCTTCATGGTGAAACACGGGCGAGGCGCGGCGCGTCCACCCTATTGTACAGGGATGCGAATACTCAAACTTACCGTGCTCACTATGGGCTGCGTATTAATGGCGCAGGACCAGATGCCGACCATCAAAGTCGACGTGGATGTGGTCAACATTCTGGCCAGCGTCCGGGACAAAAGGGGGGCGCTGATCCCCAGCCTGCAGAAGGAGGATTTCACCGTTCTGGAGGATGGCAAAGCGCAGCCGATCAAGTATTTCACCAAGGAAACCGATGTGCCGCTGACCATCGGGCTGCTGGTGGACGTGAGCGGGAGCCAGCGCAACCTGATCGATATTGAACGCAGCGCGGCGTCGCAGTTCTTCCGCGACGTGCTGCGCAAGAAGGACCTGGCGTTCCTCATCATGTTCGGGGAAGAGACCGAACTGCTGCAGGACTACACCGGGTCGCCCCGGCTGCTGACCGATGGGCTGGGCCAGTTGCAGGTATCTTCGGGGGTGAGCGGGATCCATCCGGGACCCGTGCCGACCATGGGCGGGCCGCGAGGCACGGTGCTGTACGACGCCATTTACCTGGCGGCGAACGAGAAGCTGAAGGGCGAGGTGGGACGCAAGGTGATCGTGGTGATCACCGATGGCGTGGACCAGGGAAGCCGCCTGACGCGGAACCAGGCGATCGAGGCGGCGCAGAAATCCGACGCCGTGATTTACAGCATTGACTACTCCGACCCGCGGGCGTACGGCCCATTCGGGATGGGCGGCGGCGGAGAAGGCGAACTGCGCAAGATGAGCGATGAGACGGGCGGCCGGGTGTACAAAGTAGACCGCAAACATACGCTCGACGAGGTGTTCAAAGAGCTACAGGACGAAATGCGCAGCCAGTACTCGATCGGGTTCACGCCCACCAACGACGTGAAGGACGGGGCATACCGGCACCTGGAGGTACGGCTGGCGAATAAAGATCTGAAGGCGCAGGCCCGTAAAGGGTACTACGCGATCAAGCCGGAAGGGAAATGAAACCGCTCCTTAACGGTCGCGGCTCTGATCGGAGCCGCGACCGTTAAGGAGCGGTTTGTTAATTGTTGTCATCCCGCGTTCCGCGAAGTAGGTGACGAGGACTTCGTGGAGTGGCGGCATTGGTGCGAGGCCGGTGCGCTCCATTTTGGCGTTGGAGAGGGCGGAGTATTTGGGACGGCGGGCGGGTGTCCGGTATTCACGCTCGCTGGTGGCGAGGACGACGGGATCGAGGCCGGCGGCTTCGAAGATGAGGCGGGCGAATTGGAACCAGGATGTCGGGGCGCCGCCGCCGATGTGGAACAGGCCGGAGAAGTTGCGCTCCACCAGGTCGATGGTTCGCGCGGCGAGCAGCGGCGCGAAGGTGGGGGAGGCAACGTGGTCTTCCACCACTCGGATGGGATTGGGGGATGCGGCGAGGCGGAGCATGAGCTCCACGAAGTTGCCGCGGGCAGTGGCGAGTCCGCCAAGTCCAAAGACGCCGGAGGTGCGGACCACGAGGGCGCGGTCGAGGTAGGCCTGGGCGTAGAGTTCGCCGGCGAGTTTGGAGACGGCGTAAGCGCCTAGGGGGTGGGTGGGGTCCTCCTCGACATAGGGATGGCGGGCCGTGCCGTCGAACACGTAATCGGTGGAGAAATGGACCAGCTGGGCGTCCACCTGACGGCAGGCGAGGGCGAGGTTGCGCACTGCTAACGCATTGACCAGAAAGGCGGCTTGCGGTTCTTTCTCGGCCACATCGACCTGATTATAGGCGGCGCAGTTGAAGACCACCTCGGCGTCGTATCTGGCCAGGGCGTTCTGCACGGCGACCGGGTCGGTGATGTCGACCTGGGCGCGATCCCAAGCCATGACGGCGAACCGGCGCTGTTGGAGTCCGCGGACGAGCTCGGTGCCCAACTGTCCGGCAGCTCCGAAGACTACCGCGCGTCTGCTCATAGAAGACAACGATAGCAAAAGGAGGGGGTTCGACGATAACCAATGAAAGAGAGATACGAGAAACGCGGGAACATTTTGATACGTTATTGTATACAGCAGAGGACGATTCGATGCAGAGACTGCTTCACGGCGACCTGATGAGGGGTCACAAGGCGCAGCGAGCGGCGATCATCCTGTTGATGGGACTATTGCTAGTACTGGTGGCGGCGTTCTATCACGGGGTGTGCCTGCTGAGGGCCTGATTGCGAATCGCCTGAGGGCGAATCCGAGAAGGCGCTGAGTGCCTTGGCGAGTTGCCCGAGGCCACAGAGGGCCTGCTCCAGTTCCACCCCCACATAAAATGCAGCCTCGTCTTCCCGGCAGTAGATGACTTCGCCGAGCAGAAGGGCGTCATCCACTTCGAACTTGAGGGCCGTACCGATGGCGACGGGGCCCTGGAGTTCGAGACCAATACCGCGTGCGGAGACGTTCTTGATGCGTGCGGGGAGGCGGATATCGGGTTCACCGAAGAGGGTGATCCAGATAGGCTGGTTGGTCTCGAAGCGCGGTTCGCGCCGTTCATTCATGATCACCATATCGGCTGCCGGGGCCGAAAGGTTTAGTGCTTTTGGCGCAGCCCGCGGCACGAACCTCCGTGCCATATGTTACGATTTTGCACCATAGGGCAGTTGGTCTATCGCAGTCAAGCCTTCATCTCGTTCGCCGCTGAACCGATACCCATTATTGCCGCTAAATCAGACGTTTGCAGAGGATCTATGCGCCGAATGGTTCTGAGCAGTACTCTCCTGGCCGTGGTTTCGCTCATGGTGTCAGGGGGCGTGCGGGCGGGAAACTCCCAATCCAAGCCCAAAGCCGCGAAAGCTGCCGCCGCCGTGCCGGCCGGCTACGGCAATGTGGACTCGATCAGCGAGGAAGAGATGAAGATATATCTCTACTTTCTGGCCTCCGACCAGCTTGAGGGGCGGAATCTGCCGTCGCGTGGTCTCGATACGGCGGCACTTTACATCGCCAGCCACCTGGCGGAGTGGGGGTTGAAGCCCGGAGGCAGCGCGTCGAAGACCACCGGTCCACTACAACCGTACTTCATGCCGATGGAACTGGTCAGCAAATCGGTTCTGGCGGAGCAGAGCAAGGCGTCGATTACGGCACCCCCGGCGGCCGGGGGGCGTGGGGGACGCGGGATGGGCGGCGCGGTTGGGGGCGGAGCGCGCGGTGGAGCGGCGACTCCCGCCACCCCTCGAACCACCGATTTTGAATACACCAAGGACTGGAGCGTGAGTGCGGGCGGCCGCGGTGGGCCGCCGCTGGAAGCGCTGGACGTCACCGGGAATCTGGTGTTTGCCGGCAACGGGTACGTGATCCACAAAACGAAGATCGATCCGTACGAGGGCCTGGACGTGAAGGGCAAAATTGTTGTCGTGGCCGGATTGCCCGCCGAACTGGCGGCCCAGCAGGCCGCTGCGGCTGCGGGCGGCGGACGAGGCAGGGGCGGACAGGGCGGTGCTGACGCGGCGGCTCCGGCGGCCGGAGGCGCGGCGCCCGGAGGTGCAAATGGCCCCGGAGCGGCCCCCGTCAATCCCTTAGGCGAGGCTTGCACGGATTTTCTCACGCCGGAACAAGCCGCCGCGAAACACGGCGCCCTGGCGGTGGTCACCATCGCCAATTTCCAGCAACTCTCCGTCATGGCGAACCCCAACGCCGCCGCCTTCGGCGGCTTCGGCGGTGGTGGCGGCGGGCGCGCCGGACTCAACGGGCCAAACTACCAGGTGCCCAAGCTCCAGCAGTCGGCGGCGTGCCCCAGCGTTCCCTCCATCACCGCGGGTCTCTCCATGACCAACAGCATTTTCCAGGGCGAGAAACTGAACGCGCAGCAGGTCTTCTACGGCGCCGGCGCCAATTCCAAACAGGATTCGTTCGAGCTGACCGCGGCGAAAAAAATCAGCCTGAAGGTGGCGGTGAAGAGCGAAGTCAATCACTCGCAGAACATCATCGGCATCCTGGAGGGCGGCGACCCCGTCCTGAAGAACGAGTACGTGGTGATCAGCGCGCACCCGGATCATATCGGGTTTGCGGCGCCCCTTCCGGACGGGCACAACATCAACAACGGAGCGGACGACGATGGCTCGGGAACGGTCGCAGTGCTGGAGATCGCCGAGGCGATCGCGATGGGCCCCGACAAGCCGCGCCGTTCGATCCTGTTCGTCTGGCACACGGCGGAAGAACGGGGGCTGCTCGGATCCAAGTGGTTCACGGATCACCCCACCGTGCCGCGCGACTCGATCGTCACGCAAATCAACATCGACCAGATCGGGCGAGGCCGCGCCGACGAGATTCCGGGCGGTGGTCCCGACTACCTCGCGGTCGTCGGATCGTTCCGGCTCTCGACCGAACTGGGACGCGAAGTCGTGAAGGTGAACCTGAGGCAGCCCAGTCCGTTCCGCCTCGACTACCGGCTCGACGATCCCATCTCGTGGCCGGGATACAACAACATTTACGGGCGCAGCGACCACTACAACTACGCGCGCTACGGCATCCCGATCGCTTTTTTCTCGACGGGACTGCACCAGGACTACCACCGCGTGACGGACGAGGCGCAGTACATCGACTTCCCGCATCTCACGAACATCACGCGCTACCTGCACGACCTCCTGCTCGACGTGGCCAACCTCGACAAGCGGCCGCTGGTCGACAGGAAGCCATAGAAAACGCCGTCTGGGCCGATTTGTCTGAGGCGGCCGGTCTTGTTGCATTCTGCCGCCATTCTCGCAGGCTACCTGAGGTTTGGCCCTGCCGCCTCGAGGCCTGCGAGCCTGTAACTCATTCAACAGACAGGACTAAGCGAATCGTCAGACAGTCGGCAAGCGACTTGCACTTCATTAGGAGTGCTGAATGGCGATCCACCCTGCACGTCCGCTATCCACTATCCGGTTCAAGTCGCTTCAGGAGACACGCCGATGCCGCGCCTCAAGAGGGGGTTCACGCTGATCGAACTGCTGATAGTCGTGGTGATCATCGGCATTCTGGCGGCGATTGCGATACCGAAGTTCGCGAACACGAAAGAGAAGGCGTACATCACCTCGATGAAGTCCGACCTGCACAACCTCCTCAGCGCGCAGGAAGCCTACTATACGGACAACAACAGCCAGTACGCGCAGAGCACGACGGACCTCGGCACGAACTTCCACCCCTCGTCGGGCGTCACCATCACGCTCGGCTCCGCGAGCAGCTCTGGCTGGTCGGCGACGGCAACGAGCAATATGACGATCAAGACCTGCCAACTCTCGCTGAGCTGGTCGTCGACGGCGGACGGGACGCCGCAATGCCAGTAGGGGCCTTCCCGGCAGGAACACGGAAACGGCCGGACCAACGGTTCTTCAGTTGACGCTCGTCAGAGGAAGTAGTCGCCGACTCTGATCCCGTACGGCGCAGGATCCACCGTCTCGAGGATCGAGCGCTTGAAGTGGCCGTCCTGATCGACCTCGCCGAGATCCGCGAGCACTCCGGGGTGATGGAGATTCCCCTGGTCGTCGCTGATGATGAGCACCATCGGACGCTTCGCGAAGTCGGGATCCGGATTCACCGAGTGCGCGATCGCGAGTTCGAAGCTGTCGAGCATCAGCACCGTGCCCACCGGATAGACGCCCAGCATGTCCGTGAACGTGAGCACGACGACCGGATCGAGATGCTTGTGCGCACTCTCGCGCATGTCCTCGACGACGGCGGCGGGCGTCGCCGGCGAGGCGTTGTACCCAAGGCGCGTCGTCGCCGCGTCGAACGCCTCGATCACCGCGACGATCTTGCTGTAGAAGCCCACCGGCCGGGGACGCAACCGCTTGGGGTAGCCGCCTTCGTCGCGACGAAGATGGTGCTCGTAGGAAACCATCATCGCGCGGTACGGATACTCGTTGTGCTCGCGCAGGTGGAACAGGGTGAGCACGCCGGTCCACGGATGCGCGGTGATCGCCTTCCAGTCCTCGTCGGTGAGCGGACCCACCTTGTCGAGGATTCCCTCGGGTATTCTCGACTTGCCGCAATCGTGGAAAAGCGCGGCGAGGCCGAGGTCGTACAGCTGCACGCGCGAAAGACCGAGACGGCGGCCGAGCGCGACCGAGAAGATGCACACGTTCACCGCATGCGTGAACGTGTGGTCCTGGTAGTCGCGGATGGTGGTCAGGCCGAGCATCGAGGCTTCGTCGCTCAGGATGCGATCCACGATGAGCTGCACCGTCCGCTTCACCACCTTCAGGTTCGGGCTCTGCCCGATCGCCACGGCGTGCATCACGTCCGACGCGGCGGCCACCGATTTCGCGTAGGCGCCCTTCGCGGGATCGTTCGCGGGCCCGCGTGCGTCGCTGCCGCCCATCTCCGCCTTCACCGGAGGCTCGAGCTCGAACAGGTTCACACCGGCGGCGGCGAGCCGGAGTTGCAGGTGATGATGCCGCGAGACCGGATCGTCGCCCTTCGGCGAATTGATGCACGTCACCAGCACGGTCCACTCGGCCGGTGACGGCACCGCGTTGGTGCGCAGGAGGCCGGTGCCGCTCGCGCGGAGCTGCGCGATGAGGAAGTTCACCGTCGCGTAGTTGTCGAGATCGAGCCGAAGGCGCGTCTTGTTGATGAACAGAAACTCGCCGGCGATGCGCAGCTCGAGTTCGCCGTCGCCGTCGAGCAACTCGGCGCTCAGCGCCGTGAGCTCCTGCAGCGACCGCTGCACCACCGGGTTCTCCGCGGGATACATCCGCACGTTGCGCAGCGCACCGCAGAACGCGAGCACGAACGCGCGACCCAGCGCCCGCACGTACGCGTCGGTGCCCTTTTCGACAGCCACCTGCGACGAACCCGGGCGGGAGGTGCGCGGCGGGACCGTCACGAGGCCGATTCTCCGAGCGCGCGAACGACGGCGCGACGCACGAGCGGATCCTTCTCGTCCCGGCAGCGTTCGAGCGTCCTCTTCGCTTCAGGCGTGCCGATGCGGCCCAGCGCGGCGGCGGCGCACGAGCGCACGTCGGGATCCGACTTGCGCTTGAAGAAGCCCGCAGGAGCGTTGAGCATCGCGTCGAGGATTGGCACGCCGGCGTCTCCGCAGAGCGTGCCGTACAACTCGAAGATCGCGAGACGCTCGGTTCGGTCCGTGTCGCGAATTTCGCGCGAGGTCACGAGGTCGGTGACGCGAGGTAGCGCGCCCTTGTGTGCCGCGGCGGTGAGCGTCTTTACCGCCGTGAGGCGAATGCCGCGGTTCTCGTCGTCCATGGCGCGCTCGAGAGCGAAGAGCGCACGCGGCGTCGCGATCTCCACCAGGGAGTGCACGGCCGCGATGCGGAGTTCTTCATCGTCGAGGCTCAGGACCTTGGCGAGCGCGGGCACCGCAGCCTCGGAACGGCTCGCCGCTGCGCGCTTCACCGCCTCCGCCGCCACGAGCGGATCCGGCGAGGAGATCAGTTTCACGAGCTCCCCCGGATTCGACTCCGCGATCAGGTCCGCGGCGTCCGCCAGCACGTGCCGCACGTCGGGATGTTTTGCCTGCGCGCTCCAGACGAACAGCGTGCCGAGCGCGCGCGGGCGCAGGCGGCGCACGAAATCGGTGAACTCCTCCCTGGCCGGCGGCAGCGCGGCGGC
>PLDO01000522.1 GCA_003136215.1 Bryobacterales bacterium
CAACCGAGTCTGCCCCGAGGAGCGCGGGTTTTGTTCATAGGCCATCCGTTCGCCAAGGACGAATACTTTCTGCTGTTCCTGACGCGCCTGCTGTACCGGGACATGAGTATCACAGTCGAGGACGCGCCTGTTGGCCACGGCCCGCGAACAGGGCGCGGCCACTACGACGCGGTGTTCACGTTCCAGCAAGGTCGTTTGGTGGACGCAACTGGGCCGGGGTGACTCCTGATTCGCAGCAAGATCGCGGCCGGGGTGTATCCTGATAATCGGACCAGGAAATCTATCAGTGAATGAATTTGCCGCTCTGGTAATCTCAACCGAGACTTCGGTGGGCGGCCAGTCGCGATGCGGACACATCGTCGCGCAATTTGAGTGCTGATGTCGCTAAGCGAGCTATCCCGGCGGCGGTTCCTCAACACGGCGGCCCTTGCAGCCGGCGTGACAGAGCACGCCACCGCGGATGTCAAACCGGCCGACCTGCCCAACCTCACGATCAAAGAAGTCAAGGCATATGTCACCGATTCCGGGCGCCTGGCCTCGATCGTTACCGAGAGCGGCTTCGAAGGCAACTGCACACTCCAGACCCGGGTCTTCCACGCGGACTGGGACAACCGCGGATGGGTGGACTACGCCAAAGGCCTGCTGATCGGCAAAAACGCGTTGGACCACCTGCAATTCACCTCGCAGTACCTCCCGGTGCGGCGCCACTACGGTCAAAGTCCGTACGCCTCGGCCATCGATATCTGCCTGTGGGATCTGCTCGGCAAGGCGGTGGGGCTGCCCATCCACCGGCTTCTTGGATCCCACAAGAACCGCGTGCTGGCCTACGCCAGTTCGCAGCACATCCAGACCGGTACTCCGGACCCCTACGTCGAAACGGCATTGAAGATGAAGGCCGAGGGCTTCCGGGCCTTCAAGCTCAATCCGCCGCCGGTCACATCGAATGGGGACAGTCACTACCGGTTGGACATCGAAATCTGCAAAGCGCTGCGCAAGTCGCTCGGCGACGATTTCATCCTGATCCATCATGCCGTCGGCAACTACACGCGGTTTGAGGCGATGGAGGTAGGCCGCGTCTTGGACGAGTTGCATTTTCGAGGTTACGAGGACCCGCTGCCATCCACCGATATCCAGGGCCAGGTGGAGTTGTGCCAAGCCCTCAAAGTGCCCGTGATTGTCGGAGAGTTTCTCTTCTCCGTCTACAACTATGGCGAATACATCCAGCGCGGCGCGGCCGACATGTTGCGTTTCGTAGTGGACAATATCGGGGGCATCACCGGCGGGATGAAGATCGGCACGCTGGCGGAGTGCTTTGGAATGGAGTGCACGCCGCACGGAGTGGGCAACGTGCTCCACCAGGCTGCCCACCTGCATTGCGAACTGGCGATGCCCAACAGCGCGTTTGTCGAGGTGCCCGCGCCGCAGGGCGCCCGCGACGCGCAGCCTTATATGAAGGACTACATCCGCATCGCCAACGACGGCTACGTGGAGGCGCCTGCGAAACCGGGCCTGGGGTACGAAATCGACCGTGACGCGCTCGACAAACTCACCCGGCAGGTGGAGCGCTGAGAGATCGGGAGGTCGCTGATGAGACACAGAATCGTTCGGTGGTGGCTTACGCTGCTATTCGCCACGTCGCTGGCACTGGCACAACCGAAGCCCATTCCGCAACTGGTGAAGAAGGACGGACGCTTCCAATTCCTGGTGGACGGCAAGCCGTTCCTCATCCTGGGCGGCCAGGTAGGCAACTTCAGCGCCTTCCCAGACCTCATGGAGCGCGCCTGGCCCACGTTCCGGGCCATGAACCTGAATACCGTCGAATATCCGGTCTACTGGAACGTCATCGAGCCCGAGGAGGGGAAGTTCGACTTCACCGATTTTGACCGGATCCTGCAGGGGCTGCGCTCACAGGGGTTCCGGGCCGACGTGCTGTGGTTCGGCACCTGGAAGAACGGGGCTATGGACTGGACCCCAAACTGGGTCAAGAGCGACCCGAAACGTTTTCCCCGGGTGATCGATTCCGGCGGCAAGCCCACCCGGTCGCTCTCGCCGATGTCCAAGGCTAACCTGGACGCCGACCGCAAAGCATACACGGCCATGATGAAGCACCTCCGCGAAATCGACGAGGCCGACCGCACTGTCATCCTGGTACAGGTGGAAAACGAGCCGGGTTCGCTGGCCAGTGTGCGCGACTTCTCGCCGGAATCCAACAAGCTGTTCAGCGGCCCCGCCCCGTCCCGCCTGGTAACTGCCCTCAAGAAGAAACCGGGCACGTGGAAAGAAGCGTTCGGCCGCATCGCCGACGAGGCATTCAACGCGTACTACGTTTCCACCTACATCAATGAGGTCGCCAGGGCAGGCAAACAGATCTATCCTCTACCGGCGTATGTCAACGTGTGGAACGGCGGTTACGGCACCAACGATAACTTCGAGGCGTTCGACCGGCCGGGCGAGACTTACCCCAGCGGCGGCGCCGTGTCGCACATGCTCGACCTGTGGAAAGCCAATGCGCCCGCCGTGGACATCATCGCGTCGGATATTTACCACCAAAACCCCATCGCTTATCTGAGAATTCTGAGCGACTACACCCGGCCGGACAATCCGCTGCTGGTGGTAGAGACTGGGCGCGGAATCGCGGCGCGCGCGTTCTTCTACGCGGTGGCGGATTACTCGGCGATCGGTTTCGGGCCGTTTGGCGTGGACGGCGCTCCCGGCGCGGGGCTGCGACCCGACATGGCCGCAATCGCGGCCGATTTCCATGTCGTTCAATCGGCTATTCCGCTGATCGCAGAAATGCAGGGGACCGGCAAGTTGAAGGCGGCGGTGGAGGAAACCGGCACTGCGGCGCGCAACCTGATTTTCTCGGACTTCGATGTCCTGGTCCGCTTCCATCCGCCCGCCCGGCAGCCGGCGGGGTCCACCGGCTCGGCGCCCGCTGGGGCCCCGGCGGAACCCTCGGGGCGCGTGCTCATCGCGGAGCTTGCGGCGGACGAGTTCTTGGTCATGGGATTCGATTCCTCCGTGGAGTTCCGGCCGGCGCAAGGGTCGGACTACACGGCGGCCCAGCTACTCTCCAACGAAGAAGGCGTTTTCGAGAATGGCACATGGAAGCGGACCGTGCCCGGGATCACTGCACAGGGCGATTATTCCGGCCCGACGGTCAGACTCTCCGCGCAAGGCGCCATGATACGAGTCAAGTTGATGAGGTATTGAAAACAAGGATTTGGTAGACTCTGTGGCGGTGACCAACATGGGCTGGCTCAGAATCGCTTTCTCTGGTTTGCTCCTCTCTGCCATTGCCGGCGCGCAAACTCTCAACTGTAATTTTCAAGAGTACAAATCCGCCGACGGGCTGAAAGCCGAGATGCGCGCGGGTGCTTTGGAACTGACCTGGCAGGGCGAGCGCGGCCAGACACTGCGCGCAATTCTGGGGGTCATCGGCGGCCAACCCGTGGTGCGAGAACTGGCCGTAAGGAGAAACGGGGAATGGTCCGTGCTGGGACGCGACCTCACCCCTGAATACCAGGTAACCACCGGCCGGCGGCGCATCTCCGCCCAGCAGGAGGTACCACTGCGTCAGTTGGGCATGTTCACGCCGGAAATCATCGAGCGTCAGAAATGGTTTGCGTTCTGGGATGCCCCGCTGAACGTCCCCGGACGTCCCGGTTCCAACGCGGCCGTCGACCTGCCGCGCAAACCCGAAGAAATCCAGCGCGCCTGGGCCAGATTCCAAATCACTGGATGCCAGGTCAGCACCGATGGCGCGCGTCTGGAAGCGAACTTTCCCGGCGTCTCGCTAGGCATCTTCTCCGGCAGCTTGCGTTACACAGTTTATCGTGGGACCAACCTGATACGGCAGGAGGTGATTGCCAAGACCGAAGCTCCCTCCGTGGCCTACAAGTTCGTCGCGGGCCTAAAGGGTTTCACCATCGGTAACGATACGCGCCTGATGTGGCGCGATGTCGCCCGCGGCTGGCAGCACAACCTCTTCGGCGGCCACGTCAACAGCGAGCCCGTGGCGTTGAAGGCGCGCAACCGGCTGGCGATCGTCGAAAGCGGCGCCGGTACGGTGGCCGTCTTCCCCGCATCCCACAAATTCTTCTTTTCGCGCGAAGTGGAAGCCAACCTCGGGTACAACTATTACCGCAAGGACAGCGAGACCACTTTTGCGGTCGGAGTACGCCAGGCCGATCGCGAGGAATCCTTCAGACCTTACGGCACGACCGACGCCGTCTGGCAGCGCCGCGTCACCCAGGCTCGCGAGTTTGAGGAGAACTTCGCGCTGTACAACGCTCCCCCGGGCACCATGCAGCGTATGGCCGTCTACTTTTATCTGGATTCGGGCGACGCGCAGGCCACCCAACGGGCGGTGATGGCCTTCACCCACGATGATGTCTACAAACCCTTGCCCGGCTACCAGGTCATGGTGAGCCACTTCCACTTCCATTTGAACGAGGAACTGACCGACGCCGGAACGATCGACTACCAACCGCCATGGATCCCCACCTTTAAAGCCCTCGGCATTAATATCGC
>PLDO01000318.1 GCA_003136215.1 Bryobacterales bacterium
CGCCGGCAACTGGCGGCCCAACAACGGCCATCACTCGGCGCGTCATGATTTCACCGTGACCGTCACCGACCGCGAGCATCCCATTACCCGCGGCATGCGCGCCACCTTCCCGCAGGTCAACGACGAGTTGTACGCCAATCTGAAATGGCAGCCGGAGGGCTCCTACCACGTGCTCGCCACCGCTTATGACGACCACGCTCTCTACAAGCCCGGCGAAAAACAACCGATTCCCGGCCCCGGTCTCAATCAGCCCATGCTCTGGACCACCAAATTCGGCAAGGGCCGCGTCTTCACCACCGCCCTCGGCCACGATCCCGACGCCATGAAACTCCCCGGCTTCATCGCCACCCTGGTGCGCGGCGCCGAGTGGGCCGCCACCGGCGCTGTCACCATCCCCCTCCCCGACGAGCTGAAATAGGGTTGGCGTAAGGCTCCGCCTTGTGCTGGGCGAGCTTCGCTCGCCTGGCAAGCTGAAGCATGCCCCACCATGCAGGCATACGGCACGACTTGGTGGCGCAGGCGGTTCCGCCTGCGAGAAACCTGTCACGGCAGCTCAGACGGGCGAAGCCGCTCTCTGGGAGATCTCACCTTATTTCTCTATCCAGCCCAGCGTCGCTTCCCATTCCAAAATCACCTGACTCGGCCGACCACGCCCGCCCAGCCGCAGCAGCGCCGAATCCACGTTCCGCGCCTGTAGCGCGAAGTACAATTCCTCCGCGCCGGGGTCCGTGTCGTCCGCCAGCACCAGCGTAGGTGTCCGGAAGTTACCGGCGAAGTAGATCGGCGAGTGCTTCACGTATTGCTCCGGATCGTCCCACGGCATGGCCCCCATCCACGCCGCCGCGCGATAGATGCCGTCGGGCGCGTGTGCCACTTCCGTCACCCAGTCCGCAATCGCATGGCGCACCACCGCGGTCCGAAAGCGGTCCGTGTGCCCGATCGCCCAGCCCGCCAGCAGCCCGCCCGCAATCGATAGCCGGGCGGGATCGATGTAGCCTTTGCCGATCAGGTGGTCCACGCCGCGCATCAGGTCGTCGAAATCGTCGCCCGGAAAACGCGACCGGATGAGGTTGCCGAACTCCTCCCCATACCCCGGCGTGCCGCGCGGGTTGGCGCACAGCACGACGAACCCGCGCGCCGCGGAAACCTGCGCGCGCATCCGGAACTCACCGCCGCACATGCGCCGCGGCACATCGTCGATATCCACCAGCAGCGGGTACTTTTTCGCGGCGTCGAACCCCGGCGGTTTGACAATCCATCCCTGGATTGTCTTCCCGTCGGAGGCGTACTGGATCTCTTCTACCGCGCCGGGCTCGCGTTCCGCCATGAGGACGGCGTTGGCGGCGGCAAGTTTGACAGGTTTGGCCGGCAGGTCCACCGGGAACACCACCAGTTCGGCGGATGCGGTGGACGTCCGCCGGACCGTCACCGCGCGGCCGTTATCGGCCAGCGAAAAACCGCGCAGGCGCTCCGCCGCACTGGTCGCCTGGCGCACCGAGCCATCGCTGCGTGCCGCGTAGACGTGGGTGGCGCCGCGATCGTCGGCCAGGAAATAGACGGTGCGCGAATCGTTGCTCCATTGCACCGCGCGCACGTCGCGATCCAGCGCGCCGGCCAGCACCTTGGCGCGGCTGCCGTCGGCGTTGGCCACATACAGCTTGCTGATGACGTAACTCTGCGCCTTGGCGTCGCGCGCAATCCAGGCGATGCGGATGCCATCGGGCGAGGGCACGGGCGCTTCGTCCGGACCGGGATGGTGGGTAAACTGCCGGCGATCCCCGGTGGCCACGCGCACCGCATAGATTTCGCCGCCCTCCAGAGCGTGCGCGGCGTCCGGCGGCGCGGCGGCGGAAAGCAGAATCGATTGTCCGTCCGGCATCCACGCAGGCTCGCCGTGTATCTCCAGATCTCCCAGCGGCAACGCGCGCACCGTGCCTCCGGCGGCGGGAACGATGAAAAGCCGCACCCGCGGCGCTGGGCGCCGCAGCAACGGGAGAATCGCAACCGGCGCCCAATTAGCGGCCGGTGGCGCTTCCACCGCGCGCGCCGTGAAGGCAAGCGACCTGCCATCCGGCGACCATGCAACCGTCAGCGGCGGCGCCTCCAGGCGCGTGATGCGCTCGTCCGCGCCGGAATCCAGACGGCGCACCCAAATCTGCGGCGTGCCGTCCCGGTCGGAAAGGTACGCGATGCGCCCGCCGTCCGGCGACCACGCCGGCAGCGCATCGCGCCATTGGCCGTCGGTCAGGCGTCGCGGCGCCCCGCCCACCGTCGCCACCGTCCACAGATTGGCGCAGACGCGGCCGCTTTCACGCAGGTTCCAGCTTTCCACATAGACCACCGCCGTCCCCTCGGAGTTGATCCGCGGAGCGTCGATGTCGCGCCACCTCCACCAGTCCGCTGGAGTGAACGGCTGGCCGGCGTGCGCGCAGCGGGCGGCGAAAAATAGCAGGCAAAGGGCGGTGCGCAAGTGGAATGCTCCGAACGCACTCAGTCTCGCACAACCGAAGGCTTCCAGGCTGCGGCGGAGCACGGGTGGGGCATGCTTTAGCTTGCCAGGCGAGCGAAGCTCGGCCGTCCGAGCTTCGCTCGAATGCACAAGGCGGAGCCTTATGCCACGCCGTTTACCAGCTCAAACGGAGCATCAGATTCATCAGCGGCTGCCCGCCGAAGGATGCCGTCGTCTGGTCCCC
The DNA here is from genome assembly GCA_003136215.1 of Bryobacterales bacterium. Classification (GTDB taxonomy): domain Bacteria; phylum Acidobacteriota; class Terriglobia; order Bryobacterales; family Bryobacteraceae; genus Solibacter. Next base: position 2,694 of record PLDO01000318.1, read on the forward strand.
GGTGATCTTACCGAACAACTGGGGATTCTTGAAGTCCACCTGATTGCTGGGCGCATTGAATCCCCAATTGTGGAACGGATTCTGGAAATCGAAGCGGATCTGCATGTTCCAGTGTTCCTTGAAGGGAAAGTTCTTCTTGACCGATGCCTGCGTGTACACCAGTCCCGGTCCGGTCACGATGTTGCGTCCGGCATTGCCGATGGTAAACGCCGCCGGCGCCGCAAAGCAGTTCACCGGCAGCACCGAGTTCTCCAGCGCCTGATTGAACCGCGCGCCGCCGATCAGGCTCCCCAGGCCGAACCCGGGCATCGAGATGCCGTTGCAGGTCAGGTTCGGAACGTAGTTTCCGATGCTGCTCGGGAAGTAGTTGTTGGGGCTGTTCGTGAAGCTGAAGCCGATCGGGTTTCCCGTTTCGAAGGTCTGGACCCACGCCAACTCCCACCCGCCGAGCACCAGATCGCCCACCCGGCTTTTGTTCAGGAAGTGCCGGCCCTTGCCGACAGGCAGTTCGTAGGTGAAGTTGGCGATGGCAACGTGCGCGCGGTCGTATCCCGCCCGCCCCTTGTTGAGGTTCCGGTCTTGGATTGGCGCCACGCCGCTGCAAGTTCCAGAGTCGGAATCGCAATCGTCCAGCGCCTTCGAATAGGTGTAGAAGGCGTTGAGCACCAGGCCCTGCGAGTAGCGCTTCTGAAACTGCACGGTTCCGGCGTGGTAGCTGGAATGCCCGGTGTTGGACATGTAATTGATGCTGCCGAACTGCGTGTAGGGCAGGTAGTTCTGCGGCGCGGCAAACGCCGCGTTCTGCAGGGTGGGGTTGCCGGCGCCGAAGTTCGTCGGAAACACGTTGATATTCCAGCTCTCCACCAGGTGTACGCCGGCCGATCCCTGGTACATCAACTTCAACAGGTTGTTGGCGCCGAACTGGTACTCCGCGGTGGTGTTCCAGTTCATCACGTAGCCGGGGTGCAGATTGCCGTCCATCCAATAAATGTTCCGCGATCCGTAGTTGGTCCCGACATACGTCGCCGTGTTGTTGGGGAGAATGTTGTAGACGACGGGAGTCGGCCCCTGGCTGAGTTGATAGAGCGGGCGGGGGTCGCCGGACAGCCTCTGCTGCACCACCTGTGCCTGGTATTCGTCAAACTGCTGCAGCGCGTTGGGAAACCGGATATCGACCGTGCTGAGGCCGAAGCCGCCGCGGAACACCCACCGGTCCAGCGGGTGCCACGCCATACCGATGCGTGGTTGAAAGTTCCGCAGGCTGCGCTGGCTCAACCCGTCTGTAGGATGGACGATGCCGCCCATCTTGCCGGTCACCGGATCCACCGCGGTCGGGCTGAAATTGCTCATCTGCCCGTGCGCGGTGTGGAAGGGGCTCTCGGTGGACCACCGGACGCCCAGATTCAGAGTCAGCGTCTTCGAAGCCTTCCAGTCGTCCTGAAGGTAAAGGCTGTTGACGGAGTCCAGCGGCAGCCACGTTGTGGTGTAACTGGTGAAGTTGGCCTGGCGTACCGACCCCAGTTCCAGTCCCGCAAGGAGGTTGCCGGTATTCGGCACCGGTGTCCCGTTCGCCTGCAGCCCCGCGGTCATGTTGTCGAACTGGAAGACTCCGCTCGGCTGGCCCAGCTGGAAGTAGTTTGCGCGGAAATAGAGAATCTCGTAGCCCGCTTTGAAGGCATGAGTGCCGGCAATCTTGCTGAAATCGTCGCGGAATGAAATCGTCTCGCGGACGGTCCTGGACGGCCCCGGCACGGTGAGGCCGTACATCGTGTTCAATGCCGGCGCAGCCCCTGTGCCCGATGCCGCCGTTCCGCTGAAGGAGGGCATCAGCAGCCCGCTGTCGTTGGGAATCCCCAGCGTTTGCGCCCAATTCCCTTCGTAGGAGGGCACAAACGTGTCGTTGCGGGCGCGATAGTAGCCCAGCCGCACATCGTTGAGCATGGAGGGTCCGAACAGCTTGGTGGCGCCGATGGACAGGTTCCGTTGGGTAAACGGCGTAAGGATGCCGTTGGCCCCGTCGAACACGGGAATCTGGATACTGGTAGGCCGGCCCAGACCGCTCGTATGGTTGTAGGTGTAGCTGCCGTAGAGCTTGAAATCCGAACTGAACTGCTGGTCCATGCGCAGCGAATAATCTTCAAAGAACGTTCGTGATTTCGATGCCCATGTGTAATTGCTCACCGGGCCGGAACTGGTCAGGGTGCCAGGCGTATTCGGCGGCACCCACGGATTCATCCCGATGATTTTCGCGGCCACCGGATCGAAGCGGTTCTTCGGCACGATCATTCCCGGCATCACGTCGCGGGCCCAGGTGCCATCGGCAAGCTGGCGCGTGGTGAGCGGGTCGTATATCGGCAGGCCCGCTCCGCCGAACGTGAAGTCGCCGCCCAACTCCGCCGGCGTCGGCGTCTGGCTGGTGAAGGCAGCCGATTTCTTCTCGATCAGCTTCTGATACCCAAAGAAGAAGAAAGTCTTGTTGCGGCCGTCATAGACCTTGGGGACGTAGACCGGCCCGCTGATGCTGGCATCCGGCTGCATGAACCAGGCGGGCACGCCGTCCGGCGCTCCCGGTTGCGCGTCGGAGGTTTTGTACAGGTTGAAGAACTGCCGGTGCGTCATCATGCGCGTACGCCCGATGTCGGCCACCTCCCCGTGCACCGAATTGGTACCGCCCTTCTTCACCACGCTAACCACTCCGCCCGTGGTGTGACCGTACTCCGCGGGGAGCGTGCCCGTCAGTACTTTCACCTCGTCCACCGAGTTCTCCACCGGCTTGATATCCGTGCCGCTGCTGGATTGCGGATCGTTGCCGAACACCCCGTCTTCAAAGACCGCGGTGCCTGTGGACCTCTGGCCGGCAATGTTGAAGCCGCCCAGCGACCCGCCGTAGGAGTAGCCGTTCTGCGTCATTCCGGGGTTCAGGTTCAGGGCATTCAGCACGTAGCGCTGGTAGAGCGGCATCTTATACAGAGTGTCGCCCTCGGTGAGCGACCCGGCCGCCGATGTCTCGGTCTCCAGGAGCGTGCCCTGGGCCGAAACCTGGACCGAATCGGTCAGCTGGCCGATTTCCATCTTCAAGTTCACCGGCAGAACGTCGCCCGACCGGAGATCCAGTCCCGATTGCACCACCCGCTTGAAACCCGCGGCTTCGAACGTCAGGCGGTACGGGCCAGGCTGCAGCGACTGGACTCGATAGAGTCCCTCCGCGTTGGTCGCGACCACCGTTTCGAAGTTGGTTTCGGTCGCGACCACGGTGACCCTCACGTTCGCGATGCTGGCTCCCTGCGGGTCGGTCACCGTTCCCGTGATGGTTCCCGTGTTCATCTGGCCGAACGACGGCGTGGCAAAGCCCAGGCATATGACGAGTGCCGCGGCAGCGGCAATCGAACGGAGAAATTGCGATCTTGAATACATATAGTGTGTTTCTTCCCTTCCAAAGCTGGTGAGATCCTGCTGAACATTTATTGTATGCCTGAAACTGTCTGCCGGAATGGAATTCATTTACAATATCGTTTCCACCATGCTCAAACCCATCGTTACCTTCGGTGAAATCATGCTCCGCCTCGCGCCCCCCGGCATGGAGCGTCTCTTGCAGAGCCCGCAATTTGTCGCCACCTTCGGCGGCGGCGAGGCCAACGTCGCCGTGGCCGTGGCGCAACTCGGCTTGCCCGCCGCTTATGTCACCGTCCTGCCCGACGCCAACCCGATCGCCGATGCCGCCATCGGCGAACTGCGCCGCTTCGGCGTGGACACTTCCCACATCGTCCGCGGTAAGGGTCGGATGGGCATTTACTACCTGGAAGCCGGCGCCAATCAGCGCGCCTCCAAGGTGGTTTACGACCGCGCCAACAGCGCCATCGCGCTTGCCAGGCCAGGCGATATCGACTGGGACCGGGTCTTCGACGGCGCCGGTTGGTTCCACATCACCGGCATCACACCCGCCATCAGCGCCAGCGCCGCCGAGCTCTCGCTCGAATCGATGCGCCGGGCACGGCAGAAGGGGCTGACGGTCTCCTGCGACCTGAACTATCGCAAGAACCTTTGGAAGTACGGCAAGACAGCCGTCGAGGTCATGCGCGAACTCACCCGCTACGTGGATATCGCCATCGCCAACGAAGAGGACGTGCAGATGGCGCTCGGCATTCAGTCCGGCGTCGACGTCCACTCCGGAGAACTGGACCGCGGGGCATACCAGAAGCTGACCGCGCAGGTGCTGGACGCCTACCCCGAGATGAAGGCGATCGCTATCACCCTGCGCGAATCCAAGAGCGCGTCCCACAACGGGTGGGCGGCGTGCATGAACGATCGCACCAGTTTCCTGGTCAGCCGCCACTATGAGATTACCCATATTGTGGATCGCGTGGGCGGCGGCGATAGTTTCGCCGGAGGCCTGATCTACGGTCTGCTCTCGCTCCCCACCCACCAGGAGGCGCTGGAGTTCGCCGTGGCGGCGAGTTGTCTGAAGCATTCCTTCATGGGCGATTTCTATCGCGCCACGGTCGCCGAGGTCAACGCGCTGCTCAAGGGCGATGGCTCCGGCAGAGTGCAGCGCTAGGCAAAGGATGACCGAGGCGGGCGGCGCACGCACGACCCTTCGCCTGGCGGCGCCCGCCATCTTCGTGGCCAGCCTCCTGCTGCTGCCGTTTCTCAACAAGCCGTTCACCATCGACGATCCGTTGTTCCTGCGCGAAGCCAAACACGCCCTGGTGGACCCGCTGCATCCCGCCGATTTCGAGCAGGTGTGGAACTCCGGAGATCGTCAGAAGCTCTCGCAATACCTGCTCGGCGGCACTCTGCCGGCCTACGTGCTGGCGCCCGTCGCGGCCCTCGGCGGGCGCGAGTGGATGGCCCACCTTTACCAGTGGCTGCTGCTCTGCGGATTCCTGGTGGCCGGCGTTTCGGTAGCGCGGCGCCTGGGCTGCGACCGGCGCCAGGCGAATATCGTCGGGCTATTGATCGCCTCCAACCCGGTCACCCTCGCGATGGCAGCCACCTGCATGCCGGACGTGATGGCCATGACATTCGGCATGGCGGGCATGGATCGCCTGCTGCTCTTCCGCGAGGAACGCCGCTGGGGCGCCGGACTGGCATCCGGATTGCTCCTCGCCGCCGCGCTGCTCTGCCGCGCCAGCACCGCGCCGCTCCTGCTGGTCGCGGCGCTCCTCCTCATGCCGGCAACCTGGAAGCGCGCCGCCGCGTGCCTGTGGCCGATAGCTGTCGCGGCGGTGGTGGCGGCGGGGTTCGTCAGCCTGCATCGCGGACCCGCCGCCGGCGCCACGGTGGGCGCTGCGTTTCAGGCGCTGACTTCGTTGCGCAACGTGCCGCGCAATCTGGTGGCGTTTCTTGGCTACCAGGCGCTTACCGGACCGCTGCTGGTGTACGCCTTGCTCTCGCGCGGGCGAAAGTTTGCCGTCGTCGTCGCCGCCCTGGTGGGGCTGGGAGTGGCTCTGTCCGTGGGGGCGGGGGCGTTCGCCGGTCCGGCCAACCTGGTGTTGTACGCCGTGCCGGCGGCCTTGGGCATCTGCTTCGTCCTGGCCTCGGCCGGCGTGGTGGGAGATATCCGTGATGCGCTGCCGCTGGTGGTGTGGCTGGGCGCCGGCATGGTGGCCCTGCCTTACGTGCACATGGGCGCCAAGTATCTGCTGCCCGGCGTGCCGGCCGCCGCCCTGCTCATCGTGCTCCACGCCGCGCGCGCCCGCCAGCGGAGATATCCGCTGACCGTGGCCTTCCTCATAGCCCTGGGATGGATCTCGGGTGCCCTCATCGTCATCGGCGATACCACCCTCGCCTCCTCGCAGCGCCAGGCCGTCAACCGGATGATCGCGCCGCGCATTCGCCGTGGCTCGACGGTGTGGGCGGGCGGCCAATGGGCCTTTCTGGGGTACGCCGAGGATGCCGGCGCCAAAGCGCTCGCTAATACGCCGCCCCTGCCCAACCCCGGCGATTACATCGTGGTCAGCCGCCTGGACTACTACGGAATGCTCCCCCGTCTGCCCATCCGCCGCGAACTGCTCAATACTGAAGCGGACCTCCGCTGCGGCGTGTTCGTGCTCAACCGCCGTTTGGGCGCCGGGTTTTATTCCATCCGCTTCGGATATCTGCCCTTCGCCATCGGGTGCGCGGAAGTCAACGCGTACGACCTCTATCGCGTATTGCCTTGACATCCTAATTTATTAGTACTATAACTCCGTTATGTTCCGTCACCTGTGCTTTGTCACGCTCTGGCTGGCTGTTTGTCTAATGGCCCAGGATGAGGTTGCACCCACCATTTCGCAACTCACCAAAGACGGCGATGCTTTGTACCTGAAGGGCGATTACGAAACCGCACGCCAGACCTTTGCGCGCGCCTGGGAACTGGCCCAGCAGACGCCCAAGGACAACCCGGAGCGCTACGCCATCCTCAAGCGCCTGACCAGCGTACGCGCCGCCGCCGGCGAATTCGCCGATGCCGACAACTGGCTGCAACAGGCCATCACCTGGCGCGAGAATACGCTGGGGCAGAAGGACCACGGAATCCCCGACGACCTGCTGATTTCCGTGGGCCTGTGCCGCGGGATGAAGGATTTCGACCGCGCGCTGGTGATTCTGCGACGCGTCCAGAGCCTGCACGTAGATTTCTACACGCCCGAAAGTGCCATGGTGGCGGACGATTTCAGCCGCATCGGCGGCGTCTATGCCGAGCAAAAGAAAATCCCCGATGCCGTCAGTGCGATCGACGCCGCTCTGCTCATCCGCACCAAACTGGGCGGCCCGCTCGACCCCGCGCTGATTCCGGACCTGGACCATCTCGGTGAGTACCACACCATGCTGCGCGACTACCCTCTGGCGGAAGCCGCGTTCCGCCACGTCCTCGTCATCCGCGAGACGCTCTACGGCAAGACCCATGCCGACCTGATTGCCACCGTGGACGGTCTGGCCTACGCCCTCTTCGGACAGCACAAGTACGACGAAGCCGACCCGGCCTACCAGCGCCTCATCGGCCTGTGGGAGTTCTCCGTCGGCAAGGACCATCCCATGGTGGCGGTGGCGCTGGATAAGCTCGCGGTCTTCTACTCCGCGCAGAAGAAATACCCGGAAACGCGCGACGCGCTGGAGCGTTCTTCGGCGATTCGCGCGCGCTTCCTGGCGATGGGGATCTCCCAACAGGCCACCCAGGCCTTCACCGAAGGCCACCCGGACCAGGTGAAAGCATTCTATCAGCGCGGCTTGGCCGTGCTCGAGCCGCTGAGCCCCATTAACGAGGATCTGCGAGGGGAGTTCGAAGGCATGCTCAAGGCCCTGGATGTTCCGCCGCCCAGGAAAGCGCCCGCTCCACCGAAGAAGGCCGACAAGCTCTGAGATCCGCCCTTGAATGGAAGGGGTGTTATCGGCCGGCGATATCGATGCCGAGTTTCTTGAGCTCTTCGGAGTAGTACCGGCGGAGCAGAATGTCCCACTCCTCGCTGCCTTCGGGGATCTCGCGTTTTTGCGTGCGGATTTTGTTGCGCGCGGCGCGATCCACCTTCTCCTCGGTCATCAGCACTTCGGTCATCTGGCGTACGATCTCCAGACGCACCGCGTTGCTGTCCTTGTTGCGCAGGCGCAGATCGCGGCTTTTGCGGAGCATCTCGATGATCTTGTGGGAGATGTCGCTGACCTTGTCGCGCGAGAGTTTCATCGCGTCGCCGGTGTCGCGCCCGCTTGCCTTCACTACTTTGCGCTGCGAGATGAGGGTGTTCTTGATGCGGCGGAACATCTCCTGGTAGCTGACCCCTTCGCGGCGCATGTACTCGCTGTACTGGCTGAGCAGGTCCCGCACCTCGTCGTTGAGGCGGTCTTCCACCGCCAGTTCATCGGAGATGACTTCGGCGACCTTCTCGGCCACCAGATCCGGGTTCGACGTCTCAATCGTGGCGGGCGTCAAACTCTTAACGAGTTGTTTGGAGATGTATGAAACGACTTCTCTGGCAAGCAGCATGCGATGTGACGCGAACCCGTAGTTTATCACGTATGACAAACCGGGGTGAAAACCGGGGACAAGATCCGCAAATCCCGATTTAGCGGTATTCAGCCAATCGGCCGCCCTCAATCGTATACGTAGTGCAGCACCTTCTTGAGGTCTTCCCAGGCCTCGCGCTTGGCCTCCTGGTTGTAGGGCCGCAGCAGGTACGAGGGATGATACGTCACCATCACGGGAATCTCCTGCCACTTGAACCACTTGCCGCGCATTTTGGTGACGCCTTCCTTGTGGCCGGTGAGGGCGCGCGCGGCGGTGCCACCGAGGGCGCAGATCACCTTGGGGCGGATCACCGATAGTTGCCGGTGCAGAAACTGGCCGCAGATCTCCATTTCGTCGGGTTCCGGGGTGCGATTCTCCGGCGGACGGCACTTCACCACGTTGGCGATGTAAATATCCTTGCGCAGAAGTTCGATGCCCTCCTTCTTCGCCGTGCCTTCGATCATCTGCGTGAGCAACTGTCCGGCGCGGCCGACGAAGGGGATGCCTTGCGCGTCTTCATCGGCGCCGGGGCCTTCGCCGACGAAAACCAGCGGGGACTCGGGATTGCCGACGCCGAAGACGATCTTGTTGCGGGCTTCCGAAAGACGGCAGCGGCGGCAATCGCCGATGTCCTCGATGATTTTCAGGAGCGTATCGCCGGTGGGAGCGAGCGGAGGAAGATCCATGGGGATAGGGTTCGGGTTCGGGTTCGGGTTGGCAGGCGGAAGCGCCTGCCCCACCTGCCGGTAGAGGGTCCTGATGCCCAGATCCTGGTAGAACTCGAGATATTGGCGGAGGAGTTCAGCGTCCATTGGCGGCGTGGAGCGCGAGGCGCAGATGCAGGACCTCGTCGAGAATCCGGTCGGCGATCTCGCGCTTGGAAGCGCGGGGCAAGGCAATAGTTTCGCCGGTGCGCAGGGCGAGCACGACTTCGTTTTCGTCGCTCTCGAATCCCAGATCGCTGCCGCCCACCAGGTTGCCGACCACCATATCGCAGTTCTTGGTCTCCAGTTTGCGGCGCGATTCCTGCTGCAGATTCTGCGTCTCGGCGGCGAATCCGACCAATAGGAAATCGCCCTTCTTGCGGCCGAGTTCCGCCAGGATGTCGGGGGTGGGGTCGAGTTCCAGGGAGATCCGCGCGGCGGTTTTCTTGACCTTCTGATCCGGCACCTTGGCGAGGTGGAAATCGGCTACCGCGGCCGCCTTGATGACGATATCGGCGCCGGCCAGATGCTGCATCACCTGGTCGCGCATCTCGACGGCGGTGCGCACACTGACGATTTCGACGTTCCGCGGGGGCGCCAGATGCACCGGGCCGGAGATCAGAATGACGCGCGCGCCGCGGGTGGCGGCGGCTTCGGCCAGGGCGTAGCCCATTTTCCCGCTGGACCGGTTGGAAATATAACGCACCGGGTCGAGCGGCTCCTGGGTGGGACCGGCGGTGACCAGCACGGTTTCGCCCTCCAGATCGCGGCGCGGATGGGCGGCGCGCTCCATGGCGGCGGCGATAATCTCGGGGTCGGCCAGGCGTCCCGGCCCGGTCATCCCGCAGGCAAGATATCCGCTGCCCGGTTCCACCACGCTGTGGCCGCGCTGCACCAGGGTTGCCAGGTTGGCGCGTGTGGCGGCATGCTGCCACATGTTGACGTTCATGGCGGGGGCGAGGATCACCGGGCCGGTGAAGGCGAGGTAGAGGGTACTGAGGAAATCGTCCGCCAGACCGTGGGCCATTTTGGCCATCAGGTCCGCCGTTGCGGGCGCGATCACCAGCACTTCGTGCTCCCGTGCCACGGCGATGTGCTCGATGGCGCTTTCGATAGCGAAGAGGTTGGTGAGGACTTTACGGCCGGTAAGGGCAGCAAAGGTGAGCGGACGCACGAACTCCTCGGCCGCCCGGGTCATCACTACTTGCACCTGATGGCCCTGCTGCATCAACAGCCGCGCCAGTTCCGCGGATTTGTAAGCTGCGATTCCGCCGCCGACCGCGAGGAGGACCTTCATACCGGCTTAGAGAATGGTTTCGGGCATCGGATCGTGGTGGCTGTTTGCCAGCGGTCCGGTGAGGTCGTACTTCACCAGGCCGCGGCGCACTTCCTCCATGGCGATGATGGTGGGCTTCTTGGAAGACGTAGGCAGCACCGGTCGCGCCCCGCCCTGCAACTGCCGCGCGCGCTTGGCGGCGACGATGATGAAGCGGTACGTGCTCTGCTCCGGATCGTCCGGCAGAGTGCAGTGAACATTGTTGCGTGGTGGTTTGTTTTCAGCCATACGTCAATCCCTCAAACTTGAAATGTGTCCAAAATGGGCCGGATCTGATCTTCGATTCTGGTTCGCCTGACGCGCTCGGCGCGCACGATCGCGCTCAAGGTGGCTTCGGCTTCCGCCAGTTCGCGGTTGATCAGAACATAGTCGTAATCTTCGTACTTGCGGATCTCGTCGGCCGCATCCCTGAGCCGCCGCGCAATCACGTCGTCGCGATCTTCACTGCGCGCCCGGAGCCTTTGCTCCAGAACCGCGCGCGACGGAGCCAGGATGAAAATGGTGACCGCTTCCGGGATCTTCGCTTTCAATTGTCTCGCACCTTGGACATCGATGTCGAGTACCAGGTCCTGCTGTCGCGCCCGGGCCTCCTCCAGAATCCCGCGGTGGGTCCCGTAATAGTTGCCAAATACTTGAGCCCATTCGAGAAACTCGTCGCGGGCGAGCATCGCCTCGAAATCCTCCCGGGCGACGAAACGGTAGCTTTGCCCATCCACCTCCTGCCCTCGCGGCTGGCGCGTGGTGTAAGAAACGCTGAACATCAGGTCCGGAACGGAAGCCAGAAGACGCGCGACCAGGGTCGATTTACCGGAGCCGGAGGGTGCGGAGATGATGAAAACGGTGGTCATGGTTGGGGGAGTAGGGTGGCCTCGAGAATGAATCTTGACGCCGAGGCGCGGAGGCGCGGAGATGTGCGACAGGCCTCCTGGCCTGTCGTTGCCCGAGTCGCGCGTTCCTCCAAGCCTCTCATTGTCGCTCTCCGCGTCTTTCTCCGCGTCTCCGCGGCTCCGCGTCAAATCGAAGTCCTCTACATTTACTCAAGATTCAAGCTCTGCTCTCGGATCTTGTCGATCTCGCTCTTGGCGCTCAGGGCCAGGTCGGTGATGGTCAAACCCAGATCGCCCAGGCCGCCCGTCTTCGAGAGTACCGTATTGGACTCGCGATTCATCTCCTGCAAGAGGAAATCCAGGCGTTTGCCAACCTCGCCCTCGCCTTTCAGCATGGCTTCGAGCTGGGCGGCGTGGGTGCGCAGGCGCATCAACTCCTCGGCGATATCGCTCCGGTCGGCCAGGATGGCGGCTTCCTGGGCGAGCCGCTGCGGGTCGATGCCGGCGCCGCGCAACAGGTCGGCCAGCTTTTCGCGCAGGCGTTTCTGGAAGGCGCCGGCGGCGCCGGCCCGGATCTCTTCCATTCGCTCCACCAGACCGCAGATATTCTGGCAGCGCTGGCGCATTTCCTGGGCGGTGGCGGCGCCTTCGCGCTCCCGGCCGCGGTTGAGCAGGGCGACGGCTTCGGCCGCGGCTTCCAGCAGCGCCTTGGTTACGGCTTCGCCAAGTTCCTCTTCATCGCCCGTAGAGAGCATCCCGGGGATGCGCAGGGCGCTGTTCAAATCCGGCTGCGCCTCGATGGCGGACAACTGCGCCGCTTCGCGGAAGGCCGCCATGTAGGTGTGGAACATGGCGCGGTTCAAAGGGGCGGCATCGCCCACCTCCGTCCGCGTCAACCCCACGTGGATCTGTACGTGGCCGCGCGCCACGCCGGTCTTGACGACGCCGCGGATATCGTTTTCCAGCGCATCAAACTCGTTGGGCAGATGGAAGTGCAGGTCCAGCCCGCGATGGTTCACGCTCTTGAGACTGAGGACGAGTTCGCCTTGCGGGATCTCTTTTCGAACGCGGGCAAAGCCCGTCATGCTGCGTACGCTCACTGGTCTACCACCGATCCGGCATCCTCGAATTGGAGTTCGTGGAGCCGCTGATAAATTCCGCCTTGCGAGATGAGTTCCTCGTGGGTGCCGATTTCGCGGATTTGCCCCTTCTCGAATACCACAATCTTGTCCGCCCGGCGTATGGTGGAAAGCCGGTGCGCGATGACGATTACGGTGCGGTGCTCCATCAGGTTCGCCAGCGCCTTTTGTACCAGCATTTCGCTCTCCGTGTCCAGGTGGCTGGTGGCTTCGTCGAGAATTAGTATGGGCGCGTTCTTCAGCAGCGCGCGGGCGATGGAGAGGCGCTGGCGCTGTCCGCCGGAGAGTTTGACGCCGCGGTCGCCAATCACCGTCTCGTAACCTTCCGGAAGGCCCATGATGAAATCGTGGGCCAGGGCGGTTTCGGCGGCCGCGCGGATGCTGGCGGGCGCCACGCCGGGACGGCCGTAAGCGATGTTGTTCGCCACCGTGTCGTTGAACAGGAAAGTGTCCTGCGCCACCAGGCCGATCTGGCCTCGCAGGCTGGCCAGGTTGAAGCACCGCACATCGCGGCCGTCAATCCGGACGCTGCCCGCGGTGGGGTCGTAGAAGCGCGGCACCAGGTTGGCGATGGTGGTCTTGCCGCCGCCGCTCGGTCCCACCAGCGCCACCACCTCGCCCGCCTTGACTTCCAGGTTCAAGCCCTGGAAGCGGAAGCCCTCGGGCGACCCGGGGTAGTGGAAGCCGGCGTTCTCGAAAACAATGTGCTTCTCAAACCCGGCGAGTTGCGGGGCGCCGGGCTCATCCACCACGGTTTCCCGATGGTCGAGGTATTCGAAGATCTTCTGCGATGCGCCGAGCGCCTGCTGGAAGATGTTATAGATTCCCACCAGCCGCTTCAGCGGTTCCAGCAGCATGAGCAGCGCCATGATGAAGCCGGTAAAGGTGCCCGCCGTAAGACCTCCGCCCTTGATCCGGATTCGTGCGTACGTCACCAGGGCCACAATCGTGAGGGCCGCGCAGAAATCGATCACCGGCGAGGAGAGGCCCTGCTGCAACACGTATCGGGCATTGTTCTTGAGCAGGCGTTGCGAGGCCGCCCGGAACCGGCTGGATTCATATCCTTCGGCGGTGAAGGCTCTGACCACCATGTGGCCGCTCAGGGTTTCCTGAAGAATCTGGTTGAGCTCGGCCTGGCGATCCTGCGTGCTGCGGCTGGTGCGCCGGATGCGGCGGCCCAACCGCATCGTGGGCAGCATCACGGCGGGCAGCACGACCAGGCAGATCAAGGCCAGGCGCCAATCGATGCTGAGTATGCCGTACAGCAGGAAAACCGCTACAAAAAACTGGCGGAGGAGGTCGGCCAGAATCTGCGAGGTGGCCACTTGCACCTTATCGACATCGTTCATGATGGACGACATCAACTGGCCGGTGGAGTGCGCTTCGAAGAACTCGGCGCCTTGTTTGAGGACCTTATCGAAGACGGCGTTGCGCAACCGCGTGACGCTGGCGAATCCGGCGTAACTGACCAGGTAATTGCCGATGTAATCGCAAATTCCCTTGATGAAGAAGGCCAGCAGAAGCGCTGTCGCGATCATGGTCCAGGCGCTGCCGCGGAACGGAATAATCCGGTCCAGATAAATCCGGTGGCCGAAGATGGGACGCGGCAGAAGAGGAATCGGGCCATCGGGCGCGTTGGGGACAAGGACGCGGTCGAAGACCGGCTGAATCAGCAGCGGCATGGTGCCCTGGGCAGCGCCGGCCAGAGCCATCAGGACGACGGCGATCAGAATCTGCGGCCAGTACTTGCGGCCATACGACGTCAGGCGCAGCAGTTGCTTCATGCCGGCACCCGCAGGCGCTGCAACGCGCCGAGCACTTGCGGGACCGTGACACCGGCAATGCCGCCATCCGCCGCGACCACCTCGCCCATGGTTCGCCACGGCCCCCATATGGCGGGGTCGCTGGGGCCGAAGATGACGACGGAAGGCACTCCGAAGGCGGCCGCCATGTGGGCGGGACCGGAATCGTTGCCGACGAACAGCGCAGCCTGGGCGAGCAGCGATTTGATCTCGGAGAGCGAGGTTTGGAGGGTGGGGTATGCGCGGAAGGGCGCCAGGTCGTCGCCGGCGGCGCCGATGAACACAGGGGAGAGACCGGATTGCGCCAGGTGGCCGGCGATGGCCAGGAAATTGTCCGGCGCCCAGGTTTTTTCCGGTGTGGCGGCGACGGCGTGGATGACGGCGGACCGGGGCCCCGGCGCGGGCGGCGCAGCCCCTCCCGGTATCAGCTTGGCGCGGGGAATTTCGCCAGCCGGGGCGCCTAGATAGAAGATGGCGCTGGCCAGATGTTCCGCGGTGTGAACCTTGCGATCCACGCGCAGGATTTCCTGGGCGCGCGGGATATGCACGTTGTAGACGAACTGCTGGCGGTAGTGGCCGAAGCCGGCGCGGTAGCGTGCGCCGGAAAGTTCGGTCATCCAGGCGCTGCGCGCACCGCCGTGAAAGTTGAGGCACAGTTGCGGACGGAAACGGCGCAGCCGGCCAAGTTCGGGAGAGTGGATTTCGGCCAGGTCCGGGTTGCCTTCGAAGATTTCACGGAAGCGATTCTCTACGAAGATTGCCAGGTGCAGGTCGCGCCGGTAGCGTTTCAGAATGTCGAGCGCGGGTGTGGTGAGGACGCAATCGCCCAGGCTCCGCAGCCGGAGGATGGCAACCCGGCTGCCCCGCGGCAAACATTCCAAGACGCTCTCCACAGCCTATTCTTCGATTTTCGCCTCGTCCACCAGCATCACCGGGATTTCATCGCGAATCGGGTAGACGCGATGGCATTGGACGCACTTCAAGCCGCTCTGGTCGGCTTTCAGTTCGACCGTGGCCTTGCACAGGGGACACACGAGGATTGCGAGCAAATCTTCACTGATAACCATAGCGAGCCTCCAGTTTAGCAAGACACGGTGCAACGCAGAGGGATGGAGTCAGGCGGATTTCATTTCTTCGCGCGCTCTGGCCACGCAGGCCAGATACTGGCGGGCGCGCTCTTCGATGAGGTCGAAACGTCCTTCCCGAATGGTCTTGGCGTCCACCATTTCCGAGCCAACGGCGATCGCGCTTGCGCCGGCCTTGAGGAAGTCGCCCGCCGTCTCCAGGTTGACCCCGCCGGTGGGAATCATGGCGATATGCGGGAACGGACCCTTCAGGGCTTTGATGTAGCGCGGGCCGCCTACATTCCCGCAAGGGAAAATCTTCACGGCATCGGCGCCGGCCTCCCAGGCGGTGAGCACTTCAGTAGGCGTCAGCGCGCCGGGGAAAATGACCTTGGAATAACGCCTGGCCATTTCGATGGTGGAGAGACGCAGCGCGGGGGTGACGAAGAATTGCGCGCCCGCCAGCATGCAGGCTCGCGCGGTCTCCGGGTCCAGCACGGTGCCGGCTCCCAGCATCATCTTATCGCCGAAACGATCCGCCACCTGTTCCAGTGCCCGGATGGCGCCGGGCACCGTCATGGTGATCTCCGCGGCGCGCACCCCTCCCTGGTAAATCGCTTCCACGGCCTGGACGGCGCTGGCCGCGCTGGCCACGCGAACGATGGGCACGATGCCGATTTCCGTAATGAAGGCGAGAATCTCCTGAGACGTCATGATTGATACGCTATCATGCGGCCCGCATGAGGTGGAGGGGTGATTGCCTGGGACCAAACCGCCACGTCGACGTCCAACCTAAGCAAACAACACCATGTCTGTGAAGGATCAGTTGGCGCGCATCGTTCAAAACCCGCCGATGGTATCGTCACCCCGTCTGTGCCGGTTCCTGCGATACATCGTGGAGGAAACGCTGGCAGGGCGCGCGTCGGGAATCAAGGAACGGGTATTGGGGCTGCAAGTGTTCGATCGCGGACAGGACTTCAATCCACGCCTCGACCCGATTGTGCGCGTGCAGGCGCGGAACCTGCGCAGCGGTATCGCCAGGTACTACGAAGGACCGGGCCGGGGGGACCCCATCCGGATCGAGTTACCCAAGGGCGCCTACGTCCCGGTGTTTTACCGGGTGGGCACACTGGAGCCGCAGTTGGCGCCGGACGTAGCCGGCTCGCGCGATCCGCGCTAAATGCACTGCAAGGCTGGAAACCCGCTATTCTAAGGGGTTGACCCCTCAAGCGAATTCGGAACAGAAGCAGCCGCCGCGAGTCTCCGTGGTGGTGGTGTCGCGAAACCGGGCGGCAATGCTCCGCCGGTGCCTGGAATCCATCGAAGCTTCGGATGCTCGCGCCACCTTGCAGGTGATCGTAGTGGACAATGGGTCCACCGATGGCAGCGCCAACCTCGGCGACGATTTCCCGAACGTACAATTCATCCGCCTGCCGAAGAACTTCGGCCTCACCAAAGCCCTGAATCTGGGCTGGCGCGCGGCCGATGCGGAGTACGTTTTCTTCCTGCACGACGACACCGAGGTGCGGCCGCCCACCATCGGCATCCTGGCCGGCGCCCTGGATACACACCCCGATGTCGCGGCGGTCTGCCCCCTGCTGGTGGACGCGCAGGGAGAGCCGGCGCCGCAACTCGGCACCCTGCCGCCCACCGGCGTTTGGCGGCCCGCGCAGCAAGGCGCCCCGCTGGCGGTGGAATTTCCGCGCGGCGCGGCGCTGATGGTCCGTGTGTATTTCATCAAGGCGCTCCGCCAGATCGACGAGCGGTACGGACAGTTCGGCAGCGATGCCGACCTGGCGGCGGAGATCCGGCGGGCCTCGCGGAAGATCCTGCTCTTGCCGGCGGCCAGCGTGCGGCATGAGGGCCGCACCGGCTATTCGGCGGTGGAACGGGCCGATTTTCTGTCCAGCCGCGCGGTATTTCTTGGCAAATACCAGGGGTTTGGTGCCGGGTTACGCGCGCGTATTGCGGCGGTCCTTGGCCCGTTGGCGGCATTCCGGCTGGGAGAGGTGAAGTACACAATCTACGGCCAGAAGATCGACGGCACCCAGCAATGAGCTCCGGTTGCCCTTGGTTAGTCGTGTGGGTTTACCTTTGATATCTAGTGTTTAGAACCGGGCGAGGTTAACATTAACCGCATGGAAGCTGTGATCTGGATTCTGTTGCCCGGTTTTACGGCTGTTGCTTCCGGTCTGCTGGCCTGGTTCATCATGCAATCGCGCATGGAAGTCGCGCTGTCGCTGCAGCGCGAACGCCTCGCGGAGTCGCGCGGTGCGCTGGATGCCGAAAAATCGGCGCTGGGCGCGTCGCTCGATACCGCTCTCCGCGCCGCCGAAGCGGTGGCCAAACAAGAGGCGCTGGAGCACTTCATGGATGAACTGCGCGTGGAACAGCGCCACTACACGCGCGAAAATCGCATGCTGACGAAAAGGTGTAAGAGCCTGGTGCTGCAGGAGCGCATGTACTTCCGCAATATCCCGCTCTCCGACTGGATCGAACACGAGATCACCGTGGAAGAGGGCGCCGACGTCAGCCGCCTGGTGCAGGACATGACCATCTTCGACAAGGGTGTAGTTTCCATCGCCGATGGCCCGTGCCCGAAGAAACAACTGGCCTGAGATACCGCAGCCTTCCTTAAGCGAAATAAATGCAAATTCCCGCCCGGCGCCGCGCCGCGCCGTCGCCGGCCACAGGAGCCCGACCGGCGAGGTAAGATATTAGACTATGCATCGATTTCATGTACTTGCGCTGTGTGTAGGCCTGACCGCCGGATCGGTTGTGGCGCTGTCCGCCGGCAAGGGCGACGCCGCCAAGGGCAAAGTCGTATTCGAACAGTGCGCCGTGTGCCACAACGCGGATAGCGACGAAAAGAAAATGGG
>PLDO01000132.1 GCA_003136215.1 Bryobacterales bacterium
ATTGATCAGCAGCAGGGCGTGGTGCGCGGCGGTATTGGAGGGCGCGATAGCCGCGCCGTTGGACCCACCGGGCTCCGCCGGCGGGGGCTCGGGAGCCGGGGAGAACGCCTGGCGGTCTTTGCCATAGAAGGCCTGGAGCTGGTTGAGATTCACGCGCTCGATATCGCCGCCGATGCTGCCCTCCGTGAAGGACAGCGCCATCCAGGGCTCGAAGCGTTGGATCACCCTCGGTTTCACCTCGGGGTGTTTGGAGAGATAGTAGTTCAGCCCGTCGGCGAAGGCGTTCATGAGCGTCTTCAACCACGCCGGACTGGCGGCGTATTGACTTTTCAGCGCGGCGGGGCCGATGAAGAGCTTCATGCGCAGGTCCTGATAGATTTTCGACTCGCCCTCGGTCTCCGCCAGACGCCCCATGGCGTTGAGGTAGTTGGTCTCGACGCGATTGAAGTCGTCCTCGGCCTGCGTGTACATCATGCCGAAGACGGCGTCGGCGTCGGATTTTCCGTAAACGTGGGCGATGCCCCAATCGTCGCGGACGATGTTGACATTGGCCGCCTGCTGCTGCCAGCGCGCGAGTTCGCCTGCCGCGGGCGCCTGGAAAGCGAGCGCGGCGGACACGGCCGCCAGGAGGAGGACGAGCTGCTTAACGTAAAGTTTCATGATTTACTTGCTTCATCTTATGCCAGGCTGCCGCCCCCCCGGTGGCTCAATTCAGCCGTTCCGGTTGACTGCGGCCAGCGAGGGCCGCTGTGTTTTGGCTAAAGCACTGACAGCATATGGACTTGTAAGTTGGCAAGGCAATTGCTTATACACAGGCAGAGGTAACGAAAATGAAAAAGGGATTGTTGATTCTGGCAGCCGCGCTGATGACCCTGGCGCCGATGAGCGCGCCGGCCGCCGTCCGCGGCATGGTGATGGTTGGTCCTTCGTATTACGGTGGCGGCTTCTACGGCCCGTATTCGGGTCCGATGTACGGTGGTTACTATGCGAACGCCAACGCGGGAACAGTCAAGCTGGACACCAAGGTGAAGGACGCCGGAGTGTTCATCAATGGCGCCTACGCGGGCACGACGCATCAGAACAAGTCGATGTACCTGCGCGCGGGCACCTACAATATCGAGATTCGCGAAGCGGGCACCGCGCGCTTTACCGAGAAGGTCTACGTAGTCGCCGGCAAGACGCTGCACCTGCACCCCGAGCTGTAATCGGTCCTACCCTACCAGGGCGTGGACCGGCGAGAGCCAGCCGTGGGAATCTTCGCGGGTGCCGTTGATCACGCCGAAGAACTCTTTCTGGAGGCGCTCGGCGATGGGGCCGCGGCGGCCGCAGCCGATGGTGATCCGGTCGACGGAGCGGATCGGCGTGATCTCGGCGGCGGTACCGCTGAAGAAGACTTCGTCGGCGATGTACAGCATCTCGCGGGGAATGATGGTTTCCACCACGGGGATGCCGGCTTCGCCGGCCAGCGTGAGGATGGCGTCGCGCGTAATGCCGGGAAGGACGCTGGCGCCCAGCGGCGGAGTGTGGATTCTGCCGTCGCGCACCACGAAAATGTTCTCGCCGGAACCTTCGCTGACGTACCCGTTGACATCCAGCGCGATGCCTTCGGCATAGCCGTTGGCGATGGCTTCCATTTTGATCAGCTGCGAGTTCATGTAATTGGCGCCGGCCTTGGCGAGCGCGGGCAGGGTGTTGGGGGCCAGGCGGTTCCAACTGGAGACGCAGACATCCACGCCTTCGGCGAGGGCCTCGTCACCCAGATACTTCCCCCAGGTCCAACAGGCAATGAAGACGTCGATAGGGTTCTTCGCGCCGTTGACGCCCATCTCCCCGTAACCGCGCATCACGATGGGGCGCAGGTAGCAGGACTCCATCTTGTTGACGCGGACCAGTTCCAGCACGGCGTCGGCAAGCTGACCGGCGGAATAACCGATATTGTCCATGCGATAGATTTTGGCGGAATCCAGCATCCGGCGGACGTGCTCGCGCAGGCGGAATACGGCCGGTCCGGACGGGGTGGAGTAACAGCGAATGCCTTCGAATACGCTGCTGCCATAGCTCACCACGTGCGAGAGGACATGGATGGTGGCTTCCTGCCAGAGGATGAAGCGGCCGTTATGCCAGATTTTTTCAGTAGGCGTCAACATGGCTAAATTATAACTTGTGGCATAAGGCTGCGCCGGCTGCGCCTTGTGCGGCCGCGAAGCAGGTGGGACAGGCCATCGCCTTTTGTGGCCTGTCAGGCTTGACAGACGACGCAGGGCGATCGTCTGTCCCACGTCACTTGACCGCCTGGCGCGCGCCCTGGCTGGCGCGGTCGCGGAGCTCACCGATATTCAGGCCGGTGAGGGCGGTGGCGATAGCGCCGCCAATCAAGTGGAGCATTGTAGTGGCGACGGAGTAGATGATAGAGAACGTCTTGGCATCGGTCTTTTCGACTTCGAAGAGGCTGAGGGCTACCACGCACGCAAAATTGACTACGCCGAGATTGCCGGGGGCATTGGGCACCACGGTGCTGAGCCGCAGGATGGTGAGGACGCCGCCGGCCACCCAGAAGGAAAGATCCAGACCATAGGCGCGCATCAGGGCGAACACGAAAAAAATCTCCATCACGAAGTAGAACAGGCTGATCGCGACGGTGAGTCCCAGCGTCCGCGGGTTGCCCATCAAATGCAGGGCTTCCACGATGTGCCGCAGAGTGACGCTCCAGCGGCTTTCGCTGAGCACCGTGTGGGCATGCTGCTTGTGCACCACGATCCAGAACAGGATCCCCGCGCCGATCAGCAGCAGCACGCCGAACAGGCGCACGAAAATCGTGAGATCGCGCGGGATGCCACGTACAAAGTTGGTGGTGACAAAAAACGCGGCCACGATCCAAACTCCGTCGATGATGCGCTCTACGCCGCCGGAGGCTAAAGTGACCGAGAGGCGCAGGTCGTTCCAGTGCGCGGTCAGGTAGCAGCGAATGACCTCGCCCGGGCGCAGCGGAAGCACTTCATTGGCGAAGAGTCCGATGTAGATGGCCTGCACAGTGCGCCACAAACTGACCCGCGCTACGGGGAACAGCAGCGCGGTCCAGCGGCAGCCGTGGACGGTGTAGACCGCGAAGTCGGCGGCCGCGGCGACCGCGACCCACCGGTAGTCGAGCGTACGCAGTGTGGGCCCGAGTTCATCGAACCGGTATCCGTGGAGCACCCAGATGAGGCAGGCTGCGGAGATGCTGTAACCGAGCGCTTGCGGGAGCCACGCGGGAATTCTGCGGCGGGATTCGGTCACGACTTCATGATAGCCCGAGGGATAAAGCGTCCGAGCTTCGCTCGCCTACCTATGTCGATTGGCCATTTCAGACTGCTGTGGAGCATGGGTGGGGCATGCCTTCAGCTTGCCCGGCGAGCGAAGCTCCCCCAAGAGGACAGGCAAGGATGCCTGTCCTACCCTAGAACGTATACAACAGCGTGCCGGCCGGCGGCTCCACCGGACCGCCCGCGGTCACCGCGGCATCGCCTTCCACATTCAGCGCCCGGTAGTAGATCCCGGTATCGCTGAGATATACCTCCAGTTCCCCCGGACGCGGCAACGTGCCCTGTATCAGGGCCTCGCTGAGCGGGTCTTCGATGTACTTCTGCAAGGCCCGCCGCAAAGGCCGCGCCCCGTAACTGCGATCCCCGCAGGTTTTCTCCAGCAGGTACTTCGACGCTTCCGGGGTCAGGCGGATCTTCACCTGCTTGTTCACCAGGTTGACGTTCACCATGTCCACCATAAGGTCGATGATCTTGATCAGGTCGTCATCGGTCAAAGAGGTGAACAGGATTACCTCGTCGAGGCGGTTGAGGAACTCGGGGTTGAAGGCCTTCTTCACCTCGCTGCGCACCATGTCCTCCACCTTGGTGGAAGCGGCGTCGCCCGCCGGAATCGAGAAGCCCAGGTTGCTGCGCTTTTCCAGGAAGCGCGCGCCCAGGTTGCTGGTCATGATGATGATGGTGTTTTTGAAGTCCACCTGA
>PLDO01000488.1 GCA_003136215.1 Bryobacterales bacterium
TACATCCGATTCCGATCCGTGTGCATCCGTGTCCATCCGTGGCCATTCAATGAGTACCCTCAAGATGGCAAGAATCTCACAAATAGGAGGCAGAATCAGCCGCGGATGCACACGGATGCACACGGATTCTGACTGTCCAGCTAATTCCTGGACACCGCGCTAGCCGCTCTCCGTGTCGTGTCCGCGGACCGCAGAGCGGAGCAGGCCGCCGATAGGCGAACAAACTGCCGGGTCACGCAACCATCGGAACCTGCGTTCGTTGCGCCGCCGTGCCGTTTTTCCGGGGGCATTCGCGCGCCATGGAAATCGCCGAAAGCAGTGCCGCCCCCCCTCGATAGACATCGGGTCCCTTTCCGCGTTACAACGGGGGAACTATGTCCGACGAAAAGACCGGATTGACCCGCCGCGGGTTTCTGCCCGCCACGGCGGCTGCTTTCACCATCGTTCCGCGCCACGTGCTCGGGGCCGGATATGCCGCGCCCAGCGACAAGCTGAACATCGCCGCCGTGGGCGTGGGCGGAATGGGACAGAATTATGTGAAAGGGTGCGCCAGCGAGAACATCGTGGCCATTGCCGACGTGGACCACGTCTTCGCGGCGCCCGTCTTCCGGGCCTATCCCGGCGCAAGAGTCTACAAGGACTATCGCGTGATGCTCGAGAAGGAAAAGGGCATCGACGCGGTGATCGTGGGGACGCCCGATCACAGCCACGCGGTCGTGGCCTCTGCCGCGATTGCGCTGAAGAAGGGCGTCTACGTGGCCAAGCCAATGACGCGCACGGTGTTCGAGGCGCGCGCCCTGGCCAAGGCGGCCCGGGAGCAGAAGGTGGCCACGCAGATGAGCGTGCAATCCACCTCCACGGACCCGGCGGTGACCACCGAGGAATGGGTCAAATCGGGCGTGATCGGCAAGGTGCGCGAGGTCCACGTGTGGACCGACCGTCCCGTTTGGCCGCAGGGCCTGGTGCGGCCCGGCGACAAGGTGAAGCCCCCCGGGTCGCTCGATTGGGATATCTGGCTGGGGCCCGCGCCCGCGCGGCCGTATCACCCGGTGTACCATCCGTTCAACTTCCGGGGCTGGTACGATTTCGGCACCGGGGGCCTGGGCGACATGGCGTGCCACACGTTCCACATCATCGTGAAGGCCCTCGGGCTAAGCGCCCCGAGCAGCGTGAGCGCGAATGTGACCGTGGTCCGCGAATCGCTCAAGACAGGCGACAAGCCCGACCCCAGCTGGGCCCGCTCCAAGCGGGGGAGCTATCCCGAGACGTTCCCGAGTTCCTCGATGGTCACGTGGGACTTCCCCGCGCGGGACCAGCAGCCACCGGTCCGAATGACCTGGTACGAAGGCGGCCTGCGCCCGCCGCGCCCGCTGGAGTTGGCGGCGGACCGCGACCTGGGACCCGACGGCCTGCTGTTCGTGGGCGAGAAAGGGACGCTGCTGAGCGGCTTCAGCGGCGGCATTCGCTTTCTCTCCGACGAGCAGCAGAAACTCCTCGCCGCTCCTCCCAAAACCCTGCCACGCACCAAGGACCACTACATGGAATGGGTGAATGCCTGCAAGGGCGGTGCGCCGGCCAACTGCAATTTCGAGTTCGCCGCGCCGCTCACCGAAATCGCCCTGCTGGGCGTGGTAGCGCAGCGCACGGGCAAGTTCCTGTTGTGGGACGCCGGGGGGATGCGGTTCCCCAACGACGCGGCGGCGAGTCAACTGCTCAAACCGGAGTACCGGCAGGGATGGTCGTTGTAGCCCCGGCGGGAATCAGCCGGATGTGCGGCTACTTCTTCTTCGCCTTGGGAATGTCGGGAAGTCCGAAGTGGCCGCCGAGATCGGCCAGGGAATCCAGATCGATATTGCCCACCAGATTGCAGACGGTGAGCTTTCGGGGCTGGCTCGCCAGGATGGCGACGCCGGAGACCTTGCCGTTCTCGCTGCGCGCCCAGACTTCGATGTTCTCGTTCTCCTCGCCGCTCTTGATCCCGACCATGCGGCTCCACTCCGGCGCCTTGAGTTGATTGCGCACCTTATCGAGATCCGCCGGAGCCCAGGCGCCATCCTTCTTGAACTCGAAGCTCTTGATGTAGATGCCGTTGATGCCCACAATCAACTTCTTGACCTTGGCCTCGTCGGGATCCTTGCCGTCGAGGAACTTGGCCGCGAACTGCAGCAGGCTGGTATTGAGCGAAACGTCGAAGCTGTCGGAGGCCTTGGACGTCAGATGGTCCAGATTGAAGTGGAACTGCTGCGCCCAAAGCGTGGCGGCCAGCGCGGCGGCCAGGGCGAGGGTTCGTGCGGGTCTCATTGTTCGGTCCCTTTCAAATGCATCTGCACGCGATTCAACTTGCTGCCGGCAATCCGCATGGCGGTCATGACCTGCTCTTTGGCGAGCTGCCCCTCATGCTGCCGCCAGGCTTCACCGGCGCCCATCATCACCAGGACGGTAGCGGCAATGGCCATCCAACGCGGCGGGCGGTGCAGGCGCGCACTCACGCGGCCATCGAATCCGTCAGCGGGTTCCTTCCGCGCGAGCGCTTGTGCGAGTTCCTGTTCCAACCAATCCATTAGGGTTCTCCCACGCCGCGGCGCTCCAGCTTCTCGCGAAGCAAAGCGAGCGACCGCTGAATATGACTCTTGACCGTTCCCAGCGGGATCCCCATGGTTTGGGCAATCTCCGCCGGGTCCAGATCTTCCTGGTACCGCAAAATCATCGCCATGCGCGGCGTTTCCGGCAGCGAGGCGATCAGCCTGCGCAGCATCCCGCCCAGCATCGGGTCGCCGGGTGCGGGGCGCACGGAGGGCTCGGCCACATCCGCCAGCGCCACCTGCGGGCGCCGCTGCCGTTTGCGCGCGGCATCGATGGAGCGCTGCACGGCCACCTTGCGCAGCCAGAAGCAGGCATGCGCGGGCGTTTCGATACCCGCCAGATTCTTGTGCAGGCTCAGGAAGACGTCCTGTGCCGTCTCCTCCGCCAGGTCGCGGTCGTGCAGAAAGTGCCAGGCCACGCTGAACACCATGGCGCGGTGCTCGCGCATCAGCTCGCCGAAATCCAACGCCTGCCCTACCGCGGTCAATCCGATCACTTTTCGTTCGCCAGCCAGATCACGTTGCTGTTCACACTCGTGCGGTGAAATTCCGTATTGGTCATATTCACCGAAATCGTCCGCTTGTAAAAGAATACCGCCCGCACCTCGAACTCTCCGCCGTAGCTCACGGGAAACCATACGCCGTCCTCGAACTTCTGGTAAGTCACCGAAAAGCCCAGCCCTTGGATGTCCGTGCCCAGCAGGACCTTGACGGCCCCCGGGATATGGAAAGCCAGCTTGCTGTGCACCAGGACCGGCTGAAATTCGGCCGCATCGATGAGCGCCTCGCCCTTCCACGCGGCCCCGTCGCACTCCTGATGAGGCTTGGGCTCGAAGCCGATGCGGTAGACCTCGCGGCCGCGGTATTGCTCGGCGGCCATCATCTTGAAGTTGTATTTGCGTTGCTCCCCGGCGGTCAGCGGAAACAGGTCGACGCCGATGCCGTCGCGCGAGCTGTGATCGTTGGTCATGTCCTCGGAGATCTCCTGGATCAGTTCGCCATCCACGTCCATGTCTTTGTATTGGTACCCGGGCCGGTCGTAGGCGACGTATTTGCCCTTGTATTCGTATCTGCCGGCAAAGCGGAGCAGTTCCTTGCGCACGCCGTGCCCGCTGGGGGCGACATCGTATTCGCGATTCTCTTCCCGCGCCACTTTGCCATTGCCGCGATTCATGCGGAGAAGCTGTTTTTGGCGGAAGATGAACTCCTGGCGCTGCGCGACCGCCAGTGCCTGGTTGCGGCCAACGTTTTCCATAATGGTTCGCACGTCGGGCGTCTGGGCGACGGCCGCGGCGGCAAGAGCGGAGAGAATGGCGATCTGCTTCATTTCGTTCTCCACTGGATAATTACGCCGGCCCCGGCCTTGGGGACGCACTTTCAAGGTAAAGTGTGATAAGAATCAGATTATGCCGCCGCGCAAGGTTTACGCTGGTGCCTCATTCCTGGAAAATAGTGACCGCTCTGAGGTATTTTTCGGTATGCGCCGGCCGCTTCATGAGACCCCACAAGCTCGAATGGACTAGCCGGCAATAGCTCGGATGGGTGTGTAACGTCCCGGCGCCTGGAAAACGCCCGTAAAGAAAGGCTTGGCAAGCATCTCCGAACTGGGAACGACATGAAAAACGATACTCTTCCGGCGATGGACGCGGTTCCGCCCGTGGCGCCCGTTGCGGCGCCGTCAACGAAACGCCGGAACTCGCGCATGAGATGGCTGTGGCTGCCTGTTCTCGTTGTGTTGGGCGTCGGCGCCTGGTATCTCCGGCCGAAAACCCCTTCGACTTCCGCCACCTCAACCAGCGCGCCCTCGAAGGGCGGCAAAAGGGAAGGATCGGGCGTCGTCCCCGTGGTCGCGGTCAAGGCCCGGAAGGGAGACATCGCGGTCTATATCACCGGCCTGGGCTCGGTGGTCCCGGTTTACACGGTAACGTTGAAGAGCCGTGTGGACGGGCAGTTGATGAAAGTCCTCTACAAGGAAGGCGACCCGGTGCACGAGGGAGACCTGTTGGTGCAAATCGACCCCCGTCCCTACCAGGTTCAGTTGGCGATGGCTGAGGGGCAACGGGCGCGGGACCAGGCAACACTGGACAACGCACGCGTCGATCTGGATCGCTACCAGAACCTGCTGGCGCAGAACGCGATTCCCGAACAGCAACTGGCCACCCAGAAGGCGGCCGTGGCGCAGGCCGAAGGAGTCGTGAAGACCGACCAGGGACAGATCGATAGCGCCAAGCTGAACCTGGTTTACTGCGATATCAGGGCCCCTATCACCGGAAAGGTCGGCCTGCGGCTGGTGGATCCAGGAAATATCGTGCACGCCACCGATACCAACGGCCTGGTGGTGATCACGCAAATCCAGCCCATCAGCGTCATTTTCACGGTCGCCGAGGACGATCTTCAGGTGGTGCTCCGCAAATTGGCCGCCGGACAGCATTTGAGGGCCGATGCCTATGACCGGGCAAACACCACCAAAATCGGCACCGGAACGCTGGTGACGGTGGACAACCAGATCGATCCAACCACGGGATCGCTCCGGCTGCGCGCCGATTTCGACAACAGCGCCAACCTGCTCTTCCCCAACCAGTTCGTCAACGTGCGCTTGCTGGTGGAACAAAAACACGGCGTCACGCTGGCGTCGACCGCCGTAATCCAGCGCACCACCAATTCCACCTACGTCTACGTGGTCAAGGAGGACCACACCGTTACCATCCGGCAGATCGCCCAAGGAGTCACCGAAGGGGACAACACCGAGGTCACCAGCGGCCTGGACCCCGGCGACGTGCTGGTGATGACGGGTGTCGACAAGCTACAGGAAGGGAGCTCGGTCACGGTTCAAATGGCCGACGAGCAGGCTGGCGGCAAATCCGGGGGAAAGCGCAAGTGAGTCCCTCCCGGACGTTCATCCTCCGGCCGGTGGCCACATCCCTCCTGATGATTGGCATCCTGCTGGCGGGAGGCGTAGCCTACAAGCAGCTGCCGGTTTCCGCGTTGCCGGAGGTGGACTATCCGACCATCCAGGTGATCACCTTCTACCCCGGCGCCAGCCCGGATGTGATGGCGTCTTCGGTTACCGCGCCTCTGGAGCGGCAATTCGGCCAGGTACCGGGCCTTCAGCAGATGACCTCCACCAGTTCCGATGGAAGCTCGGTCATCACCCTGCAATTCAATCTCAGCCTCAGCATCGACGTTGCCGAGCAGGAAGTGCAGCAATCCATCAATGCTTCCGGAACGTTTCTTCCCTCGGACCTTCCGGTCCCGCCGATTTATGCCAAGACCAACCCGGCCGACACGCCGATTCTGACGCTGGCCCTGACTTCCAAGACCGAACAGCTCTCGCACGTCGAGGATCTGGCCGACACCCGCCTGGCCCCCAAAATCTCCCAGCTGCCCGGCGTCGGTCTGGTCAGCATCAGCGGCGGACAAAAGCCGGCCGTCCGCATCCAGGTAAACCCCACCGTGCTGGCCTCCTACGGCCTCAACCTGGAAGACCTGCGCAGCACCATCGTCGCCGCCAACGTTAACCAGGCGAAGGGCAATTTCGACGGGGCGCACCAAGCCTACCAGATCGGCGCCAACGACCAGTTGCTCTCCTCCGACGACTATCGGCCCCTCATCGTGGCATACCGCAACGGCGCCCCGGTCAAACTCACCAAGGTCGCCGATGTGATCGACGATATCGAGAACTCCCGTCAAGCCGCCTGGATGAATGAGGTGCCAGCGGTGATCATGAACATCCAGCGGCAGCCCGGCGCCAATATCATCCAGGTGGTCGATCGCATCAAACAGTTGCTGCCGCAACTCACCTCCACGTTGCCGAAATCGATTCAGGTGAGCATCGTCACCGACCGGACCAACACCATCCGCGCATCGGTCGAGGATGTCCAGTTCGAGCTCATGCTGACGGTGGGGCTGGTGGTCCTGGTGATCTTCCTGTTCCTGCGCAATCTGTCGGCGACCATCATCCCCAGCGTGGCCGTTCCGCTTTCCCTGGTCGGCACGTTCGGTGTGATGTACATGCTCGGCTACAGCCTCAACAACCTCACGCTCATGGCGCTCACCATCTCTACCGGCTTCGTGGTGGACGATG
>PLDO01000073.1 GCA_003136215.1 Bryobacterales bacterium
CCGGCCAGTGGATCCGGCAGGGACAGAGAGCGTTCGCCTTCATCCGGGACGGCCAAAGGACCGAAATGGTCTCGCCGACCGAGGGAGAGGTGATGGCAGTGAACAGCGAGGTGCTGGACAACCCCGCTCTGCTGCGGCAGGACCCGTATGGCAAAGGCTGGCTGCTGAGCGTCCACGTACCGGACGAGGAGAACACGGGGCGGAACCTGGTTCCCAAGATGCTGGTTGGTGAATGGATGCGGGAAGCAGTGGAGCGTCTGTACGGGCGGCAACCGGCGCTGGCCGGCGCGGTGGCGGCGGATGGCGGGCGTCCGGCGGAAGACCTGCTGGCAGCGCTGCCCGGGACGAATTGGAAAGAGGTCACCAGCGAGTTCTTCCTGACGAACTAGGGGGCACTCCGATTGGCCGGCACGTTTGCTTAGAGCGGACGCGCCGGCCAGCGCCGTGGCCGGGATGTGCTTGCTTAGTGCCTTTGCACCTGCTGACAAGAGGCGGTGCGGGGCGCCGCACGGGCGAGTTGCGCTCGCCTGGCAGGCTAAAGCGGGCTAAAGCGTGCCCCACCCACAGCCAGGCATGACGGCATGACCTGGTGGCGCAGGCGGTTCCGCCTGCGAGAAGCTTGTCTCCGGGGACGCCAGGAGTGAGGGGTTCTGCGACAGGGGCGCAGGAATTCCCGACACCGCATGTAACCATCTGATTCGGTTGGGGATGGTAGCGATTCGCCACATATCGCCGTAGCGAAAACCTACAGTACAGTGGCGGCGGAAAACTCCACACTCGCATCTGTATGATTCCACAACGGATACAGAGGCAAAAACCAGCGGTGTTTGGCACGCCAGGTGCATTCATCGAGGACAGAAAGGCGGTAAACAAAATGACAGTTCTTCTAGTTCTCGGCACCTTCCTGGTTTTCATTGTTCTGGATTATTCCCTCAATCGTCGCAAGGCTATCCTCACGGTATCTGCGGAAGCCCACTCCGCCGCGGCTGCGCGGATTGGATCGGATTATGTGGACGGTTTCCTGGTTCCGGAAAGCGTCTCGTATCACAGCGGGCACAGCTGGCTGGTTCGGGAGCGGCAGAACGTAGTGCGCGTGGGCGCGGATGAGTTCGCCGCGGCCCTGGCGGGCAAGATTGAAAGAATCGAACTACCGAAGCCCGGCCAGTGGATCCGGCAGGGGCAGAAAGTGATTTCCTTCTTCCGCAACGGCCAAAAAACGGAAATGGTCTCCCCGACCGAAGGCGAAGTGATGGCGATCAACACCGACGTGCTCGAAAACCCGGCACTGCTGCGCCAGGATCCCTACGGCAAAGGCTGGCTGGTGAGTGTGCACGTTCCCGACGAGGAAAACACCACGCGCAACCTGATTCCGCGGATGCTGGTGGGTGAGTGGATGCGCGAAGCGGTGGAACGCCTTTATGCACGGCAGCCGATGCTGGCGGGCGCAGTGGCGGCGGACGGCGGACGGCCGGCCGACGACCTGATGGTGGCATTGCCCGGCGCCGACTGGAAAGAAGTCACTGGCGAGTTCTTCCTCACGATGTAGCCCCACTTCAAGGGGGTTGTAAAGATTTCCTACACATTTGGCATGATTTTCTGGTAAAAAGGAATTGAGGGTCTCATTATGTCGAAGGCCATACTGTACGACAGCACCCTGTGCATCGGCTGCAAAGCCTGCGAAGGCGGATGCGCTGAGCGCTGGGGACTGCCGTACAACGACAAAATCGCCGCGGAAGAGACGATTTCGGCCCACAAGCTGACTGCCGTGCAAACCCACGGCGAGCGATACAGCCGCCGCCTGTGCATGAATTGCCAACAGCCGGCATGCGCTTCGGTGTGCCCCGTGGGCGCATTGCAGAAGACCGCCCTGGGACCGGTGGTATACGACGCGGATAAATGCATGGGCTGCCGCTACTGCATGCAGGCCTGCCCGTTCCAGGTGCCATCCTACGAGTGGGACAAGCGCCTGCCCAAGATGCGCAAGTGCGACATGTGTTACGAGCGGCAGAGCGCGGGCAAGCAGACGGCATGCGCCGAAGCGTGCCCCGTAGGCGCTACGATTTGCGGCGAGCGGGATGAATTGCTGGCGGAAGCGCACAAGCGGATCGCCGAGAAACCCGGCGGGTACTACAACAAGGTCTACGGCGTGCAGGAGGTTGGCGGCACCAGCGTGCTTTGCCTTTCAGCGGTGCCGTTCGAGCAGATCGGACTGCGTACCAACGTTCCGATGGAAGCATTGCCGGAAACCACCTGGCGGGTGTTGGAACTAGTGCCGGACGTGGTCTCGACGGGGACTGTGCTGTTAGGCGGGATTTGGTGGATCACCAACCGCCGGGCCGAAGTGGCCAAGAAGGAGGGTCGGCGGAGATGAAGCTGCAGTTTCCTAAAATTACCGTCTGGCGCGCAATCTTCGCGGCCATTATGTTGAGCGGGCTGTATGCCACGTACCTGCGTGTCATGTACGGGCTGGGCGGCTCCACCAACTTGAGCGATAAGTTCCCCTGGGGTCTCTGGATCGGCTTCGACGTGATGTGCGGGGTGGCTCTGGCGGCCGGCGGGTTCACGCTCGTGGCGATGGTTCACATCTTCAACGTCGAAGCCTACAAGCCGGTGTTGCGGCCGGCCATCCTGACCGCGTTTCTGGGCTACTCCCTGGTAGTGGTCGGGCTGCTGTACGACCTGGGGCGTCCCGACCGGTTGTGGCATCCGCTGGTGATGTGGAATCCGCACTCGGTGATGTTTGAAGTGGCGTGGTGCGTGACGCTGTACTCGACGGTGCTGTTCCTGGAATTCCTGCCGGTGGTGTTCGAGAAATTCGGGATGCACAAGCCGCTGGCATGGATCCACAGGATCTCGGTCCCGCTGATGATTCTGGGTGTGCTGCTTTCCACGCTACACCAAAGTTCGCTGGGCACGCTGTTCCTGATCGTACCGGAGAAGCTGTACCCGCTATGGTACACGCCGATTCTGCCGCTGCTGTTCTGGGTTTCGGCGATCGCGGTGGGACTGGCGATGACGATTTTCGAAAGCTGGCACTCCAGCCGCGCCTTTGGCCGGGCGCTGGAACTTCCACTGTTGGCCAGCATGGGCCGTGTCCTGGCGGTGTTGATGAGCGTGTACCTGTGGATTCGCTTCCTGGACCTTAGCCATCGCCACGTGTTCGGCCTGTTGACGCGCAACCGGACGGAAACCTGGCTGTTTCTGCTAGAGATCGCGTTGATGGCGATTCCCACCGTGCTGCTGTTTCAAGCCAAGGTGCGTATGCGGCCGGGCGCACTGTACGCGTGCGCGGTGATGGTGGTTTTCGGTGTGATCGCGAACCGGTTGAACGTGGGGATCACGGGCCTGGAAGCGGGCAGCGGCACGCATTACATTCCGAAGTGGAGCGAAGTGGCGGTGACGCTGTCGATTGTGGCGGCGGGCTTTGCGATTTTCCATTTCGTGGCGCAGAATTTCCCGGTTTTCGAGGCGGCGGTGCATGAACCGGCGCACGCGGAACTGGCCGAAACGGAGGAAGACCCAGTCGCCGTCTGATGCCACTGCCGATCAAAGCCCGCATGGGACTGGCCGCCAAGCTCGCGATCTGCGTGATCGCCAGCACGGCGGCCTTCTTCGCCTTGTTCGGCTACATCAACCTGCGGATGGAGCGCAATCATTCGGAGGACCTGATCAAGCAGTCGGCCTACCGGACGGCCGACGTGATTCTGCGCAGCACGCACTACGAGATGCTGCACAACGATCGCGATGCGTTGTACAACATCATTCGGGAACTGGGCAGCGAGAACGGCATCCGGCGGATCCGGCTGTTCAATAAGGAAGGGCGGATCACGCTCTCCACCGAAGCCGGCGAGATCGACACGGTGGTGGATAAAAACGCCGAAGCCTGCTACGGGTGCCATCAGCAATCCGCGCCGCTCACCAAGCTGAACCGCAAGGACCGCGCGCGGCGTTTCACCGACAAGCAGGGGCACAGCGTGCTGGCGGTGATCCAGCCGGTGGACAACGCGCCGGAATGCTCCAACGCGGCGTGCCACGTGCATCCGGCGGGGCAGCAGGTGCTGGGCGTGATCGACGCCAATCTCTCGCTGGATACGGTGGACGTGCAGATGGCGCAGCACCAGGCGAACCTCTGGCTTTTCCTGATCGGCGCGATTGTGTTGGGTTCGGCGCTGGCGGTGTTGTTCATCTGGACGGTGGTGTACCGGCCGGTGAAGAAACTGATCGACGGCACCCACCGCGTGGCGGACGGGGACCTGTCGTATCGCCTGCCGGCGGGATCGGACGACGAACTGGGCGACCTGGCGCGCTCCTTCAATAAGATGACCGCCAAGGTGGAAGGCGTGCAGGCGGAAATCGAAGAACGCGTGCGGCGCAAGACGGCCGAACTGGAAAAGATCCACAAAACCCTGCTCAGCTCGGAAAAGATGGCGTCCATCGGCAAGCTGGCGGCGACGGTGGCGCACGAGATCAACAATCCGCTGTTCGGCATCCTGACCTACGCGCACCTCACCCTGCGAGGCGTGCAGAAACTGGAATTCGAAGGGCGCGACGAGATGGCCGAGCAGTTGCAGACCATCGAGCGCGAGAGCAAGCGCTGCGGCGAACTGGTAAAGAGTCTGCTGACGTTTTCGCGCCAGGCGCCGAGCCAGCGCGAGCCGCAGGATCTGAACACGGTGGTTCATCGCGCGGTCCAGTTGGTGAAGCACAAGCTGGAGATGCAGAACATCGAGTTGAAAGAGAGCCTTGCGGAGGGCTTGCCGCCGGTGGACTGCGACGGGAACCAGATCCAGCAGGTGATTCTGGTGCTGATGGTGAACGCCGCCGAGGCGATGGCCAAGGGCGGTCGCCTGGAAGTGACCACGGAATTCGATGGCGGCAACGAACAGGGCGTGGTGCGCGTGAAGGATACGGGGGCGGGGATACCGCCGGAGGTGCTGCCGCGCATCTTCGACCCGTTCTTTACTACCAAGGAAGATCAGAACCGGACCGGGCTCGGCCTGGCGGTGGCGGCGGGCATTATCGAGCAACATGCGGGTGAAATCACGGTGCGGAGCGAACCGGGCGCGGGGACGGAGTTCCGCGTGGCGCTGCCGGCGACGGCGGCGGCGCCGGCGGGTGCCAGGCAGTGAGGCAGGCAGTGTGGCAAGACAGTAACGGACCAACTGGAGGATGAAATGGTAAGCGTAGTGGAACCACCGGCAGCAACTCGAACCAAGGGCAGAATCCTGATCGTCGACGACGAACTGGTGGTGCGCGATTCGCTGGGCAAGTGGTTTACCAGCGAGGGGTACACGGCGCGGCCCGCCGGGGGCGCCCGCGAGGCGCTGGAGATCATCCAGCAGGCGGAGTTCGATATTGCCCTGCTGGACATCAAGATGCCGGGCATGGACG
>PLDO01000063.1 GCA_003136215.1 Bryobacterales bacterium
GCTGGCCATCGCCATCTGCCATGCCACGCACGAAGCCACCAGCCGCAGGCTGGCATAGCGGGTGAATATGAAGTGGTCGCTGATTTTGTTGTTCGCGGGCTCGCTGGTGGCGCAGGATGCGCAGCGATTCTTCTATTCCAAGTCCTTTCCGGGAAGCACTCCCGCCTACGTGCAGGTGACTCTTGGGAAGGATGGCGAGGCAGTGTACCGCGAAGCGCCGGATGACAACCTGCCGCTGGTCTTCAAACTCACCGGTGCCGAGACCGCCGAGGTGTACGCGCTGGTGGAGAAACTGGATTACTTTAAGCGCCCCGTTGAATCCGGACTGAAAGTGGCGTTCATGGGCACCAAGACCTTCCGACTCGAAAAGGGCTCGGAAAAGAGCGAAGTGCAATTCAATTATTCCGAGGATGCGAACGCCAGGATGCTTTGGGACTGGTGCGAGCGGATGGCCGAATCCGCCGAGCACCGCATCGCTTTGGACCGTGCCGCCAAATACGACAAGCTGGGTCTGGTGAAGGCGCTCGACCTGCTGGGTTCCGCGATCGAGCGCAAGCGGGTGGTCGGCCTGGAGCAGTACCTGCCCACCCTGGATCGCATTATCAAGAACGAAAGTTACATGCACACGGCGCGCGCACGGGCCTCGGAGATCGCCGAGTTCATCCGCGCCGGCGCGCCGCCGGCGCAGTAGCCGGCCACCAACCCCTTCAAGCTATCGCGCCGCGGGTGGTTCCCGGTCGGTGGGAATTCCGGCGACATGGCGGAAGAACGCCACGCTCCGGTTGACCCAGGATGCCTCATGCCCGATGGTCAGGCTGCTCGCGTTCTTGCCGGTGCGCGCCATGCCGTAATACCGCCATACGCTTTCCGACTCGCGCTCCAGGTAATAAATCGACTGCATCTCGCCCGGGTGAAAGAGAGGCAGAATCAGATATCTCATCAG
This sequence comes from Bryobacterales bacterium, assembly GCA_003136215.1. Classification (GTDB taxonomy): domain Bacteria; phylum Acidobacteriota; class Terriglobia; order Bryobacterales; family Bryobacteraceae; genus Solibacter. The sequence continues at coordinate 944 of PLDO01000063.1, forward strand.
CGTGACGTTGGCCACGTCGAACACCAGCCGGTCTGGGGTTGCCTCAGCGATGTGCAGCCGGAAAATGGCTTTGCCGGATAGGTTGTCCGCCTGCTGGAAGTAGAGTACGCTGCCCGGCGTCAGTTCCTCCAGCGTGAAGTCATTGCGCCGCTGATTGCCCTGAGCGTTGGTCACCGCGTAGGCGTCCGGGATCAATGTCTGCCACTGTTTGTGCGTGGTGGACCAATAACGCATGCCCACCAGTGAGGAAATCGCGCCGCTCTGGCGCAGCAAACTCTCCATTCCCTCGGCGTGGTAGAACCGCGCTGCCGTGGTAACCAACGTCGAGAATCCCTCTCCCGTCCAACCGGTACAGGCGGGCGGACGCCAGCGCTCGCCCAGTTCGTCCGTGCTCCAGAACTTCACCGCGGGTGAACCGGCCAGGCTGGGATGGGGCGGAATGGAATCCACGCCGCAAGGCGGCTGCGGCCCGGACTGGGCATATCCGATCATGGGGCAACAAAGAAACGCCAGACAGCAAGAGGACAAGGACCGCACACTCCGATGATAGCGGCAATCCCTGCCCACGTATGTGCGGAGCGCCCCATTTGCCCCATTCGGTCTACTGCTTTTCGCGAACTTGCACGTAGCGCGCCGTCTTGGGGTTCTCCTTGTTCCATTGCGGCGCCTGCGCGCTGTTGGCCATATCGAGCACGCCGAGCGCCACGGTGACGTCCACTTTGGCCAGATTGTCGTAGTCCAGCTTTTGCCATTCGTCGCCGGGCTGGTGATAATCGGGAAAAACGTAGCTGACGGAGAGCGTGGTGGACGGGATGCCGGCATCGGCGAAAGTGGCGTTGTCGCTGCGGCCGAAGAAGGAATCGCTGTTCTTCTCGTGCTTGATCACCTGCACGCCGGTGAGAGAGCCCGCCTTGGCGAAGGTGGCGGCGATGTCGGTGTAATCGAAGCCGGTGAGGTTGAACTGCGAGACTTTGGGACCCTCAATGTCATCTGTGCGGCCCAGTTGTTCCAGGTTGATATCGGCGACGGTTTGGGCGATGGGGAAGATGGGGTGGCCGGTATACCAGCGGGCGCCCAGTCCGCCGACCTCCTCGCCGAAGACGGTCACGAAGACGATGGTGCGTTTCGGTTTTTCCTGGAGTTCCGTCAGGGCGCCGGCGACGGCGATCACGCTGGCGGTGCCCGAGGCATCGTCGTTGGCGCCGTTGTAAATGCTGTCGCCCTGCGCGTTGGGCCGCACGCCCAGATGATCGTAGTGGCCGGTGACGATCACATAGGTGTCCTTCAATTGCGGGTCGGCGCCGCGCAGCACGCCCGCCACGTTGCGCAGTTTCACGGGCGTCACGAAGGGCGCGGCGACGTGCGCCGATACGGTGGCTTCGATGGGGCCGGGTTTGGCGGCGGCGACCGCATCGTGAATCGCCTTGTCCCACACGTTGAGGATGGGCACTTTGGGCGCGGGCGCGGTGGCGTCGCGCAATGGCACGCGGGCGTTGGGATTGGCCGGTTGCGCGGCAGAGCGCACCATCACCAGCATGGCGGGCTCCAGTTTCGCGGCTAGTGCCAGGATGCGGCGCTGCGCCTGAAACCCGGCCATACCCCCTCCGCCGGCACCGGCATCGGGCATTTCCACCAGCAAGACCTTTCCGCGCACCTGCTCCGCGGTGAGGGCATCGAGCGCGGCGGTGTCGCTCAGCTTGATCTTGAAGGCGGCGGCGCGATTGAGGTCGCTGGCCACGGCCTCCTGAATGGCCACGGTGCCCTCGCCGGCTTTGGCAGCATCCAGCGTGAGCGCGAGGCCCTCCGGATTCGGCTTCACGGATTGGTAGCTGGCGTTCTGGAAATAGCCTTCGTCGCCCGCCGGCTCCAGACCGGCGCGGCGGAACTGCGCGGCAATGTACTCCGCTGCCAGGTCGAGTCCGCGCGAGGGCGTGGCCCGGCCTTCGAGCGCGTCGGACGCCAGAAAGGAAACGTCGGCCTTGAGATCGTTGGGGCGCACGCGCGCGGCGATGCGCTGGACGAGCGGAGCCTGGGCCTGGGCAGCGAGCGTACAGGCGGCGGCGAAAGAGGCGAGCAGGAGTTTTGCGGGAAGCACGAACCTATGATAACTGCCTGAGCCTACTTCTTCAGATTGATGACGCCGCGGCAGGTCTCGGCGCCGCAGCGGCACGGCACTTGTTCGATGTCCTTGTCGAAGCGGTAGTCCACGGTCAGTTCCTCGCCGCGGCGAATGGCGCGCCGGCTCATGTAGAGGATGTGGCCCTTGAAGTTCATGGAGCGGAGATTGGGGTCGCAGCTGTGGTTGATGATTTCGGCGCCGCTGCCGCCGAAGGCGCCGTCCAGCGTCCAGTAATCGTCCAGCGTGAAGAGGTAGGTGACCGGTCCGTCGCCGCGCCGCTTGGTCTCGCGGCGGCTGATCCTCTCGCCGGTATACTCGATGACTTTGCGCCGCGCGGGGATAGGTTCCTCGGCGTAGACGCCGCGCCGGTGGATCCTGGACTCGCGGATGGAGAGTCTGAACTGGGCGTACTGTGGATCGATCGCCGGTTTCTTGATGAGGGCGGTTCCCATGATCTGTGGTTTATCAGATTGTGGCATAAGTGGGTGCCCCCTGGGCAGCCTTGTGCACCTTCGAAGCTCAGACCGCGGCCTCCGGGCGCATAAGAAAATCCAATCCGATCCATAGAAACTTCTATCTTCAAGGCCCCTCCCAGGGAGGGACAATGTTGAAGACTGTCTCAAATTCTAGGATTGGTCCCACGATGAACCTCCTGACAAGAATTGGCGCGATGGCGCTGCTCGCCGCTCCGGCCGCGGTGTGCGCGCAAGCCGCGCCCGATATCAACGCCAGACTGGCGGCCATGGAAGCCGCCACCAAAGCCGCGCAAAGCGCGGGCGACAATGCCTGGATGCTGGTCTCCTCAGCCCTCGTGCTGATGATGACGGCACCCGGACTGGCACTTTTCTATGGTGGCCTGGTGCGCCGCAAGAACGTGCTCGGAACCATGATGCACAGCTTCATTCTGATGGCTGTAGTGACGGTAATCTGGGCGGTGGTGGGCTACAGCCTGGCCTTCGGCGGATCTTCGCCTTACCTGGGCAATTTTCAGTTCGCGTTCCTGGATGGAGTGGGCGCCACGCCCAACGCGGATTACGCCGGCACCATCCCGCACGCCACCTTCATGGTGTACCAGTTGATGTTCGCCATCA
>PLDO01000008.1:0-661 GCA_003136215.1 Bryobacterales bacterium
ATCTGCTGCCGGCATCCGCGGCGTATCGACAGGCCGGCCGAATTCTGTTCGCGCCGGAAGTCCGCGCGACAGGCAGGCCGCTAACGCCGTTACATGGCGGCCACATTGGCCTCCTGACGACGGCCGGTCTGCTCAATGGGATCTTCGGTGAAGGGCCCGATCTTCACGTGGCGCGATGGGAATCGATCAAGGTGACGGACCGGTTTGAAGAGACCGATGAGAATGAGGTAACCACCATTCGGGAGCGCGAGCGCTTCACGCAGTCTCTCACTCTGGTGTACGTGGACGGGACCACCTCGATTCTCGACGAGAGGAGTAGGGAGCCATGAAAAACGCACATCTCCGCATGGGCAGTTTGCGGTTTACCAAGGTTCTACGTGACACGACGATCGACATTACCCTGCGAATGGACCGGATGATTGCCGAACATGCGGCGGATAACCGAAGCGCGCAATGCCATGTGCTGTCGGTGATCGGCAACGACCAGGAAATCGCGGCCATCGCGGCGGCGATTGCAGATGAAGCGCGGTTCTATGCCACCGGCCCGGAGATCAACCGACTCCTGATCACGATTGGCGAAGGAGCCGAGGTGTTTCGCAGTTCAATCAACGTTCCGGGCCGAAGGCGACCGCTTCGCCACCTGGTTGCGATCTCCGAAGAA
>PLDO01000008.1:681-7023 GCA_003136215.1 Bryobacterales bacterium
AAGAAACGATTCCTGGGCTGGATGGGTCACGCGCTGAAGCGCGGTGCCATCAAGATTCCAGAACACGGTCAACCTGCCGACTGGCACGTACCGATCTCGTTTTCGGCCGGGTTGCAGAAGACGGAGGATGTGGCGGCATGACCTTCATCTTGTCCGTCCGCGCGATTCGGCACGCCACTTAGGAAATGCCAAGGCGCATTTCCGCCCAACCACAGTAGACTCCATTCCTTCGGGCTGTCCACGCCCGCGCCACTTTTCCCAACAGCTAGCGCAGTCAATCGAATGTCGTCGAGGGCCGGCCCGGTTCCTATACCGGCCTCGACGCTCTTTGAGGAGGCCACTTGTATGAGCACCGTGCCCACGAACATCAATAACTATCTGAGGCAATTCGCGCACCAACTCGAGGAGAGAATCTTGCAGCAGTTCCCTCCCTTGCACCAGCCTGGCGAACCGTTCCCCGCAGAACTGACGCGACTCCGCCGAACGCCCTACCACGCGCAGGCTCTCGCGATCACCGGGATTTCGAAGCGCTGGGAGGTCGAGAACTCCGCCGGCGCAATCGCCGAATGCGGTACCGGAAAGACACTCATCTCTCTGGGAGCAATGTTCGTCAATTCGAACGGGAGGCCTTTCACGGCGCTGGTAATGGCGCCGCCGCAGCTGACCATCAAGTGGTGCAGAGAAACGCTGCTGACTCTGCCCCGAGTCCGCGTGTTTCTGATCGACGGCGTCCGCAACGGCGTGGGATCCAATGGACATACGGGGGTGAACGAAGTTCGGCTCCGCAACGGACGGATCGTGCGAGAAGGCCTTCAGACAACGCTCAGCGATTTGCGGCTTCGGAAGCAGTTCAAATCAGCGCGCGCGCGGTGGCAGTCGCTGTGTGACTGTCCGGCGGTGTTTGTGCTCTCCCGTGAGGTCGCGAAATTGAGCTACTTCTGGCGGCACGCTTTCGGAGTGCCGCGCAGTGGACCATTCAACGGATCCATCGTCAATCCGGATACGGGTCGGCCAGTTCTGACTGACGATGACCAGTTGCGGCGAGCCGATTTCCGCAAGACCAAGCACAGTGAACTCGTCCTAGGGGAAGAGCAGTCGAGTGCCCAAAAGGCTCGACGCACGATATTCAGTGCGCTCTGGCAGGCCGATGCGACTAAGGTCCGTCGGTGCGCTCCGATGGACTTGATCGGGCGGCACATGAAGGGCTTCTTCGACTACGGCGTCGCTGACGAGGTGCACGAACTAAAGGGTGACACCGCCCAAGGGGCAGCCTTGGGGACGATGGCTTCATGCGCGAAGCGCACGATCATTCTCACCGGCACTCTGAACGGCGGATATGCGGACGAATTGTTCAATATCCTCTTTCGGCTCCACCCGAAGAAGATGCTCGAAGAAGGATTTGCGCATGGCGACGCTGGTGTGCGGGCATTCTCGGAAACCTATGGGGTTCTCGAAAAAGTCACAACCATCACGGCAGCCGACAACGCCTGCTCGGACAAAGCGAAGGTAACTACAAGAGTACGGCGGCGTCCCGGCGCTTCACCCTTGCTCTTCGGCCGGTTTCTTATGGAGCTCGGCGCTTTTGTCTCGCTCGAAGATATTTCGGATGCGCTTCCTCCCTATGAAGAGGAGGTGATCAACGTCGAGATGGATCCAGTGTTGGCTGCTGCTTACGAGAGCCTCGAAGAAGACATCAAGGCAGCGCTTGAAGAACATCGTGGCAACTCGTCCGTCGTCAGTACTGGTCTGAATGCGCTAATGCTCTACGGCGACCGCCCCTTTGGGCTTGGAACGCTTTACGGTTACGCGACGAATCCAGAAACCGGCGAGCGCGAGCGCTTTGTGATTTCGGAGCCGGCGGACCTGGATCAGGAGTTCGTCTACGCGAAGGAACGCCGGCTGGTGGAAGAGGTCAAGACCGAGCTTCGCCAGGGGAGGAGGGTGCAGATTTTTGCGGTCTACACGCAGAAGCGCGACGTCACCCAGCGGCTGAAGAACATCTTGAGCCGTGAGGGCATTCGCGTCGAAGTGCTCACCACCGCTGTACCACCGGAAGCCAGGGAAGCCTGGTATGAGCGCCAACTGAAGGCGGGGATGCAGGTGTGCATCGCCCATCCCAGGCTCGTCGCCACCGGATTAGACCTTTTGGGCATGCCGACCATCTTGTTTTACGAATCCGGCTATTCCATCTACGTACTCCGGCAAGCGAGCCGGCGTTCTTGGCGCATCGGACAGAAACATCCAGTTAGGGTGAAGTTCCTAGCCTACGCTGGCACGATGCAGGAGAACTGTCTCCGGCTGATGGGGAAAAAGCTACTGGTTTCACTCGCCATGGAGGGCAAGTTCGCAAATCAGGGTCTGCAAGCTCTCGATGACGATGACGACATACTGACGGCGATGGCGCGGGAGTTGGTGACGGAAAAAGGTGTCGGGCAAAAAGCCGATGCGCTCTGGAGAGAAATTCAGCAGCAACACACCCGTCTGCTTGGAACCACGAACGTCGTCGCGATAGCGCAGCCCGAGGCGAAAACTGGGCCATGCCTGCCTGAGAGCGACCCACCGTTGCGTCCGCTCCAATCCGAATCGGCGCCAGGCGCTCTCGTCCAATTGGTCTTATCGGAGCAGAGAGCCGCGCGCAGGCCCCGTCATGACAACGACGCCCAGCTCTCGCTGGCGTTCTGACCGAAACACAACACAAAGAGGCTGCGCGGGGAGGTCCGACAAAGGGACACCTCCGCGTAGTCAGTTCGCGAGGTACGACACATGGAGAATAAGGGTTTCTACATCAACGACCTGCCGCAGTCTGGCGAGGTCACCTTCCTGGCGGCAGTCATCGAAAAGGAGCTGCGGCCAAAGAAGAATGGCGGATCATTCCTGTCGGTTCGCCTGGCGGACCGAAGCGGCGAATTAGACGCCAAAGCTTGGGACAACCCCGAAACCGTTGCCCAATTATTCGACTGCAACGACGTTGTGAAGGTCCGGGGCGCGATGGAGCACTACAACGATAAGCCGCAACTCATTGTCAACCGGATTCGACGTTGTGAACCACAGGAGTACACCGCCTCTGATTTCTATCCGGCGTCAATCCGCGATCCCGAAGAAATGTTCGGCGAGTTGGAGGCGTTTGTCGCGATGGTGCGCGACGAGCCCCTTCGACAACTACTGGAGTCGATCATCAACGACGTTTCGATCGGCGCGCGGCTCAAGACAGCGCCGGCGGCTATGAAGATCCATCACGCGTTCCGGGGAGGTTTGCTGGAGCACATCCTTTCGCTCTGTAACCTCGCCGCGGCATTGACCGCCCACTATTCCCGCCTCAACTTGGATTGGCTCATCGCTGGAGCCATTCTTCACGACCTTGGGAAGATCGAGACGCTGGAATTGACGGGTGTTCGTTTCGCCTGCACGACGCGGGGCCAGCTCATCGAGCACGTCACGCTCGGCCTGGAGATCCTCGAGAAGCATGTAGGGCGCTTCGCCGGGTTTCCGCTGGAACTCAAGACCATCCTGCAGCACTTCATCGTGAGCCATCACGGCGACCTGGACAAAGGCGCGTTGCGGCGACCGATGCTGCCGGAGGCCTTTGCGCTTTCTCTCCTGGATCTGATGGACGCGCGGATGGAACAGGTGTTCAGGCTGATCGCTTCAGCTCCGGCCGGAGAAGAGTTCACATCGTATGTCCCGTCACTCGAACGGCAGTTGTTCCGCGGATTTGGGGAACAGCCGGAACCGATCGAGAGATCGCAAACCATCGAGGGAGGCAAAGCAGCATGAGCGCAATACCAATGGCAATTACGCCTCAAGATGTCGCCAAGGGACTCAGCATGTTCGAGATTGACGAGTCCTTGGAGGCACTCGTCGAGGCGGCAGAGCAGGAAGCCGAGGCGAACAATGGTGAGATTTCGGAGGACATCAAGACCGCGCTGGCGACTTACGCCGAAGCGTTCGGATACAAGGTAGATCGCATCGCGAACTACCTGAAGGCCCAGAAAGCGGAAGCAGAAGTGGCACAACGGGAGGCGGATCGCTTCCAGGCACGATATAGGGCAGCAGAGAACCGTGAGAAGCGTCTGAAGCAGATGCTCGTCTGGTTCATGATCTCGCGGAACATGCAGAAGCTGCGGGGTTCCCTGAATACGATCAGCCTGCAGGCCAACAGCGCGCCGTCGCTGACGATTCAGGAGACTACGCACGTTCCCGACAGCTACTATCGAGCGAAGGTGGAACTCACGTGGCCCGAGTGGCGTGAGGTCGTGGATTCACTTCCGCCAAGCCCCCTTCGCGACCGTCTTGGAGCGGCAGACGGCAAGGCTGTGCAGAAGGACCTCCAACGGGGGATACTGTCCGATGCGTTGGCGCGTGGCGAAACGATCACGGGGGTGTCGCTTGTAAAGGGGCACCACGTGCGGCTTCGCTAAGGACCTTTTGGGGATGTTCAACATGAAAAGTTGAGTCGAGCCGGGGGTGAAGGGCGTCCAGCCGCGAGCCCGAGAAAGGCAACCGAGAATGAGTGCTGACCGAATCTCGGCGATGTACCTTGGGCGGGAGAAAATGGTTAGCTGCTGGCTAGGTCGTGGAATCAAAGAAGGTGAGTCGTTGGCAGGATGTACAATGATCCTTGCATGCAACATCGCGGAATCGAGCACGAATTCACATGCCCACACCAAAACTGAATGCTGAAATCATCGCCGCCGCCATCGAAGGCTTCGAGTCGCAAAAAAGACGAATAGATACCCAAATCGGGGAACTCCGGGNNAACAGAAGCGCAAGGTCAGTGCCGCCGCGCGTCGCCGGATGGCAGAAGGCCAGAGAAAAAGATGGGCGGCAATAAAGGCGGGATCTAAGAAGCCGGAATCAGCGGCCAGACCGGAGCCCCCGAAACCCAAGCGGAAGATGAGTGCCGCTGGCAGGCGTGCCATTTCTGAGGCTTCGAAACGCCGTTGGGCGCTCAAACGAGGCGAAACCGCGAATGCGCAACCAGCCGGCGCCAAGAAAGCTGCAACACAAAAGAGCGCTGCCAAGAAAACAACTGCGAAAAGCTCCACGGCGAAAGCGGCGAAGAAGACTGCGGCCAAGGCAACCGGACAAGCCGCCCGGTCGGAGGCTGTTGCTCAGTAGGGTGCCCTGCCGCTTGCGGCTTCGCCTAAGTCCGGTTCTGAGAGTTGGGCCTTGGGCAGCCCTCGCCGGCCCAGCCGGACGCTGGCCGGCTTGTCGTTACCTATCCAGGGTGACCCAGTCAGCCGGCCGTGTCACTGAACCCCGATCAGCCCGTATTTCCGGAATCCCTCAAGAAATCAGCTGAATCACCGGCTGAGTGTAACACCGGTGTGTTCCTATGTTCTTTCGCAGGGGTGGCACGAAAATCGGTCGAACTCCAATCAATACGTGAATCGGGAACGATCATGGTTGAAATCGGACATTGCCGATTAGTTAGCAATGCGGGCTGTTAGTCCCATTCCTCATAGAAATTCGGCGCGTTGCTCATGGAGTCAAGCTGTTCCTGCACTGGGATTAACCTGGAATCGTTGCGGTCGCGAAGGTCTTTGACCATGCTCTGTATGTAGTTATCGCCCCCATAGCGGCGATGCAACCGTTTGAAGACTTTGCGGAGAATGCCGGCGTTGTTCGCAGCAATGGCAAGGTCGGCTGGAAACCAGTTAGAACGCAAGAATGCGTCTATCAACGAGACTCTAAGATCTTTGGCGCGGTCCCAATCATAAGAACCGAACAGGACAGAGAAGATCGAGGAAGAGCGGTGGTCTTCTTCCAACGCCTCCGCATAGGCATTGGCAAAGGTCTCGGCGACCACGCCGCCCAGCGGGAAGCTGACGTGATCCAACGAGAAACGGAGCATCTTCGCGGACAGCACCTGGCGGACGTCAGTACCTACCTCCGACGCAGAACGCCTGAGGATCTGCAGCAACGAATCCTCCGCCCCCTCCGGTAAGGAATGGTGCGAGAAACGGAGCAGCGCGTCGCATAAATCGGGCAGGACCGGGGAGCGTCTCTCATAGAGGCTTCGCGGTCCGCGCGCGATCCACAGCCAAGCCCGCGCCACAGCGGGCTGCCCGGAATAGCAGTCCTTGACGACCAAATCGGTCAGCCGCGAAGCGGCAACGTGTTGCAGCCACCGCGACGACTCGGAACTCTGCTCGAATCTCCTCATCGCCTGGGAGTCCCTCCCTTCGATGAGAAAGCAGGTGATCAGGCTGCCCATGGCAGCGTCAACGAGCGGGGAGAAAACAGAGCGCCCCGAGAACGAGAGGACGGCCTCAAGCACGTCATCATCCTTGGCGAGCGGCAACTCGGCCTCATTCAGCAGGACCGGCAGGACGCTCTCCG
>PLDO01000704.1 GCA_003136215.1 Bryobacterales bacterium
CTGAAGCTGGGCATCCACTTGTCGGCGTAGAGACCGGCAGTTGCGCCGCCGGCTTCGAAGCCGCCCGGATTGAAGACCAGCGCAGCCTCCTGGTTTTGCCAGCCGTTTCCGCCGAATGAGGGAATCTGAGGTACGCCATTCTTGAAGAGGCCCTTATACGCGTAGCCCACCTGCGTGCGGTCCACTTTGCTCGGATCCGCAAATATGTTGGGGAACCCGATGTAGGTGTACCCGAAGACGAACTCGTTGGTCATGGTCGGGTTGAATACGTGGGTCAGCGATGCCGTCACGGAGTCGGACTTGTTCTTCCCTTGCACCGCGGTCGGGTACGGAACCTGATCGGTCTGGCGCCACCACAGGCCGACCGGGAACAACTGAGTCTCGCGCTGCAAGTTGTAGCGGACGAAGAGCTTGGTGTTGTCGCTGATGCTGTAATCCACGCGCGACATCCATTGAACGTTGTTCTGGTTGAAGGTTTCGGCCTGTACGTAGTTATATCCACCGGTAGCGTTGGGGTTGGCGTTGGCTTGCGGATAGAGCTTCATCAGACTCTGCATGTTCTTGTCGATCAGGTTCGCCGGGATGATCCCGCCGGGGTATTTCACCGTGTCGATAATCTGTCCGGGAGGGCCGCCGGAGGCGGTGATGTTGCCTTCTTTCGCGACTTCAGCCGGCGAGAAATTGCCGGTGAGTTGGCCCGCCGTGGGGACCGTGGCGCGCAACAACCCCGTGTCCAGAACTTGGTAGAAGTACTCGAAACCGGTGAAGAAGAACAGTTTGTCCCGCTTCTTGTTGAACCCGCCGGGGAGCAGCACAGGCCCGCCGACGGTACCGCCTGGATAGTAATACTTGTTGGCCGGCTTGGGCTGGCCGTTGGCGTTGAAGAGGGCGTCATTGGCGTTCATCGCGTAGTTCCGGGCATACATGAACGCGGAACCGTGGAAGTCCTTGCCACCGGATTTGGCCACGGAAGTGATGACGGCCGGGCCCTTCTGATTCTCGGCGCTGAAATTCGACATCTTCACCTGGAATTCGGAGATCATGTCCGAATTCGGGTTGACGGGAGTGTCGCAGTTGCAGCCGGGGTCGGACACGTGCGCGCCGTCAGCCGTGATGTCCAGGGAGTTGCCTGGCAAACCGTTGTACGAATAGGCGCCGTTCAGCGGGCTCTGGCTTCCGGCGTCGCCGTTCCCGTTGATGCCGATGGTTTCACCGCTATAGTTCGCCTTGTTGGAGGTGCCGTTGGAGATGCCGAAGCCGGGCATAATCTTGATGTACTCGGCCGCGTTGCTGCCCGTCTGCACGTAGTTCTGCAGCTCTTTGGTGGTCAGGGTGGACGATTTCTCGCCAGAATCGACCGGCGCGAGCTGGTCGACCGTCCCCTGAATCTCAACCGTTTCGGATGTCGTACCGACCTTCAGAGAAATGTCCACATTGCGTTTCTCTCCGCCACCGAGCGGGATGCCCGACAACTTGGTTGGATTGAAGCCCTTGGCTTCAATGGTCAGGTCGTAGGTGCCCACCGGAACCGAAGCGAAAGTGAAGTATCCCTCGTTGTTCGAGACGGTGTCGCGTTGCGACCCGGACTGGGCATCCTTCAACGTTACTTTGGCCTTGGCGACTACGGCCTGCGATGGATCCGTTACGATCCCCGTTAGAGTAGCGTAAATGCCCTGCGCGGACAGATTGGCGGCCAGCATCAGCGCCCATCCGGCCACCAAACCGATCCGGAACGCCTTGCGCAAGTTATTTGTCCTGTTCATTTGCCCCTTCCCCCCCCAAAGACGTGGAACCTTCCGAACAAGCACTCAAAAGGTTCGAAAGTAGTATAAAAGCATTAGTGGGCAAAAAAAGGCTAATTCGGCAGGGTATGGGTTAACAAAGTCTTAGGGCATGGCATATTAACGCATAAAGCCTAGCAGAGTCATGAAAGTAATCGCGGGAAGCCTGGAACGTTAATCTGGAAGCGTAACAAACATCAGCGTTAACGATCGAGGTTAACGATGAGTGTGACTACTGAAAACCGGGTTCAGCCGCGATGTTGAGAGCAGCCCAAGCCTGTTGGTGCTAGAATCCTAGACCTGGGAGTGAGGGGAATCCGTTGTCGAATTGTATGTGGTTCGCCCTGTTGATCTTCGCCCTTTCAGGGCAAACCCTGCACGCTTCTGGATGTGCCCTGGATCGTGCCATTCAGTTGCACCAGGCGGGAGATTTCGAGGGCGCCATTCGCGAATACCAAGCCTGCATTGCCGCCGAGCCCAACCGGGTGGAGGCGCGTTCCAACCTGGGCGCGGTGCTGGTCAAACTGGGGCGCTATCAGGATGCCATCGAGCAGTATCAGGCGGCCTTAAAGGTGGCGGCGGACGACGTGGCTCCCCGCCTTCGTTTCAACCTCGCGCTGGCCTACTACAAGTCGTTTCAGCTTCCGGAAGCGGCTGCCGGGTTCGAGAGCCTTCACCGCGCTCAACCGGCGGACCTGAACCTCGCGCTGCTGCTGGCCGACTGCCGGCTGCGGACCGGCGAATTCCAGCAGGCGATCGACCTCCTGACCCCATTGGAAGCATCCCAGGCGGATCAACCGGCGCTGGACTACATCCTGGGCCTGGCTCTGATTCGCGCCGGCCGCGTGACCGACGGCCAAAGGCGCGTGGACCGCATCCTGCGCCGGGGGGATTCGGCGGAGGGGCACTTCCTGCTGGGCGCAGCTTTATTCACGGCCGGCGATTATCCGGGCGCGGTGACGGAGCTTTCCAAGGCCGCCGCCCTCAATCCGAGCGTGCCCTCGCTGCAATCTTACTACGGCCAGGCGCTGCTCTTTACCGGCGACGCGGACGGCGCCCTGGAGGCTTTCCGGAAAGAGTTGGCCTCCAACCCGAACGATTTCGACGCCAACTTCCAGGCCGCTTCCATTCTGGCGCATCGCGGGAAACTCGCTGAAGCTCGGCCGCTACTGGAGCGCGCGGCGCTGGTCCGGCCGGGGTCGTTAGAAGCCCGCGATGCCCTGGCACGCGGGTTTGGAGCCCTTCAGCCAGCGAAAGCCGATCCGGGGATCGCACCAGGCTCAGCGGCGCCGGCGGTCGGCACACTCAATCTGAGCCGGCTGGCGAAGCCCGTGGTGTTGGTCTTTGGCAGCTACACCTGCCCCAAGCTGCGCGCTTCGGCGACGGATTTGAAACGCGTTGCAGGGGAGTTCGGGGACCGGGTGGATTTTCGCCTGGTCTACATCCGCGAAGCCCACGCGGAGAGCGGCGCCGCAAGTCAGTGGCAAAGCACGATCAACGTGAAGGAAGGGATATCTTTACCTCCCGCGCGAACTTTGAATGAGAAGCTGGAACATGCCGCACTCTGCCTCCGCAAGTTGGACCTTCCGTTTCCCGCGGTGGTGGATGGCATGGATGGCACGGCCGAGACCGCCTATCAGGCGTGGCCCAGCCGCCTATACCTGGTCGGCCGCGACGGCAAGGTCGCCTTCCAAACGCGGCTCGGCGAGCTTGACTTCCAGCCGGCGGAACTGCGGGCCGCCATTCGTGAGATGCTGGCAAAGAGGGGGCAGAGTGAGGGCTTGCGCTAGGGCTCTGGGATTGTCGGTCTGGCTGGGTTGTGCCGTTGCGGCGCAGCAGCCGCCTTCGGCCGACGCGGTGCTTCGCCACGCCATCGAATTGCACCAGGCCGGTGACATTCCGGGCGCCACGGCGGAATACCGGGAATACTTGAAACTGGAACCCAAAAACGTCATGGCTCGCTCTAACCTGGGCGCGGCACTCTCCAAGGCAGGGCAATATGAAGAAGCCATCGCCGAGTACCGGCAGGCGCTGGAACTGGAGCCACGGAACCTGCCCGTCCGCGTGAATCTGGCTCTGGCATATTACAAGACTTCGCAGATCTCCGCCGCCGCCGAAGAACTGGCGAAGGCCATCCAGCAGCAGCCCTCAAACCGGCAGGTGATCTTTCTGCTGGCCGATTGCGACCTGCGGCTGGGTGAGAACAAAAAGGTAATCGAGCTGCTCTCGCCGCTGGAAAAGGAGTCGCCCGACGACAAGGCGCTCATCTACCTGCTGGGCACGGCTCTGATCCGCGACAACCAGGCGGCGCGCGGCCAGGTATTGGTGGACCGCATCCTGCGCGAAGGCGAATCGGCCGAGGCGCGGCTGCTGCTGGGCACCACGAAGATGAACGCGCAGGATTTTTCCGAGGCCCTGACGGACCTGAAAAGGGCCGCCGAGCTCAATCCGCAGCTCCCCGATGTCTACTCCTACTACGGGCTGGCGCTGATGAGCACGGGCGATATGGCCTCGGCAGCCGGCGCGTTCCGCAAGGAACTGGAATCCAATCCGAACGATTTCGTTTCCAACCTGCAGATCGGCGTGCTCTTTAAACAAGATCAGCAATACGACGAGGCGAGAAGTTCCTTCGAACGGGCGTTGCGCGTCCGCCCCGGCGACCCGGCGGTGCGCTATCAACTGGCCACGCTCGATGTGATGACCGGGAACATCGGCCAGGCTTGCACCAAACTGGAGCAACTCACCCGCGATACGCCCGACTTCGTGGAGGCTCACGTCTCGCTGGCTACGGTTTACTACCGGCTCAAACGCAAGGGGGACGGGGACCGGGAGCGCGCCACGGTCCTCAAGCTGAACGCCGAGAAGCAGGCGGCCGAACCCGGAGCCAAGATGCCATGAGGCCGGCTTGCTGGATGGTGAGCGTTGCGCTGCCGTGGCTCGCCGCCGGTGCGCCAACGGCGGGAGATCAGGTTTGTGCCGAGTGCCATCGGGATGTAGTGGCGCGCTTCCGCGCGACTCCCATGGCGCGGGCGCTTGAGCCGGTCAGCCAGGCCGAAATACTGCGGCGGCACCCCGCTCTGCGCTTTCAGGAAGGCGGTTTTCAGTGGCGCATTGAGCGCGATGGAGAGCGCAGCCTGATGACGGTTACCGGCGAGGGCGAGACGCTCAGCGTGCCGTTGGTGTGGGCTTTCGGCCGGGGCCAGGCGGGGCAGACTTATGTCTTCGAACACAACGGGGCCTTATACGAAAGCCACGTGAGCTTCTACAATGCGCTGGAGGGACTCGATCTGACGATGGGCGCGCAGCCGGGCAAGCCGAGGAATATCGACGACGCGGCCGGCCGCCGCATGGACGCCACCGGCGCCCGGGAATGCTTCGGGTGCCACTCCACGGGCGCGGTATCGGGCGGCCGCTTGCATCTGCCATCCATCCTGCCCGGCGTGGGATGCGAATCCTGCCATGGGCCGGCGGAGCAACACGTGGCCGCGGTGCGTGCCGGAAACGCGGCGGCGAAGATGGCGAAACTCGCCGGCCACACCGCCGAAGAGATGGCGGAGCTCTG
>PLDO01000131.1 GCA_003136215.1 Bryobacterales bacterium
GGCTTTCAGCCGGCGCATGCAGGGATTGAAGTCTCGCGTGCCCGGAAAAAGCCGCCTCAAAGGCGGCTGCACAGGCAAAATTGCCTACCCCACAAAACAGGCAAGACTTCGGGTCGCACTACACTAGCGGCGCTGGCAGCGGGGGCAGAAGTGGGAACTGCGCTGGGTGACGACGATGCGGCGGATGGGGGTCTGGCAGGCGGTACAGGGCTCGCCGGTGCGCTGATAGACGCGGTGGCTGATCTGGAAGAACCCCGGGCGGCCTTCGGCGTCGACGTAATCGGAGATGGAGGAACCACCGGCGGCGATGGCTTCGGTGAGCACGGCAACGATGGCGTCGTAGAGTTTGCGGGCGCGGTCCCGGCGGATGCGATGGGTGAGCGCCTGGGGATGAATGCCGGCGCGGAAGAGGGCTTCATCGGCATAGATATTGCCGACGCCGCGGACGAAGGTCTGGTTGAGGAGCAGCGACTTGATGCGGGTCTTGTGGCGTTGCAGGGCGGCGGCGAATTCGTCGAAGGGGATTTCCAGCGGTTCGGGTCCCAGGCGGGCGACGCGCCGGGGAAAATCTTCGCTGAACTCGATCGAGCCGAACTGGCGGCTGTCGTCGAACAGCAGGGTGGCGCGGGGGAAGGTGAAGATGGCGTGGGTGTGCTTGCCGGGCGCCGCGCCGAGCAGCAGGCGTCCGGTCATGCCGAGGTGGACGGTGAGATAGCCGCCGCCCTCCATGGATGCGACGATGAACTTGCCGTAACGCTGGACGGCGAGGAGACGCCGGTCCCGCAGGCGGCCGGCCAGCGCGTCGGGATCGCCGCCGCGCAGGATGCGGAGATTGCGAAATTCGGCGTTGAGGATGCGCTCGCCGGTCAGCGGGGCGATCGAGCGGACTACGGTTTCGACTTCGGGGAGTTCGGGCACTTAGGGAACCTGGATGTAGATGTCGCCGTTTTCCACTTTGACCTCAAAAACCGGCACCGATTTGGAGGGGTCGTAATCGTACTCGCCGGTGGCGCAATCGAATTCCCAGAGGTGGTACGGGCAGACAACGCGGCCATCGTGGATCTGCCCCTGACCGAGCGGCCCGCCGCGATGGATGCAGACACCGCTGAGAGCGCGGATGGCCCCGCCGGCATGGCACACGGCATAGGGCTGAGGGCCCACCATCACTTCCATGACGGAATCCGGGGGCAGTTGCGCCAGCGTGCCCACTTTGAGAAACGGCATGTTCATATTGTAGGGTGAAACCGGAGGGAGCCCGCCGCGCGTCTGGCAAAGGTAGAGGCATCCATGAAGCTGAAACTGACCAGTGTTACGGTGGCCGCGGTGGTGCTGGCGGGGTGCGCGCCGATGTCGATCGGACGCATCAATGCCGATCCCTCGCGGTTTCGCAACCAGAGGGTGCGGGTCGCCGGGACCGTGACCACGTCCGTGGGACTGATGGGCAAGGGCGGATACCAGATCGAGGACGCGACCGGGAAGATCATCGTGCTCTCGGCGAGCGGCGTGCCCTCCCGCGGGTCGCGGGTGACGGTGACTGGACGGGTGCTGCCCGGCGCCGAAGTGTTGGGCGCCGCCGTGGGCGTAACCATCCACGAGGAAAGCCACAAAGTGAAGTAGGGCGTGGCGTGGCGCGCGAGGGGCGGCAGCGTGGGATCGGATACAATCGGGAGTGCCCACCATGCAGACGATTCTCGTAATCGACGACGACGAAAGCCTGCGCGACACCATCGCGGTGATGCTGGAACAGGAGGGCTTTCGCGCGGCGCAGGCCGGCGACGGACGCCAAGGCTTCGAGATGGCGCTCTCTTTGAAGCCCGACCTGGTGCTGGTGGATTTGCGCCTGCCGCAGATGAGCGGCACGGAGATCTGCAAGCAGTTGCGGGCGGCGCACCTGTCCACGCCGATTATCGTGCTGAGCGCCGTGGGCGACGAAATCGACAAGGTGCTGCTGCTCGAAATCGGCGCGGACGATTACGTGGTGAAGCCGTTCGGCACGCGCGAGCTGATGGCGCGCATCCGCGCCGTGCTGCGGCGCGCCAGCGGCGACGCGCGCAAGGTGGTGCACTTCTCCGACGTCGAAGTCGATTTCGAACGCCGCATCGTGCAGCGCAAGGGCGAAGATCTCAAGCTAACCCCGGCGGAATACAATCTGCTGACCTATTTCCTGCACAATCCCGACCGTGCGCTGACCCGCGACATGATTCTGAATTCGGTTTGGGGCTACGAGTTCTTCCCCAATACGCGGACGGTGGACGCGCACGTGGTGAAGTTGCGGCAGAAACTGGAGCCGGATAGCAACGCGCCGCGTCATTTTCTCACCGTGCATGGGATTGGGTATCGCTTCGTGCCGTAAGGGGCGCCAGCGTTTGGCTCGGATCGTTCGAGCTTCGCTCGGATTGGCAGGCTGAAGCCCGCCCCACCGTGCGCCTTTATGCTACTGATGCTACTCGAATTTACAGGTTTTCCCCGATACGAACCAGTACAATAGCAAAATGCCTGCCGTCCTGATCGTGGAGGACTCCGAAAACAGCGCGGCGATGCTGGAGATCGCGTTCCTGGGAATCCCGGGAGTGCGCGTGCTGACGGCCCCTTCGGCGGCGGAAGCATTGCGCATACTGGTGGGAGGGTCGGGGCCGGTGCGGGTGATGGTGACCGACCTGAACATGCCGCAGATGGACGGGTATGAGTTGATCCGCCGCGTGCGGGCGGACCAAAGGCTCTCGGGCATGCCGATCATCGTAGTGAGCGCCGACACCGACCCGGCAACTCCGCAGCGGATTGCGGCGTTGGGAGTGGAGGCATATTTCCCGAAACCGTACTCGCCGGCGATGGTGCGCCGGAAAGTGGAGCAACTTCTCGATGTCAGGACGCACTAGTTTGGCTTGCTTGGCGCTGTGCCTGGCGCCGGTTACCTTGTACGCGCAGACGGCGCCGGACCTGTCCAAAATCCTGGAGCGGCTGGACCGACTGGAGCAGGAAAACCGCGCGCTCTCCGAGCAGGTGCGCGCGTTGCAGGCGCAGTTGGGTACCGCCGCGCCGCCTCCGCCCACGGCGGAGGAGCGGCTCGACATCCAGGAGCAGCGCATCGAAGATCAGGCGCAGACCAAAGTGGAGGCGTCGCAGAAGTTTCCGATCCGGCTGACGGGGATGGCGCTGTTCAACGCGTTCATGAACTCCAAGCAGAGCGGCGGGGTGGACTATCCGGTGATTGCGGCGGCGACCGGACCGGGGCACGCGGGAGCGACCGTGCGCCAGACCGTCGTGGGCCTGGAATTCGACGGGCCGCAAGCCATCTGGGGCGGCAAGGTAAGCGGGTCCGTCTACATGGATTTTTTTACTGGGGGGACAGCCCAGGCGATGCGCATTCGCACCGCCTCGATCGCAATCGCGTGGCAGGACCGCCGGGTGGTAGCCGGCTTGGAGAAGCCCATTTTCAACCCCCGCGAGCCGAGTTCGCTGGCGCAGGTGGGGATTTCCCCGCTCACCGGCGCGGGGAATCTGTGGTTGTGGCTGCCGCAGGTGCGCTTCGAACAGGAAGTCCACCTGGGCTCTTCCAACGGGGTGCTGGCGCAGGTGGGCGCCGTGCAGACGCGCGAGATCGGCCCGTACGTGGGGACTGTGGTACCGGAAGCGGCGCGTCCGGCGGCGGAAGGGCGCTTCAACTTTTACCACAAACTCGACGACGAGCGGCGGATGGAAATTGCGGCGGGATTCCATACCAGCACGACCCATGCGGGCGGCCAATCCATCCCCTCCAATCTCTTCTCCATGGACTGGTTTTTCAATCCGTGGAAACGGGTAGAGTTCAGCGGAGTGTTCTATTCCGGGCAAAACGTGGCTCACCTGGGCAGCGGGACGCGCCAGGGGTTCGCGGTCTACGGGGGGTACGGGTACGCGGTGGAGAGTCGGGGCGGATGGGGGCAACTCACGCTGCACGCGCTGCCGCGCCTCGATTTCCACTTCTTCACCGGGCAGGTGGACGATGCCAACCACGATCTGGGGGTGGGGGCGATCGGCAAGAACCTGCTGTTCGGCGGCAACGCCTACTTCCGCCTGGCGCCGAATGTGTTGCTGGGCTTCGAAGCTTCGCAAGTGCGGACCATGTATATCGGGCAGGGAGTGCGAATCAATAATCACTATGATCTGGCGCTGGCTTATCTCTTCTAGCGTGGTCCTGGGAATGGCGCTCGGCGCACAGGTGGCGGGCGAGGTGGAACTGACCAATTCCAGAAATCTGGCGGTGCGCAAGCACAAAGACTACGCCGGCGTGGTGCTGTGGCTGGAGCCGGTGGACCGCCCCGTGCCCGCCTTGCCGCCCAAGCGCGTGGAGATGCTGCAAAAGGACAAGCTGTTCCAGCCGCACGTGGTGGCGATCTCGCTGGGCAGCACGGTGACCCTCCGGTACGAGGGTGACGACGAGGACGACACGCAGCAATTCTTCGTGGGATCCATCGAGGAGCGCCAGGGCGACCTGCCCGTGGTCTCCCCCAGCTCGCCTCTCGGGCAGGTCCTCATCGGGCGTGGCGCGGGCGACGCCGTCGAGTACCAGGCGCCCGGCGGCATGCTCAAGGTCCACATCGCGGCGGTCGCCCACTGATGGCGCCCCGCACCCTGACGGAGAAGATCTGGGACGCCCACGTCGTCCACGCGGCCGAGAGCGAGCCCGACCTCCTCTTCATTGACCTCCACCTGCTGCACGAGGTGACCAGTCCGCAGGCCTTCGACGGGCTGCGCCTGGCGGGACGGACGGTGCGGCGGCCCGATCGGACCGTGGCGACGGCGGACCACAACGTCCCTACGATCGACATCCACAAGCCGGTGGCCGACCCGATCTCGGCCAAGCAGCTGGACGTGCTGAACGAGAACTGCGCCGAGTTCGGGATCACCTGCTATCCCATGGGGAACGCCAACCAGGGGATCGTGCACATCATCGGCCCTGAGCTCGGGTTGACCCTGCCGGGTATGACCGTCGTCTGTGGCGACAGTCATACCTCGACGCATGGCGCCTTCGGCGCCCTGGCCTTCGGCATCGGCA
>PLDO01000032.1 GCA_003136215.1 Bryobacterales bacterium
CTCGCCGCCGGCAGCGCCTGGGCGCAAGGCGCGGCCATACCTCCCGGGAAAGCCGAAGCCGAGCGCATCTGCATACAGTGCCACGAATTTGCGCGATCCGTGGCCCCGCGGCAGGACCGCGCCGGGTGGCAGGCCACGATGGACAAGATGGTGGCGCTGGGCGCCAAGGGCACGCAGAAGGATTTCGACGCCATCGTGGACTATCTGGCCAAGACTTATCCCGGCGAGGAAGTTCCCAAGATCAAAGTCAACGAAGCCAGAGCCATTGAACTGGAGAGCGGGCTCTCGCTGACCCGCTCACAAGCGGCGGCCGTCGTCCAGTACCGGACCAGGAATGGTGACTTTAAATCGATCGAGGACCTGAAGAAGGTTCCGGGCATCGACGCGGCCAAGATCGAAGCCAGGAAAGACCAGCTTTTGTTCTGAAGACGACGACCCGCGAGCGGCGCCGACATTTACTTTTGTGAATTCTGGAACCAACCGCGCGATGGCGCATCGAAGAAAAGCAGTTAGCAGTTAAAGGACTCGGAGGATCTGACTAAATGAGGCTGGGGGCTATTCCTGTATTCCTGTTATTCATGGCGGCTGCACCGCAAGCTTCGGCAACCGTGGCCACGCTGGGGCTGAGCACGCAGACTTTCTCACTCACCGGCATTGGCGCTAACGCATCCGGGCAGGGCCAGAGCAAGATGACCTGGGGCACTTGCGTCTTTGACGGGACCAATACCAATTGCACTCTATCGGGCACCTTCACCGGCTTCGGCGGGGGAGGCAATTACAGTTTTGTGATTACCTACCCGGGCAATGGCGCGTTTCCGCTGAACGCGATTACCAATCCGGGCAGCGATTTGTTTACCGCACAGGCCACGAATAACTTCTCTTTGACGATCACTTTGGTCGAAAACAACGGCCCCACGGTTTCGTTTTACAGTTTTGCCAACTTCAATTTCCTGTTCTCCGGTCCCACGTGCACCGGGGTTGCCACGTGCAGTGTCGGGCAGGTTGGGCTCACGCCGAACGCCACCATTACCGGACCCATCACGGGCAGCTTCGACCCGACTCCCGTCATCTCGCCTTCGGGCGTAATCACCGCCGGCAACTACGGGGCATTCCAAGCCATCGCGCCTGCCACCTGGATCGAGATCTACGGCGTGAACCTCGCCACCAATCTCGATTCCACCCGCCAGCAGACCTGGGCCGGCGCAGATTTCAATGGCAACCAGGCGCCGTCCAAGCTGGGCGGGACCAGCGTGACCGTTGGCGGAAAGCCCGCGTTTGTCGACTTCGTCAGCCCCGGACAAGTCAACGCGCAGGTGCCGTATGACACCATAGCCGGCACCGCGAAGTTAGTCGTCCAGTCAAACAACGTGCCGAGCCCCGCCGTCAACTTCCTGGTGGCGGCCACCGGTCCCGGCGTCTTTACTCCCCCGCAAAGTAGCCACGTGCTGGCCCTGAACCTGGCCGATGGAACCACCAATGCGCCGCAGACTCCGGCGCATCCCGGTCAGTATGTGACCGCCTATCTCACCGGTCAGGGATTGGTCGATCCCCCGGTGACCGCCGGCGGCGTGGGCCCGTCGAGTCCACCCTTCCCTACGCCCGTTGCCCCGGTGCAGGTCAAGATCGGAGGCACTCTCGCCGTCGTCCAGTTCGCCGGCCTGGCGCCAGGCTTTGTCAACGGCCTGCTGCAAATGAACGTGCTCATTCCCGACGTCGCCCCGGGTGAGTTATCCTTCGACGTCAGTGTCGGCGGCGTCGCCGCGGCCACCACCATAATCTCCGTGGCAAAGTAGGACACGCCTCCTGGCCTGTCCACCACAGAGTCCACGGGACAGGCGGACCCAGAGGGTACCCCGGCCTGTCCTACTCTCACTGCACGTCGACCACGAAGTGCGCGAAGGTCTTCTTACCCCCGGAGTCCTCGGCCTTGATCGTGAAGAAGTGCGATCCCGATGCCAGTCCCGTAAGCACGACATTCCCCCCTTGTATGGCGCAATTCGCCGAGGCCGGAACGCACGACACCGCGGGCACCGGCCCGTCAGCGTCGCCTGCCCGGAACGGGACCACCGCCGAACCGTCGCTCGAAACCAGGGCGGACGGTCCGGGGATGCTGAGCGTGGGCGTTCGATTGCCATCCAAATCGGCCAGCATCGCATCGAGACTGGCCCGGTATTTCGTGTCCACCAGAAATGGAACCTGAAAGCGAAATCTCGTGGTGTCGATCTGCTCCGCGTTCACGAAGTGGTTGATGGAACGCTCGATGGGCTGAAACACCGCTTCCACTTCCGCCAGGTCTCTGGCGACGTAAACGAACCCCACGCGAAGTCTTTTCGGGCTGGCCACGTAAGACGGGTTGCGAACCCCATTCCGCTGCACTACCCAGGCCTGATCGTACTTGGTGGCGGCGTCAAAGGACACCGTCTGATCCGGGTTGTATACCGGCGAATCCAGCACGTAGAGGTCCGGGAATGTGGCGCTGAATCCCTGCAGATACAAGTCCTGGTCGGAGAATGTCTCTGTTTCGTTCTTCGTGATGTTATCCACCGCCGTCCAGCTGAACCCACTTACCGGATCGCCCGAAATCTGCTTGATGGTGGCGTACCCGTCGTCGCTGTAGGTGGCCGCCATCTGGCCGGCGGCGGTGGAGTTCGCCAGCCAGTGTCCGTTCGCGTCCGATAACTGCGGATACAGGAACACTCCCCAGTTATGGCCGATTTCGTGGTCCAATACGCCGAACGCGCCGTCGATCACCGTAGACCCTCCAATGTTATAGCGGCAGATGCTGGGAATCCCGACGCCGGTACTGCCCAATCCGATGCCGTCCGCCGTATGCCGGAGCGGCTGCACGCTGGGTACGTTGTTCGGAGTCAGATTGTTCGCCGCCACCACTACAAAGAAGTAGTCGCTCGGGAAGAGGCCCTTCAGTGTACTTACATAGGAATTGACATTTACCGTCGAATAGACGCTATCCCAACTGTCGGAACCGGTCCAGCTTACCTGGCTGGCCGGCGGGATGATAAACACCGCGTGCTCCGTATAGTACAGCTGGCTGTTAACGGTGACCAGTGGAATGTAGCTGACCGTAGTGGTGGCCGTCACGTGTCCCGCCCCGTTGGTGGCGGTCAACGTGTAGGTGGTTGCCGCCGTTGGGCTGACGGTAGCCGAGTTGCCCGTGACCGTTCCCACGCCGTGGTCGATGGTCACGCTCGTCGCCCCGCTCGTGGCCCAAAGCAGCGTGGTCTTGATTCCCGGACCGGCACTTGCGGGGTTGGCAAGGAAATAGCTGATCACCGGAGGGTTCGCCGGCACAACCGTCGCCGTCGTCGTTGCCGTGGCCGACCCGAAAGAGTTGGTGGCCGTCAAGGTGTACAAGGTCGTCGCGTTGGGTGTCACCGTCGCCGAGGTCCCCGTGACCGCGCCCACGCCCNNCTATGCCCGGCGAACCCGTCACCGCCCAACTGAGCGTGCTCGACTGCCCCAGCGTCACCTTCGCCGGAGTTGCCGTAAAACCGCTGATGGTTGGCGGGCTGCCTACCAGGATCGAAGTCGAAGCGGTGACCGCTCCGAAGCTGTTGGTGGCCGTCAGGGTGTACGAAGTCGTCGTCACAGGCGTCACTTTGACCCATGCCCCGGTGACCGCCCCCACGCCGGAGTTGACCTTCACGCTCGTGGCGCCGGTCACCGCCCAACCGAGCGTGCTGGGTTGACCCGGGCTCACCTTTGCCGGTGTCGCGGTAAAACTGGTGATAGTTGGCGGGCTCCCCGCCACTACCGAAACCGCAACCGCCGCCGCGGCGGAGCCGAACGCGTTGCTGGCCGTCAGAATGTAGGCCGTCGTCGTCGAGGGCACTACTTTGATCGATGTCCCGCCGACGCTGCCCCCGTCGGGGGTGAGGGTCAGGGTCGGGGAACCCGTTACCGCCCAGCTCAACGTGACCGCCTGGCCGGCCGTAACCTTCGACGGCGTCGCCGTAAAGCTGGTGATGGTGGGAGCCCGCCCCGCCGCTACCGTAACCGTGGCAGTGGTGGACCCGGAGCTGTTGGTGGCCTTCAGAGTGTACGTCTGCGTCGTCGAGGGTGTCACTCTGACCCATGTCCCGCTGACGGCGCCCACGCCGGGGCTGACCGTCACGCTCGGGTAGCCGGTCACCACCCAACTGAGCGTGCTCGGCTGGCCCGCTGTGACCTTCGCCGGATTGGCCGTAAAGCTGGTGATGGCGGGCGGCGTTCCCGTCGAGCCGGCCGCCGACAGCTCAACACCTGCCAGGAGAAGAAGAATAATCGTAGAAATTGGCATAGACGTTCGAGTCTCTTATCGACCAATTCCCCAGGAAATCCAATCTGCCCTGGTACCCTCACTCCGCTGAATCCGCCGCCTCCAGTGATATCGTTATAACCAGAGGAGGCCGGTCCACCTGGACCGGATAACCTATAAATGCGATTCGCCCGGGGATTTCTGCTATCCTGCTGCACCGCCGGCCTGATCTTTGCCCAGGCCGCACCCCAGAAACAGCTCACCGCCCGCGAGCTTTTCTACGCCGCCGCGCAAATTCCCGCCGCGGCCAGGAGCGACACTCCGCGCCCGCCCGCCAAGCGCTCCACCCGTACGCCGGCCAAGCCCGTGGAGGTGGCGCGCGCCGATACCCGGCCGCCGGCCCCCGTACCCCCCGCGCCCGGCGCCCAGCCGCCCGCGCCCGCCACTG
>PLDO01000367.1 GCA_003136215.1 Bryobacterales bacterium
ATGTGATCGGCGTGGCTTTGCGTGGCGTTGTCCGGATCTTCCTTCTTGCGGAGCAGCGGGTACTCGGCTGCGCCGGCGCCCAGACGCCCCTGAACAGAGTCGAAGATGGAAACGCGAACGCTGAGGGTGCCGAAATCAACTCCAGCGACGATGCTCATGTGATCTCCTGTCGGGTGGACAGGCCGGGAGGCCTGTCCTACTCGTGGTAAGCGACGTTCCAGCCCAGGTAGTGACCGGTGGCCTCCTGCACGGCACTGGCGACGGTGGACATGTTGGCGGCTACGTGATGCTCGAAGCCGTTTTCGCAGATAAAGCGCAGCAGGGTTTGGAGATGGGGAATTTTCACGACGCCGGCGCCGCCGAAAGTGATCAACGGATCGTCGGTGAACTCGCCCTCTCCCACGTAGCCATCGATGCTGCCTTCCAGATCGTTGGTGGAGAAGCGCGCGAAGCTCATAGGGCTGGCTTTCACCAGGCCCTCGCAAGTGCCGTAGGTGTTTTCGCGGCCCACGGTGCCGGCGATGATCTGCTGGAAGTCCATCTTGACGCTCTTGAAGAAGTGCTTCGGAAGGTTGCTGCAATGGAAGCAGACGGCCTTGTCGGGATCGTCGCCGTAGTTGTTGTTCCAGTCGAGCAGGGCGCTGGGAGTTTCGCTGGCAAGTTGCAGGGCGTGCATGCCGATGACGCCGCAGATATCGACTTCGCAGGCGCTGGACATCAGGTTCTCGCTCATCATGCTCATTACGGTGCAGGGCACGACGCCGAAGAACTCTTCGAGCGAGGTCCAGCACTGTATGGCGCTGATGGAGACTTCGGTCTGTTCCATCCAGGTATCGATGACGGTGCCGAGCTTGGCCATCTTCATCAGGGCTTCGACGGGAACCTGGTCGGTGGAGACGTACTTGCGGATGGCCGCGAGCTTGGCTTCGGCTTCGCTATCCTTCATGCGGACGATGCGGCCCATGATCTCCGAGAGGTCGATGGGTTCCACGCTGATGCCGCTGGCTTCGAGCAACTTCTCGCTGTAGCGCACCGTGTTGAACGCCGAGGGACGCGCGCCGATGGAGCCGATGCGCAGGCGGCGCAGGCCGCGCACTACGCGGCAGACGGCGGCGAACCAGGCGAGGTCCTTGGCGAACACCTCGGAATCGGGGGCTTCGGTGTGCAGGGTGGTGAGGGAGTAGGGAATGCCGTACTGCTTGAGGTTATTGCAGGCGCTCATTTTGCCGCAGAAGCTGTCGCGGCGGTCCTTAATGGTCATCAGTCCGGGGGTATCGGGCGTGGCCTGTATGAGCACGGGCACGTCGAGATTCGCCTGGCGCAACGCGTCGGCGATGGCGCGCTCTTCGCCGAAGTTCGGCAGGGTGACGATGATGCCGTCGATTTCGTCGCGGCGGCGCCTGAAGAGGTCGGCGCAGACTGCCACTTCACTGCGGCTGGTGATGGCGCCGCACTTGGTTTCTTCCGCTCCCACGGTGACTACCGCGTAGCCCGCTTTCTCGATGGCCGCGATCATGTCGGTGCGGCCGCTTTTGGCCAGGTGGTCCGGGAAGAATCCCCGGTTGCCCACGATCATGCCGAATGTAACCGGACGGGATTTAGTGTTGTTCATTTCGTTATGCCTCTCGTTGTTTACCAGAAAATAATATTCAATGCGATGAATGCCGCGGCCACCACGCCGGCCCAGAAGATGGGACGCTGCCAAACCGGAAGGTGGCCTTCCGACGGCAGCACGGTGCAGCCGAACACCAGGTTGGTCAGTTCCGACTCCGGCTTCGGCTTCGTCAACAGGCTGACCACCACCGTGACGACCAGGCACAGGAGCCAACTCCACAGGGCGCGGAACATGTTTTCCGCCATATCCTTGGCGTTGGGCGACATGGCGACGTAGCGCAGCGCGGTGGGGTCGAGCTTGACCCAGGCCCACATGCCGATGGAGGCCGCCGTACCGGTTGCCAAACCCCAGAAACCGCCGGCCGGGGAAGCCCGCTTCCACAACATGCCGAGCAGCACCGTGCCGAATAGCGGCGCGATGAAGAAGCTGAACAGGGCCTGCACGTAATCCATGATGCTGGCGAAACTCATCACCATGTAGGCCGTGCCGATGGAGGCCAGCACACCCAGGACCGTGCACCAGCGGCCCACGGTCACGTAATGCGCGTCGGGCGCCTGCTTGCGGAACGTGGCGCGGTAGATATCATAGGTCCACACGGTTGCGAAAGCGCTGACGTTGCCCGCCATGCCGCTCATGAAGCCGGCGATCAGGGCGGTGATGCCGAGGCCGAGCAACCCCGGCCCGCAGTAGCGGGCCAGCATGATGGGGAGCACCTCGTTATAGCTGTGCCCGCCGGTGGCGATCGCTTGCGCTTCCGGCATGAGGTGTTCCGGCAGGACCGCCAGGCCGAGCAACCCCGGCAAAATCACGATGAACGGCACGCACATCTTGAAGGCAGCGCCGATGATGGGCGCCAACTTGGCGGCGCGCAGATCCTTGGCGGAGATGACCCGCTGCACCACCAGAAAGTCGGTGGTCCAGTAACCCATGGAGATCACGCAGCCCAGTCCGAACACGATGCCGACCCAGTTGATGCCCATGGGGTTGTCGTTGAACGAACCCAGGGTACGCCAGGCGTGGGTGTAGTCCCCGTGCGGGAAGTTGGCGTGAATCTTGGCCACCATGCCGTCCCAGCCGCCGGCTTCGATCAGGCCGATGATGGAAATCAGCATGGCGCCGAGCCAGATGAGCACGAACTGCAGCACCTCGTTGAAGATGGCCGAGAGCAGCCCGCCCAACCCGACGTACAACATCACGGTGATGGAGGAGATCCAGATGCTGACGTGAATGTCCCAGCCCAGGACGACCTTCATGACCAGCGCCATGGAGTACATGTTGATGCCGCTCATGAAGACGGTCATCAGCCCGAAGGAGACGGCGGAGAGGGCGCGCGCCGGCTCGCCGAAGCGCAGTTTGAGGTAGCCGGGGACGGAGTGGGTTTTGGAAATGTAATAGAACGGGATCATGACGATCCCGAGGAAGATCATGGCGGGGATGGCGCCGACCCAATACCAGTGAACCGCCAGAATGCCGTATTGATAGGCCGAAGCCGCCCAGCCCATGAGTTCCAGCGAACCCAGGTTGGCCGCCAGGAAACTCAAGCCCGCGATCCAGGCGGTCATCTCGCGTCCCGCGAGGAAGAAATCTTCGCCGGTCTTGGTGAACCGCTTCAGGTAAAAGCCGATCCCCAGCACGGCCATGAAATACAAAACAATGATGGCGAGGTCGACGGTGGAGAGGGTCATCAACCGGGCTTGGAGCAGCAGCGCCGGGAAAGTGGCTGTAATCGCTTGCACCTGCATATCGTATGGGACCTCAACCTTCGTGTCAAGGATGCGTACGGCGCGTTAGCGCCCCGGAGCCGGGCCGGTGGAGTCGCGCAACACAAATTCCGGATCGATTACCATTTCATGATCGGCCACCGCGGTCTTGCCGGATTTGGCAAGCAGCGTATCGCAGATCAGATGCCCGATTGTATCGCGCGGAATGTGCACCGTGGTGAGCGCCGGGTAACAGAATTCGGAAAGCTTCACGTTATCGAATCCGGTGACGGAGACATCCTGCGGGACGCGGATGCCGCGCTCGCGCAATTCACGCAACGCGCCGACCGCCATAATGTCGTTCACGCAGACGATGGCCGTCGGCTGCTCGCCCGACAACAGCAGCGCGCGCGCGGCCAGGCGGCCGCCGTCCAGGGTATCGGCATCGGCGGCGGTGCGCACCTCCAGGCCCGGATAGCGCGCCACCGCGTCCAGCACGGGCTTGACGCGCTCGTTGATGGGCCCGAGCATGGCATGGTGCCCCACGAAACCGAGCTTGCGGTGTCCCAGGCTGTAGAGGTAGTCGATGATTTTGTCGATGCCGCGCCGATAGTCCACGCGGATGTTGGTGATGTTCTGCCGTGGCGTGCCGACGTCGTAGAAGACCACCGGGATGCCGCTGTCGGTGAGTTCCTCAATCAGTGCCGGCTCCATCTCCGAGACGACCGCGGCCAGGCCCGCCACGCGCCGGCCGATCATCAGCCGGATGCTGGCCACCAGTTGCTCGCTGCGGTAGTCGGTGTTGGCCATGACCACCTCGAAGCCGGCGACGTGAGCGTCGCTCTCCACCGTCTTATAGATGTCGAAGAAAAAGGGATTCTCCATGTTGGAGACGATCATCCCGATGGTGCGGCTCTTGCCGCCTGCCAGGTTGCGGGCGTGGAGATTGGGGTGATACTTCAATTCCTCGATGGCCTTGACCACGCGGGCGCGGGTGGATGTCTTGACGACGCTTGCATTGTTCAGGACCCGCGAGACCGTAGCAGTGGACACCTTGGCGCGGCGGGCCACCTGTTCGAGGTTCATGTCCCTAATATTGTACAAGGAATTGCAAGTGTGAACGGTTCTGGCAAGGACAGGTGATAGCGTTTACATGGCCATTCGGGGCTATGCTGATGGATGGCTGTACAGGCGAATGCCGGGCACGTCCCGAAAGTCGGCGTGGTTCAGCGTCCAGAGCTGCGCCCCGCGCACCAGCGCGCATGCGGCGATTGCCAAATCGATCCCGCGACTACGAGCGCGCTTCACGGTGTGATATAGAGGGTTCGCGAAGTAAAGCTCCCTCGGTGGTGGGGGAAAATACGCCCGCCAGCGGGCGTTGGCAGGCTGAAGCCCGCCCCACCTACGCCACCTGCCAGTAAACCGAATACCGCTTGCCGAAAATGCTGTTGAGAGGGGCCAGGGTGACATCTTTCCTCTGGCCCGTGGTGCGGAAGGTGAGCGGCGCGCCCGCCGGTTTGATCCACGACGCGGGGTCCGCGCCCGCCGATTGGAACGCCGGGATCTCGATCGGCACGCGCTGCGGGCGTGGCGCGTTCGGCCCCACCGTCAACTGCTCGGTCAGGCCCTCGCTGCCCAGATCGCCCGCCAGCACCAG
>PLDO01000371.1 GCA_003136215.1 Bryobacterales bacterium
GATGTTTACCAGCGCGTCGAGCGAGAAGCGCGAGACCCGGCCGCGGAGCAGATCGTTGATCCGTGGCTGCGTCACGCCGCAACGGCTCGCCGCTTCGGCCTGTGTCCAGTCGTGTTTCTTCAGGCGTGCTCCGATCTTCTGCATCAGTTCGGCCCGTGCTCTCAGATTCGCTGCCTCCTCGGGGGTGTCCGCGATCGCATCCCAAACACTTGCGTAGCTCTCCGGTTTGCTCATATCCTTCCTCCCAACAGTTGCCGAAATCGTGCTTTCGCGATTTCAAGGTCCTTTCTTGGCGTCGCCTGTGTCTTCTTGTGGAAGGCGTGCAGGACGTAGACAGCCTCCGCGCGCCTGGCCAGCGAAATCACGCGGTAGGCGCCGCTTGCGTCCGAAACGCGAATCTCCTCGACATCGTTGCCGATGGCTGGCATCGGCTTGAAGTCGTCGGGTTGGTCGCCTCGCTGAACTTTGTCGA
The DNA here is from genome assembly GCA_003136215.1 of Bryobacterales bacterium. Taxonomy (GTDB): domain Bacteria; phylum Acidobacteriota; class Terriglobia; order Bryobacterales; family Bryobacteraceae; genus Solibacter. Next base: position 473 of record PLDO01000371.1, read on the forward strand.
GTTGATAGCCCGCATCATGCCGCGCGCCCTAGGGGAAGTCTCGCAGGCACTTGAGCGAATCCAAGGAAACGCAGCGGCCGCATGACTCAATTATATCCAGCTGGATATAATTCGCAACCACGCCTCCAAACCGGTGACTGCCTTTGGAGCCACGCTATACTGGAATCAGAGCAACGGACCGCGCCAGATGGCGGTCCGACCGGAGCATCCAGGCGATGGCGCGAATAACTCAGGTCCGAGCAAACCGGCGAAAGGGCGCTTCCCAAGCTGAACGAAACGGTGCCGTCGAAGAGCAAAGGCTTGAGACGCCGCGTCCAGACCTCGTCGTACTCAGAATCGGCCAGCGCTTTGACAAGCTCAAGGTGATTCCGAAAGAGCGGGCCTCCGGCGTCGTTGCCAAGGTGGCAAAAGCGATGGCAAGGCCCGGCCTGACTCGGGCGCAGATTTTTCAGGGCGCCTCGCGTAAGGTCTTCGCCTATTCGCTTTATTCTAAGGACCTTTCCAAATTCGTTCGAGAGGATGCTTCCGGGCACAAGATTTTGGGCCGGTTCATCAGTGGTCGCTTTCGCCCATTGAGTTCTGGCCGAGCGTTTTAGTGCGCGTCCGAACACCTCCCAAGCTGGAAACCCTCCTGAGACCGACTACGGTGGGAGAGCAGCCTGTCGCGATTGTCTTGGCCGGCCACAATGGTTCGGGGAAGTCTACGCTTTGGTATGAGCGGTTAGCGGATAAAGTGCAAATGCCGCTCGTCAATGCGGACCGGCTTACGCTTTCGTTGCTGCCGGAGCCGGGAGCCGACCGTAAGCTCAGACCATGGGCGAGCCGCCTGAGAGATGACGACCAGCGCTGGCAAAAGCTCGCACAGGACGGCGTGCAGCTCTTCATGGGGTTGGCGATGAACCAGTCAATGCCATTTGCGTTCGAGACGGTCTTCTCGTACCTGCAACGGCGGCCTGACGGAAGCTTCCAATCCAAGGTCGACCTCATTCGCAATCTTCAGAAACAGGGATATTACGTCGTCCTGCTCTTCGTGGGGCTCGCGAGCGTCGAGCTATCCATCCTGCGCGTCTTCACTCGGAAACGAAAAGGAGGACACGATGTGCCTGAAGCCAAGCTTCGCAGCCGGTTTCCTCGCACCCAGCAGGCAATCCAGATGGCTTCCGGCATAGCGGACCTGACGCTCATGTTCGACAACAGCCGCGACGAGAAGCATGCGTTCACACTCGCCAGAGCGCAGCGCAAGACTGAGACCCTGTATGATTGCCGAGACGCCAGTTTCCAACAGGATCCCGACCTGGTGAAGATCGCCGGTATCTGGTTGCGTAATGTCGCCCCACGATAGCTCTGGCGTGTGGGGCGGGCCAGATAATCCCCCGCAACTCGCCTTCGCCCCGGCAATGGGCAGGAACCCGCCAAGTTGACGTCTCACGCCTGTTGCTGACACTTACCAGCCACGTCGGGATACATCCCCGCCCCGCCGCAGCGTATACGGACGCAGCCTCTTCCCCTGCGAAACTGAGAAAACTTTTTCATTTGACAAACATTATCTTTATTCGCCATTCCAGATCAATCACTTACCGCCCCCACCCCTCAAATTCCCGGAATCCGCGTGCTACATCGGGGTCATGGCAAGCCCCGCGCAAGTCGCCGCTAACCAGGCCAACTCCCTGAAGTCCACCGGACCCCGCTCCGCCGAGGGCAAGTCCGTTTCCCGCTTCAACGCCCTGAAACACGGCATTGACGCCCAATCCATCGTGATCCCCGGCGAAGATCCCCACCAGTACGCCGCTCTCGCCGCTGCCTACCACCGCGAGTACCGCCCCGAGTCCCCCTCCGAAGCCTTCCACGTCGACACCATGCTTCGCGCCGCCTGGCAGAAACTCCGCCTCGCGCGCGTCGAAGCCGACCTCACCCGCACCCTCCTCGCCGAATCTGGCGGCGCATCGCTCGCCGCCGCTCTCCTCGCCGACACCCCCGCCGCCAAACTCCTCGCCCGCGTCCAGCGCCAGATCGCCGGCTTCGAACGCGTCTGGCACCGCGCCGACACCGCATTCCGCCGCACCCGCCGTCAAAACGGCTCCGCCGACGACAAGGCCTTCGACAAGTACCTCAACATCCTCTGTGCCAAGGAAGTTCCCGAAGAATTGGCTTCGTTCCCGCCGGAGACGCCGTCCGCCAGGCCCGAGCCATCCACGCCTCCAGCCGGCGCCAGGCCCCTCAAAGACTGGCCCCCCATGGACGAAACAACCGGCCGCCCGCTATGCTTCGTCGGCTAACCCCCTTTCATGAATTGTGGGGCATGGCGTCCTGTGCGCGACCCGGAGGGTACCCCGGCAACCGGCGCCGGCTGCCCCGTTGCATCCAATCCACCGCTCCCCTACGCCGGCGACGCCATCAGCATGGCCAGCAACCTCTCCGTCGCCCGATTGAACTTCTTCCTTCGCCGGTGCACGATGCCCAGCGGCCGCACCAATCCCGGGGCATTCAGTTTCACCGCCACCAGCCGTCCCTGTTCGATCTCCGCCTGCATNNGTCTTCATCGAAGCCGATGAAGGCGCAGCCGTTCAGGTCCGCCGGGTACACCTCCGCCCGCGCCGCCAGCGGGTGGTTGGGCGGCACCGCCACGTACATCTCCTCCTCGCGCCACGGAATGGCCGCGATCTCCCGGCTCGATTCCGGATAGCTCACCAGGCCGAGATCCGCCCCATCCGCGCGCAACGCCTCATAAATCTTGTCGGGCCGCATGTACTCTACGTGCAACTGCGCGGTCGGATATTTGGCCGCGAACTGCTCCCCCAAACGGCTCATCTCGCTCAAACCCGCCGAGTAGATGGACACCACGCGCACCAGCCCCTCGACATCTCCCTTGAGCGATTCCAGCGACAACGAGAACTCCTCTTCGCGCCGCAACACGTCGCGGCAGAAATCGCTGTACATGCGTCCCGCCTGCGTCAGTTCCAGGGGCCGTTTGCCGCGGTTCAGCAGAATCACTCCCAGACGGCGTTCCACCTCCTGCACGTGCTGGCTGGCCGCCGATTGGCTCACCCCACAGTGCTCCGCCCCCCTGCTCATGCTCCTGGTAGCCGCTATCTCTCTGAAAAGTCGTTGTTCCCAGAACTCCACAGGGAAAGCATAGCATAAGTATTGCTAATTGTAAGCGTCAAATATTTTCCTATTGTCTAATACTGAGACTGCTGATACACTACTTTCAAGGCCACCGCCGTTTTGGAAGAAGCCGCCACAGGACTACCCTCCTGAAAGCGAAATATCCGAGACTAACACTATGAGCGAGAACAGTGTAAGCACCGGTCTACCTCCCGCCCAGGGACTCTACGATCCCCGCCACGAGCACGATGCCTGCGGCATTGGCTTCGTGGCCAACATCAAAGGCCAGAAATCCCACGACATCATCGTCAAGGGCATACAGGTGCTCATCAACCTGACGCATCGCGGCGCCTGCGGCTGCGATCCGGAGACCGGCGACGGCGCCGGCGTGCTCATCCAGATCCCGCATAAATTCTTCGCCCGCGTGTGCGCCAAACTGGGCTTCACGCTGCCGCCCGCAGGCGAGTACGGCGTGGGCATGGTTTTCCTCCCGGTGGAACCTCACGCCCGCAGGCGCACCGAGGGCATCATGGAACGCATCGTGGTGGAGGAAGGCCTCAGCGTCCGAGGTTGGCGCGACACCCCCATCGACGGCGCTGCCATCGGCCGCGTGGCGCGCGTTTCGCAGCCCTACATCCAGCAGATCTTCGTGGCCCGCGGCAAGGGCATGACCGAGGATCAACTGGAGCGCAAGCTCTACGTGGTGCGCAAACGCGCCGAGGCCGAAATCGCCAAGAGCGATATCCCCGAGAAGAGCTTCTTCTACGTTCCTTCGCTCTCCGCGCGCACTATCATTTATAAAGGCCTGCTGCTGGCTCCCCAGATCGCCAACTTCTACCCCGAATTGAAGGACCCCGAACTGGTCAGCGCCTTGTGCCTGGTACACCAGCGCTTCAGCACCAACACCTTCCCCACCTGGCAACTGGCGCACCCCTACCGCTACATCGCCCACAACGGTGAGATCAACACGGTGCGCGGCAACGTCAACTGGATGCACGCCCGCCAGAGCGTGCTGGCCTCGCCCCTCTTCGGCGACGATATCAAAAAGCTCTTCCCCATCATTCAGCCCGGCGGCAGCGATTCCGCCGCCTTCGATAACGCTCTGGAACTGCTGTTGCTCTCCGGCCGTGCCCTGCCGCACGCCATGGCCATGCTGATTCCCGAAGCGTGGTCGAAGAACGAGCACATGAACCCGCAGAAGCGCGCGTTCTACGAATACCACGCCTCGCTCATGGAGCCCTGGGACGGTCCCGCGGCCATCGCTTTCACCGACGGCCGCTCCATCGGCGCCACGCTCGATCGCAACGGCCTGCGCCCGGCCCGCTACCTGGTCACCAAGGACGATCTCATCATCATGGCGTCGGAGGCCGGCGTGCTCGCCGTCAAGCCCGAGGACGTCAAACTGAAGGGCCGCTTGCAGCCCGGCAAAATGCTGCTGGTGGATACCGTGGATGGCCGCATTGTCAGCGACCGCGAACTCAAGCGCGCCCTATACGGCCGCAAACCCTACCAGTTGTGGATCAAGGAAAACCAGATCACGCTGGATCAACTGGCCGAGCCGCCGCGCGCCCACGGCGCCGATCACAAGACCCTGGTCTGCCGCCAGCGCGCCTTCGGCTACACCGACGAAGACCTCCGCATCGTGCTCGGCCCCATGGCCGAGAAGGGCGAGGAACCCATCGGCTCCATGGGCACCGATACCCCGCTGGCCTGTCTCTCCGACAAGCCGCAGCCCCTGTTCCATTACTTCAAACAGCTATTCGCCCAGGTCACCAACCCGCCCATCGACCCCATCCGCGAAGAGATGGTGATGTCGCTCACCAGCTACATCGGCACGGAGCGCAACATCCTGGACGAGACGCCGCAGCACTGCCACACCATGAAGCTGCCGCATCCCATTCTCACCAACCGCGACCTGGAAAAGATGCGCCGCGTCAGCCAGGGCGATTTCCTGGCCACCACGCTGCCCATGCTTTTCCCCGTGGAAGAGGGCGCCAAGGGCCTGGAGCGGGCACTCACCCAGCTCTGCCGGCGCGCTTCCCTCGCCATCCAATCCGGCTACACTCTGTTGATTCTCTCCGACCGCGGCGTGGATGAAGAATATGCCCCTATCCCCAGCCTGCTGGCCATGACGGCGGTCCACAATCACCTGGTGCGCGAAGAGACGCGTACCCAGGTGGCGCTCATCCTGGAGAGCGGCGAGCCGCGCGAGGTGATGCACTTCGCCCTCCTCATCGGTTACGGCGCGAGCGCCGTCAATCCGTATCTGGCGCTGGAAACGGTCGGCCCCGAAGAGAAGGCCATGGCGAATTTCGTCAAGAGCATCAACAAGGGCCTCCTCAAGACTTTCAGCAAGATGGGCATCTCCACGCTGCAAAGCTATCGCGGCGCTCAGGTCTTCGAAGCCATCGGACTCAGCAAAAGCCTGGTCGACAAGTATTTCACCGGCACCTCCAGCCGGATCGAAGGCGTCGGGCTCGAAGTGCTGGCCCAGGAGGCCATTCTCAAGCACCAGTACGCTTTCGCGCCGCAGAACGATTTCGATACCGAGCTGGCGGTCAGCGGCAACTATCAGTTCCGCGTGCGCGGCGAGTACCACCTGATTAATCCGCAGACCATACAAAAGTTGCAGGCAGCCGTGCGCAACGAGAGCTTCGCCACCTTCCAGGAATACACCGACCTGATCGACAACCAGACGCGCCAGCTCTGCACCCTGCGCGGGTTGCTCAACATCAAGACCGCCGACGAGCCGGTTCCGCTGGAAGAAGTGGAACCCGCCAGCGAAATTGTCAAGCGGTTCGCCACCGGAGCCATGAGCTACGGCTCCATTTCCAAGGAGGCGCACGAGACTCTGGCCATCGCCATGAACCGCATCGGCGGTAAGAGCAATACCGGTGAAGGCGGGGAAGACGAGGCGCGCTTCGGCACCGAACGGCGCAGCGCCGTTAAACAGGTGGCCAGCGGCCGCTTCGGCGTCACCACCAATTACCTAATCAACGCCGACGAACTGCAGATCAAAATGGCGCAAGGCGCCAAGCCCGGCGAGGGCGGACAGTTGCCCGGCCACAAAATCGATGAGACCATCGCGCGCGTCCGCCACTCCATCGCCGGCGTGGGCCTCATCTCGCCGCCGCCGCACCACGACATCTACTCCATCGAAGACCTCGCGCAGCTGATCTACGATCTGAAGAACGTCAACCCGCGGGCCCGTATCTCCGTCAAGCTGGTGGCCGAGGTGGGTGTCGGAACCGTGGCCGCCGGCGTCGCCAAAGCCCATGCGGACGTGGTCCTGATCTCGGGCGATTCCGGCGGCACCGGCGCCAGCCCGCTCTCCTCCATCAAGCACGCCGGCGCGCCCTGGGAACTGGGCCTCGCCGAGGCCCACCAGGTGCTCGTGCTGAACGACCTCCGCGGGCGCGTCCGCCTGCAAACCGACGGCAAACTGCAAACCGGCCGCGACGTCACCATCGCCGCGCTGCTCGGCGCCGAGGAGTTCGGCTTCTCCACGACCCCGCTCGTGGCCATGGGCTGCATCATGATGCGCAAGTGCCATCTCAATACCTGCCCGGTCGGCATCGCCACCCAGGACCCGGCGCTGCGCGCCAAATTCCAGGGCACCCCCGAAAACGTCATCAACTTCTTCTTCTTTATCGCCGAACAGGTACGCCGGAACATGGCCCGTATGGGCTTCCGCACCTTCGACGAAATGGTGGGCCGGGTCGACTTGCTCGATACGCGCGCGGCCAACGATCACTGGAAGGCCAAGGATATCGACCTCTCGGCCATCCTGTACTATCCCGAGATGCCCAGCCGCATCGCCCGCCGCTGCGTGCAGGCGCAGGACCACGGCCTTTCCGAAGCCCTCGATTATAAGCTCATCGATCACGCCCGCGACTCCATCGAGAACGGCACGCCCATCGAGATCAAGCTGCCCATCCGCAACGTGCACCGCACCGTGGGCGCCATGTTGAGCGGCGAAATCGCCCGCCGCCATGGCTCCGCCGGCCTGCCCGACGATACCATCCGCTTCCAGTTCTCCGGCAGCGCGGGCCAAAGCTTCGGCGCTTTCCTCGCCAAAGGCGTGACACTGGAACTCGAAGGCGACGCCAACGACTACGTGGGCAAGGGACTCTCCGGCGGACGCCTCATCGTCTATCCGCCGCGCTCCGCCACCTTCCAGCCGGAAGAGAACATCCTCATCGGCAACGTGGCGCTCTACGGCGCCACCAGCGGCGAAGCCTTCTTCAACGGCATGGCCGGCGAACGCTTCGCGGTGCGTAACTCGGGCGCGCGGGCCGTGGTGGAAGGCCTGGGCGATCACGGCTGCGAGTACATGACGCGCGGCACCGTGGTGGTGCTCGGCAAGTGCGGCCGCAATTTCGCCGCCGGCATGAGCGGTGGCATCGCCTACGTGCTCGACGAGAAGGGCGATTTCGCCGCCAGGCGCTGCAATACCGCCGGCGTCGACCTGGAACCCGTCCCCGCCGAAGACATCGACCTGCTCTACGGGATGATCTCCAGCCACGCCGATGCCACCGGCAGCCCGCGCGCCAAGTGGGTCTTGGAAAACTGGGAGAACATGCTCCCCCAATTCGTCAAGGTCTTCCCTCACGAATTCAAACGGGTGCTGGGCATTTCCCGCCAGCAGGTAGCGGTGGCATAGGAGACACCATGGGAAAAGTCACCGGCTTCATGGAATACACGCGGGAACTCCCCCAGCGCCGCGACCCCGCCGCGCGCATCCGGGACTGGTTCGAGATCTACCAGCCGTTCCCCGACGACCACCTGCGCACCCAGGCCGCCCGCTGCATGGATTGCGGCGTCCCCTTCTGCCACACCGGCTGCCCGCTCACCAACATCATTCCCGATTGGAACGACCTGGTTTACCGCGGCCACTGGAAAGAGGCCGTGCGCCAGTTGCACGCCACCAACAACTTCCCCGAATTCACCGGGCGCATCTGCCCCGCGCCCTGTGAGGCCGCCTGCGTGCTGAGCATCAATGAGCCCGCCGTCACGATCAAGCAGATCGAGAAAACCATCATCGACCGCGCGTTCGAAGCCGGCTACATCGCCCCCGAACCGCCCGTCGTCCCCAGCGGCAAGCGCGTCGCCGTCGTCGGCTCCGGACCCGCCGGCCTCGCCGCCGCGCAGCAACTGGCGCGCGCCGGCCACGACGTCACCGTCTTCGAAAAAAGCGACCGCATCGGCGGACTGCTGCGCTACGGCATCCCCAATTTCAAGATGGAGAAGCACCTCATCGACCGGCGGCTGGTACAGCTGCGCGCCGAGGGCGTGAAGTTCGAAACCAACGCGCACGTCGGCGCCAATGTGCCGGTCGAAGACCTGCGCCGCGAGTTCGATGCCATCCTGCTCTCCGGCGGCGCCGAACAGCCGCGCAATCTCAACGTTCCCGGACGCGACTTGCAGGGCATCCACTTCGCCATGGAGTTTCTGCCCCAGCAGAACCGCGTGTGCGAGGGCGATGCCGTACCCGACCAGATTCTGGCCACCGGCAAGCGCGTCGTCATCATCGGCGGCGGCGATACCGGCGCCGATTGTCTCGGCACCAGCCACCGCCAGGGCGCCCTCTCCGTCACCCAGTTCGAGCTTCTGCCCCAACCGCCCGACACCCGTTCGCCATCCACGCCCTGGCCCCTTTGGCCCATGCAGTTGCGCATCGAAAGCTCACACGAAGAAGGCGGCGTGCGCGATTGGAGCGTCAATACCGTGAAGTTCACCGGCGACGAACAAGGCAACGTCCGCCAACTCCATGCGGTGCGCGTGACACCCAAGTTCGAACCCCTGCCGGGAACCGAGTTCACCTTGCAGGCGGACCTCGTGCTGCTCGCCATGGGCTTCACCGGCCCGGTGAAGAACGGCATGATCGACCAGCTCGGCGTGGCACTCGACGCCCGCGGCAACGTGGCCGCAGACGCCGACTACATGTCGAGCGTGCCCGGAGTCTTCGCCGCCGGCGACATGCGCCGCGGCCAGTCGCTGGTCGTTTGGGCCATCGCCGAAGGCCGCAAGGCCGCCGAAGGCATCGACCGCTACCTTGTGGCATAAGGCTCCGCCTTGTGCATCCGAGCGAAGCTCGGACCAAGCCCCGTTACAGCCGCGCGTATTCCGTCTTGGCCTGCTTGTGGATCGGTACATCGGCGTCCGCATCCTTCCAGAGGACGAGGAAGTCCTTGTATGCGGTTTTCGCCTTGGCCTTATCGCCCGACATAGCCAGCGCTCTACCCAGTTGCAAGTGCGCCAGCGCGCCGATGGGGTCGCTGACCACGATCCCGCGGTGATCCAGAATCTTCTGGAATTCCGCGGCGGCTTCGGCGCTCCGGTGAGCGGCCAGATAGGCCTCACCGCGCACATAGACCGGATACAGGGCCCCGAAAAGCCCGCTTACACTGCTTCGAGGCGTGCCCAGTTCATAGCGAACGGCGGATTCGAGCAGTGTCAGAGCCTGCGAAGCGTCGCCATGATTCAGTGCGAGGCGCGCGCGAAGCGCCGGCAGGTAACTGAATCGGACCGACGTATCCTCAGGGAACCGCCTCTCCAGGTCAGCGGCCAGTGCTTGAGCCTTTGAGAAATCCCCGGCGAGGGCCAGGGCATAGCCTGCGCCATACTCCACCTCACGATCCTTCGAAATCCGCAGTGCGGCCATCGCCCTCTTGCCTGCTTCCAATGCGTTACCGAAAAAAGCCTCCCGCACTGCCGCCCCGGCTTCCCACAGGGCCGCCCTCTCCCGCTGCGCTGCCTGCTGAGCCGAATCCACCGCGCGGTCTGACATGCTCCTTGCCTGCTGCAATCGACCGGAGTAGGCCAACGCAAATGCCTCTCTGTTGGAGATCCAGGTTTCCCCACCGGACCTTCCCCGAGCCCTGCCCGCTACCTGTTCCATTCCGGCCTGGTCACGTCTCAGTAAAGCGAGATCGTACTCCAGCATGACAAACTCATCGATTTCCAGTCCGCGCCCGGCGGCGCGCCGGAGTGCCTCCCCGGCTTCTGCCAAGCGATTGAGATAAACCAGGTTGACGGCAAGATTGTAGTACCCTATGGCAAAATCCGGCTCGAGCTCGACAGCTTTCCGGCTCTCCGCGAGCGCCGTTTCGAATTGACCTGTGCTCTTGTTGACCATCCCCGACAAGATATGGTGGGGTCGCGCCTCACGAGGATAGGCTCGCACCCACGCCTCGCACGTCTGTCGCGCCTTTTCCACGTTTCCCGTTACCAGCGTCTCGTAGCCGGCAGTAATAAAGAACTTCTCCCGGTCGCTGGCGCGATCCCGCAACTGCCAAGCCCTGCCGGTGCTTTCGGCCGAGAGGTCGCTCTCGTCGAGATCGGCGTAGATTCGCCCCAGCGATGCGTGTGCCATGGCGAAACTGGGATCGATTTCCGTGGCCCGCCTGAAGAATGTCAGCGCAGCCGCGGAGCCGCTTGAGGAGTGAACCGTCCAGCCCGCGCTATAGGCTTTCAAGGCGTCGAGTGAAGGCGTCGTAGCCTCGGCGAGCGGGGTCGAGTACTTCTCCACCGTGGCCAGCGACTCGCCCGCCCGGGTTCTGAACTTACTCGCCATTCGACTCAGCACATTCAGCACGTCTTCCTTTCTGGACGCCTGCGCCTGCTCCTCATACAGGACGTCGCCGCTGCGGCAGTTCCTGGCGCGCAGCCACAATACGTAATGGCTTCCGAGGCTGGAGATCGAACCCTCCAATACGGCGGCGCTGCCGGTTCGCTCACAGACTTCCCGGGCGAATTGCGGAGTCAGACGCGCGTCCGCCGCCTGCCCCATCAGGCGAAGCGTCCGCTCAATCCGCTCCTCGGAGATGAGGCTGAGGAAGGGCGACTGCTGAAGTTCTACCGCCAACCCTTGTCGAAGCGTTCCGTCAAACACCGGGTCGCCCGTGGAGTTCATGAAATCCGCCAGCACCAGCGTATCCTTGTCGGTCAGTTTGGGTGTGCGGTGAAGATACCAGTAGCCCCCGGCGAGCAACGCCGCCACAACCGCGGCCGCAACCGGCACGGCGACCTTCCTGTGTTTAGCAGTCCTCAGCCGGTGAAGATCGCCGCGCAGTGCCGACGCCTGCTGGTAGCGCCGCTCCCGGTCGCTCTCCAGGCACTTCGACACGATCCGCGCCAACTCCTTCGGTAGCCCCGTACCCGGCCGGACTCCAGCCACCAGACGCGTCCCCGTGGCCATTTCGTACAGCACCAGCCCAAAGGAGTACAGGTCGGTCCGCGCGTCCAAGGGCTCCCCGCGCGCCTGCTCCGGCGACATGTAGCCGGCCGTGCCGACCGCCGTGCCAGGATTCGTGATCGCCTCCTCAATGCTGTCCGGCGCACCCAGTTGAGCCAGTCCGAAGTCGAGGATCTTCGCGTGACCGGGCTGCCCGCTTGTGGGCCGCGTGATGAAAATGTTGGCCGGCTTAATGTCGCGGTGGACCATACCCGCGGTGTGGGCGGCCTCCAGCCCATCGGCGATCTCCAGGCCGATCCCCAGCAGCGTGTTCATCTCCAGGGGACGCCCGCCGATGCGCTCCTTCAGGGTCACGCCCTCCAGATGCTCCATGGCGATGAAGGAGCTGCCGTCCTGCTCGCCGATGTCGTAAATCGTGCAGATGTTCGGGTGATTCAAGCCCGAAGCGGCTCGCGCCTCGCGCCCGAAACGATTCAAGGCTGTCGGGTCGCGAGCGAATTCGTCAGACAAAAACTTGAGTGCCACAAAGCGCTGCAGCCGCAGATCCTCCGCCTTGTAGACCACGCCCATTCCTCCGCTGCCCAGTTCCCCGGCGATGCGGTAATGCGAGATCGTCCGGCCGATCAGTGACTCCGGGATCTCTGGTCTTTCCTGATTCTGCCGGCGAGCCAGTGCCCGGGCGGCCACTTCCAGCGCCGGATTCTCCAGAAACCTGCCCGCCTGCTCCTCTGACGTCAGCAGGGAACGGACTTCCCGCTCCAGCGCATCGTCACCGGCACATGAGTGGCGTAGAAACGCGTCGCGCTCTGCGGGCTCACGGTCCAGCACCGACTGCAGTACGCCTTCAACTTGTTTCCAGCGTTCGGAATTCATCGGTAGCCCCGCCGGTCAGTTCGCGGTAGAGCCAGGCCCTGGCCGCCCTCCAGTCGCGCTTCACGGTAACAGTCGATACCTTCAGCACCTCGGCAGTCTCTTCCACGCTGAGCCCGCCAAAAAAACGCATCTCGACCACTTGCACCTTGCGTGGATCGATCCGCGCCAGCGCGTTCATCGCGTCGTCGAGCCCCACCATATCCGTCTCCTGGTCGCCGCCCACGACAGCCGCCTCGTCCAGGGAGACGTGCTGCACGCCCCCGCCGCGCTTCAGGTTGTGCCGCCGCGCATGGTCTACCAGAATGCGCCGCATCAACTGGGCCGAAACGGCGAAAAAATGGGCGCGGTTCTGCCACTGCATCCGCTCATAATCCACCAGGCGCATGTAGGCTTCATTCACCAGGGCCGCGGTTTGCAGGCTGTGTCCGGGACGCTCCCCCTTCATGTAGTTACGCGCCAGGCGGTGGAGCTCGTCATAAACGATGGGGGTCAGCCTTTCCAGCGCGCTCTGGTCCCCATCGCTCCAGGCGCGGAGGAGCGCGCTTATGTCGTCCATCGCCCCTCATCACCCTTCATGGGAAAAAATTGTACCACAGCATGATCCGCTCCCGCCGCGCTCTGCGCCTATTGGAATGGAGGTGTACTCAACATGAAAACGATCGTAACGTTGATTGGCGCGGGCGGCTTGCTCGCCGCGCTTGCCGTAGCTCAGACGCCACGCTATACCATTACCGACCTCGGCACGTTGCCGGGCGGGACGTATAGCTACGCGTATGGCATGAACAGTGCGGGCCAGGTGGCCGGGGGGGCTGCCACCTCAACCCAGACCGGCGGCGTGAGCCAAACCGCCTTCCTTTGGAACGGTCGCCACATGATCGACCTCGGCACACTGCCGGGCGGACTCAACAGCGAGGGGGCCGGGGTCAATGCGAGCGGCGAGGTTGCGATGCTCTCCGAGACTTACAGGACAGATCCCAATGGGGAAGACTTTTGCGAATTCGGCACTCACCGTCAGTGTCTGGCGGCCATCTGGAACAATGGGCGCCTCACCGCGCTTCCCACCCTGAAGGGCGGTAGCAACACCGCTGCTTTTGACATCAACAATCGAGGCCAGATCAGCGGATTTGCCGGCAATGGCATTCACGATTCCACCTGCCTGACCGGCGGCACGCCGTTTCAGGTGACCCGTTTTCAAGCCGTGCGGTGGGACGCGGACGGAGAGATCCAAAAACTCTCTCCGCTCAAGGGCGACACCGTCGGATTCGCCTTCGGGATGAACGACAGCGGCCAGGTGGTCGGCTCGTCGGGCCTGTGCTCGAACACCTCAATTCCCCCAGGCCCGAACGGGCCGCACGCCGTCCTCTGGGACAACGACGGCTCCCCCACCGACCTCGGCAACCTGGGAGGATCATTTAACGTTGCGAGCGCCGTCAATAACAGAGGTCAAGTCGTCGGCGGGGCGCAGTCGGCGAAAGATGGCACCATTCACGCCTTCCTGTGGACCAGGGGCAAACCTATGCAGGACCTCGGCGCGTTTCCCGGGGCCTTCGTAACCACGGCCCCCTGCTGTAAAACCATCAACGACCGGGGCGACGTGGTGGGCTTTGCCATAGACGCGATGGGCATGCGCGCCCTCATCTGGCAGAACAATCGGCCGGTGGACCTCAACACCCTCATCCCGGCGCACTCGCCGTGGTATCTGCAGGCCACGTCCGCCATCAATAATGCCGGTGAGATCACTGGCTGGGGTCTGATCAACGGCGAGGCGCACGCCTTCCTTTTGACCCCGATCCACGGCGGGGCCGGCAGCGACAGTATCGCTCCTGCGTCAGAAGGCGTGACCAGCCCGGCGGTTTCCCCCGAAGATGTCCGCAAGGCGCTTCAGAAGGGAGTGCCCTTCGGCCGGCCCACGGGGCAGCGATAACCTCTACTTCCCCGCTAACGCCGCCCCGTCCCGCATTTCGTCCGTGGCGCGGCGCACCACCATCTCACCGGCCTGCAGATTGCCCATCACCTCGATGGATTCGCCGTCCGACGCGCCCTTCTTCACGTCCACCCACTCCGCCTTGCCATCGCGCGCGCGAACCACAAAGGTGCGTTCGGCGGTGGTCACGACGCTGGTTCTGGGCACCAGCAGCGACGGCCGCGTCCGCCGGATGGGCCACTTCACGCTCGGGTACATGCCGGGCGAGAGCGAGCCGTCGCCGTTGACGACATCCAGTTCCACCGGCATGGTGCGCGTCTTCAGGTCCAGGGCGTGCGCCACCCGCGCCACCGTCCCCGCGTACGTCCGCTCCGGAAACGCCGGGACTTTGAACTCCACCCTGGCCCCCGCCACGATGCCGCCGATGTCCTGCTCCGGCACTGCGACCGTCAGCCGCAGGTGCGCCACCTGCTGAATCACCAGAAGCACCGGGTCGGCTCCCGGACCGACCAGCGCACCCGGGTGAACCAGGCGGTCGGTAACCACTCCGTCGAAGGGCGCGGTGATTCGCAGGTAGTCCTCCACTAACTTCTGCGCGCGCACGGTGGCTTCGGCGGCGCTCACCGCCTGCCGCCTGGAACTAACCAGCGCGCGCCCCGCGTCCACCTGCTTCTCCGCCAGCGTGAGTTCGTTGCCGCTGATCACACCCGGCGTTTCCGCCGCCTTCTTGAGCTTCTCCCAGGAACTCTCGGCCGCCGCCAGTTGCGCCTCCGCCTGCAGCCGGTCGCTCTCGGCGGCGTGCACACGCGATTCGGCTTCGGCAATCCGGGCAGCCATCTCGGGCGCGCTCAACTCGGCCACCAGTTGTCCCTGTTTGACCACGCTTCCCCGGTCCACCAGGACTTTCTCCACATAGCCCGCCACGCGGGCGTGCAGCGAAACCATCAGGAACGGCTGGAACTCGCCCGGCAGGTCCGCGGTCCGCGAAAGCAGCTTCGAAACCACCGGAGCAAGCTCGGCGCTTTGCGCGAACGCCGCGCTGGCGAGGAAGGCGGTCAACACAACTGCGAACGCCGCCGTCCTTCCGCGATCTC
The DNA here is from genome assembly GCA_003136215.1 of Bryobacterales bacterium. Taxonomy (GTDB): domain Bacteria; phylum Acidobacteriota; class Terriglobia; order Bryobacterales; family Bryobacteraceae; genus Solibacter. Next base: position 15,666 of record PLDO01000371.1, read on the forward strand.
CGCTGTCTCCGCGTGCCCTTCCCCGATGGCGAGAGTCCATCCCGCCCGATTGACCTTGCTTCTGGTCTTCTCTGCGTCTTCCTCCGCCTCTCCGCGTCTCCGCGTCAAAGACACAGCTTGATTCGTTCCGGCTCGCCGGGCCCGGCAACGGTGTTTTATGTCGCGTCATAATACCTGCTCCCCGGATCCATCGGATTCAAAGATGGCGAAACCATCGAAGCCTTGCGCTGCAAAATGGCGTAGATCGAAGGCAGAATGCTCAGCGTCGCAAAGGTGGAAACGATCAGCCCGCCAATTACCGCGCGGGCCAGCGGAGCCGATTGTCCACCGCCTTCGCCGAAGCCGATGGCCATGGGCGTCATCCCGCAGATCATCGCCGACGCCGTCATGAGAACCGCCCGCAAACGGCCGCTCGCGCCTTCCTGCGTTGCCTCGAACAGCGGCCGTCCTTCGCGCCTGGCATGCTCGGCGAAAGTGACCAGCAGGATCGAATTCGCCACCGCGATGCCCATGGCCATGATGGCGCCCATGAAGGATTGCACGTTCAGCGTGGTGCCCGTAATCCGCAGCATGAGCAGCACGCCGCACAGCACCGCGGGAATAGTCAGCACGATCGTCAGCGCCAGGCGGACCGATTGGAAATTGGCGGACAGCAGCAGGAAGATCACCCCCACGGCAAGCAGCAATCCCACGCGCAGCCCGGAGATGGTCTGTTCCAGCGGCGGAATCTGTCCCCGGTACTTGACGCTCACGCCTTTCGGCGGAGCGCCCACGCGGGCCAGCGCGGCACTCAGCCGTTGCGACGCCTCCCCCAGCGTCAGGCCGTGGATATTCGCCGTAAGCGACACCACGCGCTGCCCGTTGTACCGTTCGATCAGTCCCGGCATGGTGCCCAATTTGATGGCCGCCACGTCGCTCAATCGCGTCTCTCCGCGCCCGTTCTGCATCACCGGAAGATTTCCCAACTGGTCGATGCCCTGCATGCGGTTCTGCGGCAACTCCACCTGGATCTGAAAGGCGTTTCCCGAAACCGGATCGCGCCAGTAGTTCGGCTGGATGAAACGCGATGAGGACGTGGCCGGCACGATGGAGCGAGTCACGTTCTCCATGCTCAGGCCGAACTGTCCGGCGCGCTAGCGGTCGATGGTGATAACGAGCGTGGGGTAGTTCAACTCCTGGGCGTACCGTAGATCGCGCAAAAACGAGAGCTTGGCCATCTCCGCCTGCACCTTCACCGCGTAGGCGGAGTCGTCCTGCAGGCTGACACCCTGCACCGCCACTTCGATAGGCGTGGGCGATCCGAAGCTCATCACCTGGCTGACAATGTCGCCGGCTTCGAAGGAGACCTGCGATCCCGGCAGCGCCTGCCGCAGGCTGGCGCGCAATTTTTCACGCAGCGCTTCGCCCCTCGGCGCGCCGGGCTTCAGCGCGATCTGTATCACCGCCTCCTGGGACCCGCTGGTGAACAGGTGGATCAGGTTCACCGGATAGCTGGAGGGCACCACGCCCACGAAATCGCTGGTGATCTCGATATTCTCCTGTCCGATATCGCGGCGGATCACATCCAGCGCGCGCAACACCTGCCGCTCGCTCTCTTCCACGCGCGTTCCGGCGGGGGCGCGCAGGCGGATGCGCAGAATGGCGGCGTCCACGTCGGGGAAGATCTCGGTCCCCATGCGCGGCACGAGAATCGTCAGCAAGACGGCGGATACCGCCAGATAGCCCAATACCAGAGGCCATCGGAACCGCAGGACGACGCCGAGATACCGTAAGTAGAAACCGCGCAAGTGCCCGAAGACGCCTTCCTGGGCCTCGCCGAGATGACCTTCCTTCATCAGCCAAGCCGAAAAGACCGGCACCAGGCTGCTGGAGAGCAGGTAGGACGCGATCATCGAAAATGCCACGGCCAGAGACAGCGGCACGAAGAGCTGCCGCCCCACGCCCACCATGAAGAAGGAGGGAACAAAGACCGCCAGAATGCAGAACATGGAGAGCAGCCGCGCCATTGCCGTGCGCGTGCACGCCTCCACTACGGCACGGGCGCGCGAGACCCCCGGCAGCATCTGCGTGTGAATGTTCTCGATCTCCACCGTCGCTTCGTCCACCAGAACGCCCACCGCCAGGGCGAGTCCTCCCAGAGTCATGATGTTGATGGTTTGCCCGCTGGCCCACAGCAGAATCACCGCGCTCAGCAAGGCAAAAGGAATGTTCAGGACGACGATCAGCGCGCTCCGCCAGTCGCGCAGAAAGATCAGCACCATCAGGCCCGTCAGCGCCGCTCCCAGCAGGCCTTCCACCACCAGGCCGCGGATGGAATTCCGCACGTATGGCGACTGGTCGAATTCCAGCCGGACATCGACATCGTCGGGCACGGCCTTCTTGAAGTCCGGGATGGCCGCCTTGACGGCATTGATCACCGACACGGTGGATGCATCGGCGCGCTTGGTGACCGGAATATAGACCGTGCGGCGTCCGTTGACGTGCGCGTAGGCGGTGATGAGATCGGTGCCGTTTTCAATGGTTCCGATGTCGCGCAAATAAACCGTGGTACCCGAGTTTTGACGGATCGGCGTGCTCAGCAGTTCCGGCAGGTTGCCGCCCAGGGCGGCGTTGGTCCTCGCGATGCGGTTGAGCGTGCCCGTCGCGATATTGCCCGAAGGCATTACCAGGCTCGCCTTGGTAACCGCCGCCACCGCTTCGTCGGGAGAGATGCCGTACTGCTGCAGCTTGTCGGGATTCAATGTGATCACGATGGTCCGCTGGTTCCCGCCGAACGGGGGCGGCGCCGAAACGCCGGGCAGCGTCGCAAACAGCGGACGCACGCGGTTGAGCGCGAAATCCTGCATCTCCCCCTGCGTTCTGGATGGGCTGCTGAAGATCAGCTGGCCCACCGCCACGCTGCCCGCGTCGAATCGGGTGATGAACGGCGGCACGGTGCCGGGGGGCATGAATGCCCGCGCGCGATTCACATAGCCCACCGTTTCCGACATCGCCTGGCTTAGGTTCGTGCCCTCGTGAAATACCAGCTTCATCAGCGCGGCGCCTTGAATGCTCTTGCTCTCCACGTGATCGATGCCCGTGATGTAAAGGAAGTGGTACTCGTAGTAATACGTCAGGTAGCCTTCCATCTGCGCGGCGTCCATGCCGCCATACGGCTGCGCCACGTAGATCGCCGGGTCGCCGACTTGCGGAAAGATATCCACCGGCATGCGCTCCACTGCCAGCACGGCGCAGAGCGCAATGGCGATCAGCGCCACCACCACCGTCATCGGTCTGCTCAAAGCTGCCAGGACTAGCCGCATTAGTGGGATAAGCCTCCCGGCTTGTCCATCCGAGCGAAGCTCGGACTCAGATACCTCGCGCTGCTTCGCGCCTCCGCATCCAGTCTCATCTCCCGGCCTCGGCAACAAACGGCTGGATATCGCCGGCCGCCGCCGCTACGCCGAGCAATCCGCGCCACACGGCCAGCCGCGCCAGCGCGTCGTCGATCTCGGCCTGCGTGAGCAAACGCTGCGCCTCGGCCACTTCTGCAATGGTGCCTAGCCCCGCCTCATACCGCGCCGTCGCCTGCTCGGTAGTGGCGCGCGCCGCCGCTACCTGCGTGGGCGTGTTGGCCGCGATGCGCCGCGCGCCGCTCCACATCGCCACCGCGCGATTCCATTGCGCGCGCAGGTCGGTCGCGATCTGTTCGCTCCGCGCCTGCTGCGCCCGCACCGTGGCGGATTGGGCGGCCTCGCGGGCGCGGACGCTGGGCAGGTCGGATATCGGAAAGGTCACCGTGAATCCCAGGGCGTAGTTCTGCGTGTTGGGCGCGAGGCCGTTCAGCCCGCCGAGTATTTTTCCGCTGGTCTCCGCGCCCGTGCCGCGCGCGTATGCGGAACCCTGCAAATAAAAGCGTGGAAAGTACGATCGTTCCAGCGCCCTCAGCCTCGCCAAAGTCTCTTCGATCGCCGCGTGCTGCTCCAGCGCGACCGGGTTCTTCGCCGGATCCAGCGCTGGAATTTCCTGTTCCGGGGGCATTTGCCGCATCGCGGAAACGTCCAGCGTGACCTGCCCAGGCTCCATGCCGACAAACTGGCAGAGCGTGGCGCGCGCCACATCGGCGGCCTGCTGTCCCTGAATCCACTGGGTGCGCGCGGCGGCCAGTTCCGCATCGGCGCGCGACGCGTCGGCCCCGGGCCGCAACTGCGCGTTGACCTGCGCGGTAATCGTGCGCAGCAAAACGCCCGCCCGGTCCACCCCGGCCTGCGCTGCCCGAACCGCATCCTGCGCCGCGGCGAACGTCAGAAACGCGTCGGCGGTGGCTACCGCGATTTCGTATTCCGTGCGTTTCAAGGCGGCCTCGGATTCGGCTTCCAGCGCGCCCGCCACCGCCAGATTGGCCCGGCGAAGCCCAAAATCGAAAGGCTCCCAGCTGACCAGGACGCCGATCGCGGTTCCCCAGGCAGTGCCGAAATTGTTAGTGCCCAGCACCGGGCCCGACATCGATGGGATCGTGCTCTGCGGCAGCAGCATCCCAAAAACATTGTTCCTGGTCCCGCGATTGACCTGCGCCAGCGCGTCCGCATGCGGCAGATAAGCCGTCCGCGCCAGGCGAATGCCCGCCGCCGCGGCATTGATCTGTTCCTGCGAAACCCGCACCGAAGGATAGTTCTTGAGCGCCCGTTGGATCGCCTGGCCTACCGTCAGCGGTTGCTGGCCCGCGGCCAGCCCGGCGGCAGCCACCGCCAAAACCAGGGGACGAACCCGGCATTTTCCGGTCTTCATCCCCTTACTTGCCTTCCATGAGTTCTCGAAACAATTCGCGCACCTTGATCTTGGATGCCTCTAACGCCTTCCGCCCCAAAGCCGTGGCGCGATAAACCTTGCGCAGCGACCGGCCATTCCTTTGTTGCGTTGCGCGGAGATAACCCTTTTTCTCCAGCCCGTGGAGTAGCGGATAGAGGCTGCCGGGGCTGATGCGGTAGCCATGCCGCCCCAGTTCTTCGATCATGCCGAGCCCGAAAATGGGCTCCCCGGCGGCGTGATGCAGCACGTGCAACGGGATCAGCCCGGAGTACAGATCGCGATCGGCCGGCAAGCTTAGAGAATCGAACTTCGTCTTCGACATACGACTATGCGAGTTTCGAGTATAGGGACGGAAAGCGCCGTATGTCAAGGGCACCTGCTGCTGCGCAGCCTGGGTAGGACAGGCCTCCGGCCTGTCCCAGGCGAGCGAAGCTCGCCCGTTCTAGCCAGTGAGAGCCGCCCGCCGATGAGAGACAATATTCCTTCGTGCCCTCAACCCAACAATGTGTCATCGAACGGCCCCCGACACCGCCCACGGCGTGGTGGCGCTGGGCCGTCGTGCTCGTCCCCGGACTCCTCCTCTACTTTTTCGCCGTGCCTGGGCTGAACACCGCCCAGGAGCGCTTGTTCGCCATCTTCGCCGCGACCATCATTGCGCTGGTGGCGCAACCGGTCCGTATGGGGGCCAGCGTTCTGCTCGCCACCACCCTGCTGGCGTTGACCGGCACGCTCACTCCGGCCAGGGTGTTGGGCGGGTTCGGCAATATCACGGTGTGGTTGATCTTCACCGCGTTTCTGTTTTCGCGCGCCGTGACGCAGACCGGTTTCGGCATGCGCGTGGGCTATCTCTTCATCGAACGCTTCGGGCGGACGCCCCTTCGTCTGGGTTATTCGCTCGCCGCGGCGGACCTGGTCCTGGCGCCCTTCATCCCCTCCGATACGGCGCGCGGTGGCGGCGTGGTGTACCCCGTCACGCGTTCCGTGGCCAGTGCCTTCGGGTCGGAGCCGGGACCGACGGCGGGCAAGATCGGCTCCTTCCTGATCCTGGTGTCGTTCCACACCACGTATCCCGCGTCGGCCATGTTCCTCACCGGCATGGCGGCCAATCCGCTGATGGCGGAGTTCGCCCTCAAGATCGCCCACGTGGACCTCACCTGGGGACGCTGGCTCGCGGCGTCCATCGTACCGGGGTTGCTTTCGCTGGCCATTGTCCCGTGGCTGCTGTTGCGGCTGGTGCGGCCCGAGCTCCAGCACACCGAGGAGGCGCGCGCCATGGCGCGCGTGGAACTCGCGCGGCGCGGTCCCATGAAGCGCGCCGAAAAGTGGCTGGTGGTCATCATGTTGGGCGTCATGACGGGCTGGGTGACCTCGCCGCTGCACGGCGTGCCGAATACCTTTGTCGCGCTTTCCGGCCTGTGCGCCCTGCTATTGGCGCGGGTAATCGATTGGGATGATCTGCTGGACGAGCACCGGGCATGGGACGCGCTCATCTGGTTCGCGCCCCTGGTCATGATGTCGGACGCCATGAACGAGAACGGCACCATCAAGGTGTTGAGCGGCGGGTTGTTCGCCGCCGTGCACGGCTGGGCCTGGCCGCTGGCCATGCTGGCGCTGGTGACGGCATACTGCTACGTGCACTACGGCTTCGCCAGCATGACGGGCCACGCTACCGCGCTCTATCCGGCATTCCTCGCCGCCACCCTGGCTGCCGGAGTGCCACCCGTCATGGCGGCGCTCGCGCTGGCGTTCTTTTCCAACCTGAATGCCGCCATGACCCATTACGGTACCGGGTCGGCCCCGGTCTTTTTCGGCGCCGGTTACGTCACCCAGGCGGAGTGGTGGCGGCTGGGATTCCTCATCTCGCTGGTCAACCTCGTGATCTGGCTGGGAATTGGCCCGGTGTGGTGGAAAATCGTGGGGATATGGTAAGAACCGGGCACGCTTTGGGCCTGGCCCACACGGCCAACTTCGACGACATCATGTACAACTTTCAATACGGCGGGGATATCGCTGAATATTTTGCCTGTTATGCACGGATATTGACGCGGCGGGAGGATATACCAAAGCACCCAGGTATATCCCCGAACGGTCAAAAGCGTTTGGCTGCCGGACTGTAAGCCGGTTCCTGTACCCTTGCGGGCGGCAGTCATTCATCTGGACCGGCCATTACTGACCGGCTCTAGCGACCTACCCGGAAGTCTCGCGGGACGGGCCGTCCCTCCTCCCCTATTTGGTCTTGCTCCGCGTGGGGTTTTCCCTGCCGGCAGAATTACTCCTGCCGCGGTGCGCTCTTACCGCACCTTTTCACCCTTACCCCGCCTTGCGGCGAGGCGGTATATTTTCTGTGGCACTTTCCGTCGAGCCCTTGCGGACCCGCCCGGCCGTTAGCCGGCACGCTGCCCTGTGGAGACCGGACTTTCCTCTCCCGCGGCCCAAACAGGCGCCCCGGAAGCGACTGCCCGTCCGGCAGCCTCACTCGATCATTGTCGCATCCTTATTGTCGGCATAGTGTACTGGAAACACCCTGTGCCAGCCCCTAAGACCATAGATTGTAGGGATGGAAGAATATTCCGGTGTATTCTATTTTTAGTGGAGATTCGGGTGCGAGTCTCCGCACGGCGGCGATGGTGGGAACGTCGTGGGCCGAAATCGGAAACGTGACAGTATTTCTCGCACATGTGCACAACGCTGAGGAGCGATACAAGACCATGAAGAAACTAGCAGCGATAGGCGCGATGAGCCTATTGGCCTCTAGTCTGTTTGCCCAGGGGCTGAACACGGGCGGTCAGACCAAGGAAGATTGGGAGGAAATCAATTTCGAATTCAATTCCTCGATTCTTTCCGACGGTTACCCGAGCCTTCTGCGGTTGGCGGACCAGTTGAGCCAGCATCGCGATTACCGCGTGAAAGTCACCGGTAACACGGATTACGTGGGTTCGGCCGCATATAATGAAAAGCTCGCGCTCAAACGAGCCGATGCCGTCAAGGCGTTCCTGGTAAAGTACGGCGTAGCCGACAACCAGATCACCACCGCGGGCGACGGCAAGCGCGTCCCCGAAGTGAATAACAAAACCAAGGAAGGGCGGTTCATGAACCGCCGGGTCTTCATGACCCTCACCGACGGCAACGGCCGCGTCATTAAGGAAGGCGGCATCGGTGACATCATCAATGGCGCCGACAAGCTGGACAGCCTCCTCGCCTCCGCCAAAAAGCAGGAAGAATGCTGCGCGCAGATTCTCAAGCGGCTCGATAAACTGGACGAGATTCTGGCCCAGCTGAAGAACCTGCAGGGTGAGAACGACAAACTGCGCGGCGAAATGGGCGATCTGCGTAACCAGGAGAATGCGCTGAAAGATCAGATTAACGGCATGACCAAGCCGCTGACTGCCTCGCAGACGCAGGATATCGCGCACACCGAAGCCATCGGCGCGGTCGACGAAGCGCAGAAGCGCAACAAGAAATTCACCACAGTGGGCGCCAACATCGGTCCCACTTACGGCGCCGGACGCACCGGCGGCTTCAATTTCAACGGACGCGCTGCGTTCTTCTCGCCGTTCGGCGGCGATGGCACGCACGCCGTGCAGGCGCAGGGCGAGTACAGTTACTACTCGGGCCGCCAGGAAGGCCAGTTCGATCTCGGTCTGGTCAACCGCTGGGGCAATCTGCAAGCCGGCGCCTTCGGCAGTTTCAAGTACCTCAACTTCAAGGACTATCAGTCCGGCGGAGGCTTGGGCCAGGCGGCGTTCCTGTTGGATTACATTTTCGGCCGCGGCCGCATCGGCCTCTTCGGCACCAAGGGCTTCAAGAACTATGCCGTACTCAACCAGGTACAACTGGGGCCGGAATCCTTCACCCAGACCTACGCGCGCGTCGTCGATCAGTACGGCGTGAACGGCCTGGTCGGCGTATGGGGCAATGCCTATGTGGAAGGCAACCTCGGGTACCTGCGGCGCCATGGCCCGGGACTCAAGGACGCACCCGGCGGGAGTTTCAAACTCATTCAGCCTCTCAGCGAGCACCTCGCATTCACCGCGGAAGCCGGTTTGAACGAGAGTTTCGTCAATACCAAGGATAGCGGGCGCGTCGTCCTCGGCTTCCAGGTGGGCAACTATATCCACCCCAAGGACTACGGCAAAACCAAGTCCCCGGTCCCGATGGATATTCCCCGCGTGCGTTATGAGCTGCTGACGCGGCGCGTCGGCAACTCGCCGCCGGTAGCTAACGCCGGTCCGGACCAGGTTGTCACTGGTGGACTTGTCACTCTCGACGGCTCGGCTTCCTACGATCCGGACGGCGACCCGATCACCTACCAGTGGTCGCAAATGAGCGGCCCGGCGGTGGCCCTGGCTACCCCGACGGCCGTCAAGACCACGTTTCCCGCCGTTGCCGGCCAGACATACGTCTTCAAGTTGACGGTAACCGATTCCGGCGGCTTGTCCAATGCCGCCACGACCAAGGTCACAGGGTCCACTCCGGGTTCGGCGCAAGCCATACGCTTCGACGCCACCCCCAGCAACATCGCGGCGGGCCAGAGCTCCCAGTTAACCTGGGTGGTTCAGGGTGCCACCAGCGTCACCATCGACAACGGCATCGGTAAAGTCGCCTTGACTGGTTCCACCACGGTCACCCCAGCCGTCACCACCACCTACACCTTGACGGCAGTCGGGCCCTCGGGCAATGTCACCGCCACCACAACGGTCACGGTTGGTCCGGGAACGTCCCTCACCGGCACTCCGCAGATCCTGCGCTTCGAAGCCAGCCCGCGGAGCATTCAGCCCGGCCAGCAATCCACCCTCAGTTGGGCCACCAGCGGCGCTGCCACGGCTTCCATCAGCGGCCTCGGCGCGGTGACGCTCAACGGCAGCACTACCGTCTCGCCGGCGCAGACCACTACCTACACTCTGTCCGCTACTTCCAGCGACGGCAAGACCGTAACCGCCCCCATCACCGTTACGGTGTCCACCGGCACGGTTCCTCAAGTCGTGGTGTTCGTGGTAACCCCAACCACCATTGATCCCGGCAGTTCCGCCAAACTCTGCTGGCAGGTGACGGGCGCCACCAGCATCTCCGTCCAGCCGGGCGTCGGCAGCAACCTCAATGCCAACGATTGCGCTACCGTCAGCCCGAGCGCTACCACCACCTACACCCTCACGGCGACCAACGCGACCGGCCAGATCCAGGCCAACGCGACGCTCAACGTGGGCTCGGTGAGAATCACTTCGTTCACCGCCAACCCGGCGTTCATAACGTCGCTTGGTTCTCCGTCGGTCCTCTCCTGGACTACCCAGAACGCCACTTCGGTGGTTCTGGTCGGCAGCCAGTTGCCGGCGCAAACCCTGCCCGTCAACGGCAGCCTGACGGTGATTCCGCCCAGTGACACCGTGTACACCTTGACCGCCTACGGACCTGGAGGCCAGACCGTAAGCAGCACCATCTCGGTGTTCGTCAGGTAACCTTACAACAGCAAAGAAGCACCCGCCGGGCGGCCGATGGCCGCCCGGCTTTTTTCGTTTGTGGGGCAGCCAATCCTGGCTGCAAGCCGGCTTTCAGCCGGCCGCGCAAGCATAGGTCGGGCATGCTTGCCAGGCGAGCCAAGCTCGCCCGAAACCAGCTGGCATTGCCCTCTACCTGTGTGGCGCGAAATCGTTCGTTTCCAGAGGCGCGACCTCCCCCTCTTTGTAGATGAACTTGCCGCGCTTCATAGTGAGGTGTACCAGGTTCGTGCCCAGGCTGTGCTCCAGGTCCCCATAATGGCCGGCGTTGAGAACCAGCAGATCGGCAGTTTTGCCCGGCTCCAGGGACCCTACCCTATCGGCGCAGCCCAGCGCGTGGGCGCCGTTGATCGTAGCCGCGCAAATAGCCTCTTCAACGCTCATTCCCAGCCGCCCGCAAGCCAGCGCCATCACTGTCTGCATACTGAACATCGGAGAATCGTGCGGATTGAAGTTACTGCCCAGCGCCACCGCCCCGCCCGCATCGATCAACGCCCGCGCCGGAGCCTCCCTGCCGTCGCCGCTGAAAGGCCCGCTCGGCAGCAGCGTGGTGATGATGGCCGCTTGGGCCACCTGTGCCGCAAGGCTGGCCGTAGCGTGCTCCATATGATCGATACTGGCCACGTGGTGCTGTGCGCCCAGCCCAACGGCGGCGCCGGGGCTCTCTCCGTCGGCGTGAATCTTGAGGCCGAACCCCAACTGGCGCGCCGCCCCCATATACCGGTCGAAACAAGCTAGCAGCGCGGGGTTGCAATCCCACGCCAGATCGGCGAAGTAAGACACACCACGCCGGCGGATCTTGGGAAGCAACTCCGCCACCACCCATTCGATGGCCTGCAAGCTGCCGCCGTTGAGTCCGCCCGGCAAACGCAGAAGAAAGCTGGGGATCAACTCCAGCGGTTCGTCGCGCAGCGCGCCAAGCACCCGCAGCAATTTGGCTTCGGCGCCCGCATCCAGTCCGCACCCGGTCTTGACCTCTGCCGTCGTCGTACCGTGGCGCGCCATGGCGTCGATGTATGCGCGCGTCCGGATCTCCAGCCGCTGCCGGGTGGCCGTGTGTACCGCGCGCACGGCCGCGCTCGAGTCCTCCGCGTGGATCCCGGCCGGCGGAAATGCCAGGTGCGTGTGCGCGTCGATGAAGCCCGGCATCACCACCCGTCCGGCCGCGTTGATCTCGATCGCGCCCCGCGCCTGGGCGAGATTCTCCACCCGCCGGCTGGGCCCAACTTCCACCAGAATGCCATCCCGAATCAGAACGGCGCCATCCTGGATCACGTTGACCTCTTTGAGCGAAGGCCCACAGCGAGGTCCCCGGGTGCCGCGTACGGTCACCAGGTGACGCGCACCCCGGATCAGAATCGACTCCAGTTTATACCCCCCCTTACTGTATCATTAGTACTGGAACTCCGTGCTTTACCCTCCATTACTATTGCCCTGGCGTTACTATGGCCAAACAAACACCTCCGCCCGGCGACAAACAGATTAAGACCCTGGAACGCGTGTTTTCCAAGGCTGGCGCCGGCTCTCGAACCGACGCGCGCAGCTGGATCGGGGCGGGGCGCGTTCGCGTCAACGGAAAAGTAGTCCAGAATCCCGACCACTGGGTCGACCTCGACAACGACCGCGTCACCCTGGACGGCAAGCCTTTACGGTCGGCCACCAAGACGTATGTGCTGCTCTACAAGCCCAAGGGTTACCTTACGACCTACCGTGATCCGGAGGGCCGCCAGACGGTTTACGACCTGGTCCCCGAGGTCGGTGCGTGGATTTCACCGGTCGGACGCCTGGACCTGGATACCAGCGGTCTGTTGATCATGACCAACGATACGGATTTCACCGAACGCCTCACCAATCCCGATCACAAAGTGCCCAAAACGTACCACATCAAGGCCTCGACCCTGTTGAGCGACCAGCAGCTCGAGCGCCTCCGGCAAGGCGTGGCACTGGCCGACGGACCCACCCGCCCGGCGCTGGTCACCCGCCTGCGCGACAGCGAAAAGTACACCTTCCTGGAGATCACCATCACCGAGGGGCGCAACCGTCAGGTGCGGCGCATGCTCGAGGCCGTGGAAAGCAAGGTCCTGAAGCTGGTGCGCGTCGCCATCGGGTCCATCCGTATCGGCGACCTGCCCATCGGCAAGTGGCGCAATCTCACCCCGGCGGAAGTGCATGCGCTGCGCGGCCGGGCTGTGTCGAAAGTAATTGCCGACCGCCGCCACGCCCGCCAAAAAGAACTGCGCGGCTGACCGGTGGGACAGACCATCGTCTTTTGTGGTCTGTCAAACGCCTCGCTCCCGTGGTGACCGCTGAGCAACAGACGACACAAAACGATCGTCTGTCCCACCAGGCCTAGTCCGAATACCAGCGCAGCCCTACGAAGATGCCGCCCATCGTGCCGCGATAGTAAAAGTCGTCCTTCGGCGACGTGCGAAAAAGAAATCCCTTGGCGCCAATCCGCAGTTCCAGGTGCGAGGCCCGGTATCCGATAGAGGCATCGCTGTCGACCAACTGCCAGCGGTGGGGCAGCCAGAAACCGGAAACGTTGGCCTCAAAGTGGAGGTTGCGCGTGGCGTACTCGTGGAATCCCAGTCCGAAAGCTGGTGTGATGAAGCTCTTCGAACCCTGCGTCGAGTAATCGGTGAAGTTCCCGGAGCTGTCCGGCGTAGACGACCTGATGGGCGCATCGAAAATCGATTTAAAGGTGACGTATTGCACCTGCCACAGGGTCTTCAAGCGGAAATGGCGAGCCTCCACCGGATACGGCAAGGTCAGGAATTCGTACGACAGCTTAAAGTCGGTCAGCTTGGCATTCGTGCTGAGTTCGTCGCCCTGTACGTACGTTTGGGTGTAGATCACCAGATCGGTGGGCGCCGTGGTGGTGCCGCTGCGCTTTTCGGAAAAATAGGTGAACCGGAGAGTGTTGTGCAAACCGACGGCGACGCCGAAATCCGCCCCGACCGCCGCCTGCGGGTTCCCCGCGAGTTGCAGCTTGGAAGCGTCGGTAAAGGTGGATGCGTGGCCCTTGTCGACCCACATCGAGCCGACGGGTAGCCAGCCGATGACCCCTATATTCCAACCGGCTTCGCCCGGCATGCGCACGTCCACTACTTTTGGCGGGGGCGGCGGCAGCTTCAACCGCTGCGGCTCCGGTTGTGGCGGCGTCTCGGCAGGTGGCTGCTGGGCGGGCGCCGGAGCCGCTTGGGCCGGAGCCTGTTGGGCTGGAGCCTGCGGGGCGGGTTGTTGCTCCGCCGCCGGGGCCGCGGTATCCTGCGGCGCTTGCGCACCGGCCACTGCCGACGTCCACAGTAAAGCAAGACAAAGTATGCCAGTTCGAGAAATCTTCACGTACGCCTCAACTCTTGAGATTTGCCGCCACAGACCGGTGCCAGACTACGGTTGCACCGGTGGGTCCAAACCGTTCCACTGTTGGCTGCTCTTCTATTTTGCCTCAAATCAATGGCATGCCGCAGGAAATCCCATACCCCCGGATTGTGGCCGGAACGGCACAGGTGTAGAATTCGCGTAACCTTTTTCCTTTTCAAAGGTATTGCACTACGTATTGCACGACGGAATCGGGACGTTATCGAGGAGCCAGGTGGAAGACGAACTGTTAATGCGCGATGTCCGGGACGGCGCGGTCGGCAAGCTGGAAATGCTCTTCGACCGCCACCATGGCGGCATCCTACGCTACTTCCAGTATCTGACTTCCAACCGGACCCTCAGTGACGATCTGGCCCAGGAGGTGTTCTTCCGGGTTTTGAAGTACCGTCACACCTACCAGCCGGAAGGCAGTTTCCGCGCCTGGCTCTATCAGATCGCGCGCCGTGTTTATGCCGACCAGTTGAGCAAGCGCAAACCGGAAGTGGCCATGCCGGAAGAAGTCAGGGAGATCTCCGCCGCCGCCCTGCCTCCCGACCGCGAGTTTCAGAAGAAGCAGGAGACCCTCATCCTTCGCCGCGCACTCGCCGCCATGCCGGGTGAAAAGCGCGAGGTGCTCATCATGAGCCGCTTCCTGGATTTGAAGTACGAAGAGATCGCAGCGGTTCTGAAGTGCGAGGTAGGCACCGTGAAGGTGCGCGTGTACCGGGCGATGCGCGATTTGAGCGATCGGTTTTTCGCCCTCAGTGGAGAACGAGCGTCATGAATTGCGAACGAATTCGAGAACAGATCCCGGAAGTGCTGGCCGGCCGGCTCGATAAGGCCGCCCGCGAGGCCCTGGTGGAGCACCTGGAAGGCTGCGCCGGCTGCCGCACCGAGGTGGCGGAACTGAACGCAGTGTGGAGAGGTCTGGAAACCGTGAAGAATGGCATGGACGCGGCGCCCGATACCGGAGCCAAAGTGCGATTCCTGGAAATGCTGGCCGCCTACCAGGCGGGAATGGCGGCCGCGCAGACCGCGGCGGCGCCGGCCACCCAGCCCGTCGTGATGAAGCCGCGTGCGGCGTGGTTCCTCGCCCAACCGGTGTGGCAGTTTGCGGCCGCGGCCGGCCTCCTGCTCGCCGGCGTCCTCGCCGGACGCTACTTGCCGCCGGCGGGCTCCGCCGGCAATTCAGAGATGGCCCAACTCCGCGGCCAGGTAGAGAGCCTGCACCAGATGGTGGCGCTCTCCATGTTGCAGCAGCAATCGCCCAGCGCCCGCATGCGGGGCGTTACCTACAGCGAGAAGATCGCGCAACCCGACCCGCAGGTGCTCGACGCCCTGCTCCAGGCGGTGAATCACGACAGCAACGTCAACGTGCGGCTCTCCGCCGTGGACGCGCTGCAGAAGTTCGCCTCCGACCCGGACGTCG
Organism: Bryobacterales bacterium; assembly: GCA_003136215.1. Lineage (GTDB taxonomy): Bacteria > Acidobacteriota > Terriglobia > Bryobacterales > Bryobacteraceae > Solibacter. Next base: position 30,735 of record PLDO01000371.1, read on the forward strand.
CTCGCGCCATGGCCAACTCCATCCCGGCGCAGGATTCCCCGCTCGTGCAGATCGCTCTCATCGACATGCTGGTGCAGTGGAACGCGCGCGATGTCGCGCCCGGCCTGGCAAGAATTACCAGGGACATGCAGACCGACGAAATGGTGCGGCAGCGCGCCGCCTGGGCGCTGCACAAAATGGAGACGCAACGATGAGAAGCTCCCTGATTCTGATGATGGCCGCCCTGCCGCTGGCAGCCGGCGGCTGGGACGACGACCACCACTGGAAGCTCGACGAGAAGGAGACCATCCGGCGCACCTTCGATATCGCCGCCGGGAGCGCCGCGAGAAAGCTGCTGGTGGACAATATCCACGGCTTTATTCACGTCACCGGCGCCGGCGGCTCCCAGGTGCAGGTTTCCATCGAAAAACATATCTACGCCGATTCGAGCGAGGCCATGGCGGAGGCCAAACGCGACGTCAAGATGGATATGTCGCAGCAGGGCAATTTCGTCCGGCTTTACGAAGACGGGCCGTTCCGCTCCGCCAACGGCACCAGTTACCGCGGCGAAAGCTACTACGGGTATCGCGTCGTATTCGATTTTGAAGTCCAGGTGCCGTTCGATACCGCTCTCGATCTGAAGGCCCTCAATAACGGCATCGTCGTCAAGAAGACCACCGGCGATTACGACATCCACGGCCTCAACGGCGGCATCGAGATGGAGGATGTCGCCGGCTCCGGGATCGTCAGCACGCTCAACGGCAAGGTCAAGGTCACCTTCCGCAAGAACCCGGCCAAGGCCACCCAGTTCAAAACCCTCAACGGGAGTGTGGACGTGTGGTTCCAGAACGGGCTGAACGCCGACCTGAAATTCAAGAAGCTCAACGGCGGCATCTATACGGATTTCGAAGTGACCGCGCTGCCGCAAACCGTGGCGGGGGGTACCAGTGACGGGAAGTTTGTCTACCGCTCGGACCGCAAGATGGCCGGCCGCGCCGGCAAGGGCGGCCCGGAACTGACCTTCGACACGCTCAACGGCAGCATACGGCTGCACTCCAAAACGATCTAAAAGGGAAAATATCATGCGACAATACAGCGCCCTTCTGGGCATGACTTTGATGGTCTGTTCACTCGGCCTGGCACAGGATGCCGATAGCGAACGGGTGGTTGTACCCGCGCGCAACACCACGCACGCACGCAAGGTGGACGTGAACCTGATGGGCGGATCCATCACCGTGAAGAGCTACGCCGGCAAGGAAGTGATCGTGGAGGCGCGCGCCGACGGCCGCCGCGCGGAGCGCGACCGCGACCGTGAGCGCGACAAAGCCGCCGACGGCATGAAGCGCCTCGACCTTCCGCAGCGCGGCCTCTCGGTGGAGGAAGAAGACAACGTAGTGACCGTCCGCATGCAACACTCCCAATCCCCCGCACTGATCATCTCCGTGCCGCCCGACACCTCGCTCAAGCTGCACACCATGTACGGCGAAATCGCAGTGGAAGGCGTCAAGGGCGAATTGGACGTCGACAGCATGAACGGCCAAATCACCCTGGCCAACGTATCCGGCTCCGTCCTGGCCAATACCATGAATGGCGCCATGAAGATCACCATGGACAGCGTGGACCCCGGCAAGCCTCTCTCCTTCAGCAGCATGAACGGCACCATCGACGTCACCTTGCCGGCCGACTTCAAGGCCAACGTGAAACTGCGCACCGACCGCGGAAAAATCTATAGCGACTTCGATTTCAAGCTCGGCCCCGGAGCCATCACCCAGCAAAACGATACCGCCGACGGCAAATTCAAAGTGAAGATGGACCGCACCATCACCGGCGCCATCAACGGCGGCGGCACCGAAGCCACCTTCAAGACCTACAACGGCACGATTTATCTGAGAAAGAAAAAGTAGCCGTGGCATAAGGCTCCGCCTTGTGCATCCGAGCAAAGCTCGGACGGGCGAGCTTCG